>PAUH01000028.1 GCA_002712645.1 Methanobacteriota archaeon
GCTCATCCCGGGAGCGGGTGCAGCGCAGATGTTTGGCCAGAGCAGAAAGGAGGGAATCTGGTGAAGATCGGACGGGCCTGTTACGGGTGTATGGCGGGCTACACNGATATTTCCGCATATNCGAATGACTTCTCTTACGAGATCCCCATGTGGATACAGGACGGGGAAAAAGTCGTGGAAAGTACTGGCACGTGGATTGCCGGCTCGATCATGTTGGGGATCAGCGTTCTCTCGCTCGTTNGGCTCGGAATCATTCGATCCAGCTTGCGCGAGTCCATGGCTGCTCGAAAGGACCCTGGGGCTCCGACTATCGAGGTACTGGCGGCGACTGAGGGCAAATCGGTACGTTTCAGAATCAACGACCCCCCCAGTGGCAGATCCGCCTGGGTGGGGATTTACCCGTCAGCGGCCGAAGATCAGGACCATGGAGAGGAGGGGGAGAGATGGAAGTGGTTGAGAGACATGGATCTGAAAAGGGCATCATTCCCGGAGAAATCAAAAGGTCGCTGGAGCATACGCGTCTTCTCCGATGGGGGATTCACCCTAGATGGGCGAGTGGACTTTGATATTCTGCCAGAAAAAGAGAGGTGGTGGGAGGACTGATGCCGGCATCATGATGCCTGCCGATTATTCAGGAGTCTTCAGATTCTAACTCCGAACAATCACAATCCAACCCAATCTGCTAATGCTAGGATAGCTACCACTACGACAAGTAAGTTAGCCACATCAAAAATCACATTGAATAACCTGACAACTGGGCCGGCATCCCTCCAATCCTCTTTGGTAATTAGGAACAACTTCATTCAATCTCAGCATTGTGCTCACATGGGTGATTTATGATTTATACGGGCGTAGTCATGACCGCCCGATGGTTCAGAAGAGGTATGGAATATTTTGAAATCATATCCTCACCGCGATCGACGAATTCATCATAAACAGAACACATTATTCCAGCATCATGAAGGACATGGGTGAACTGGAAGAAGAACTAGCAAGCAAGGCCGAACCAATCTTGGGATTCAAGCCGTCTTCGAAAATCAAGAGAGGCCCTATTGGAATAATAATCAGCATAATCTGCATCGCAATCGTATTCCTAGAATTGAATCGATCTGGTGTAATTTAGCCTAATTGTATCCTCCCCCTAATCTTGAGCCTCATTCTTCCGGAATTGTTGTTTTGAGTCGAGGGGGTCTATGGTTGAAATTATGACCCTGATACGACCAAGAACTCGCCATCATGTCGTTCCAGGGCTATCTCATGATCAGAGGATTTCAGGATGCGTCTAGATTCCGTGTCTTGTCTGCTTAGGAACCATGTCTCCAACCCCATCTCTTCGAGTATAGGTCGAGACCTGGCTGTGATGCCGACCGCCCCAGACGCATCTTGATTGCCTAAGGATGTAGCCACAACTCGTCCGTCGGCCGAATCCATAATTCTCTGTAACCTGGTAACCTCCGACTTTCTAGCCCTGCCGTGATTTGTGCACCATTGCCATACTATCACCAAGTCCGCTTCCCTCAGGACTGCAGAATCAGGATCGATTGATTCAGAAGATCCAATCAAGAGCCTAGAAAGACATACCTCATCCACAGATCCGAGTACGGACCTCGCTGGAGCTGCCGGAAGACCTCCCAACCAGAAGACACTAGAGCCGGAAAGCAAGGCCCTCTTCACAATCTGTAGGCAAAGCAGCATGCCATCATTGCCAGGCCCATGTACGAGATGCACCGATCGATGATCTTCAATCATGGTCCCCCCTCCAATTCAGGGTTATTGATTTCCTCTATCTTGATAGGACTGATTCTGCCCTGCCAATCGCTGCATCTACAATTTCCCCGCTGACACCGAGATGCCCCCTTGGATCGAATAGATCCACTAACGCGGCCTCCGACATAAGCTCCATTATCTGAGTGTCAAGCATACAGGTTTCGAGAAGATTGCAGCCGTCATTCAATGCCTTCATCGACGCCACTCTCAGTGCCTCGTGAGCTGCATCCCTGTGCATCCCAACATCGACAAGTGCGAGCATGACTTTCTCGGCCATCACGAGACCATGTTGCGACTCGATATTAGCGAGCATTCGCTCTTGATCGACCACACATCTCGACATAACTCGGTTACACTTCCAGAGTATATCGTCCAACAGTATCATTGAATGTGACAGNGTGAACCTCTCGGCGGATGAGTTCGCAAGGTCTCTCTCGTGCCACAGTAGCGCATTCTCATATGAGGGGATGATCATCGAACGGACAATCCTCGCTAAACCGCATGCATTTTCGGCTGTTATAGGATTCCTCTTATGTGCCATTGTTGATGATCCGACCTGATTCTTCACATCGAACCATTCTGAAACTTCNGCTATTTCGGATCTCTGCAGGTTCCTAATCTCCTGAAGCAACTTCTCAACGCTGGTGGCGGTGTTAGCCATCCATGAAACCCATTCGATGTANCTGTCTCTCCCAACAACCTGGGTAGTTGCAACAGGTACGGCTAGACCCAAACTCTCCAATATTAGCCTTTGAAGCTCCATGGCCCCATCTCCTTGGGCTGCACCCGTCCCAACCGCTCCGAGGAATTTGCCAGCAGTTACCCGTCCTTCTGCTTCCAAAAGCCTCTCGTAGTGGCGTACGAATTCATCGATGAAGACTGCAATTTTCAGACCGAAGGTGATGGGGACTGCGGCTTGGCCGTGGGTCCTACCCAGCATGACCGTATCTCGTTCCCTCCTGGCAAGATCCGATAGAGTCGATATCAAAGCCGATAGAGCCTCTTTCTGCATCCTCAAAGAATCCTTTATTTGAAGCGCAACTGCGGTGTCGACGATATCATTAGAAGTCGCTCCGAGATGTATACACCACGCTGCATCCCCCGCTTGCTCGGCCATCGCCTTCGTAAGTGCCATGATGTCGTGACGGGTAACCTGCTCTATCTCATCGACACGATCNGCCGTCACGATCTCCGGGACGGATATTCTGCCGATCTCATNATCATGCTCGGCGCTTACTCTCCCCATCTTAGCATGCGCGGAAACCAAAGCCCGTTCAACAGCCAACTGACGAGAGTGCCGCCCCTCTCTGGACCATATCGCTTTAGCCTCTGGACGTCCATAGCGGTAGTCTATCGGAGATACTGACACATTATGTGGGCCGAGGTCCACGCCTTGAGCCTATTGCCTTTNGTCAATNGGACATTGANNCANTTTTGATNTNCCANGTNCCTCGCNTNCCATCCCATCGAGNNNNCCCNTCAANNNGTATCTTACCGCTCATNTCGNGGCCCACTCAGTACCAGTGTTTCGAACTCTCCGCCTTCTCCATCTGGATGAAATCTATGTTGCTTAGAGAGAGAAATCAAATCTTCCAAGCTGTCATGATCCAGAACTCGTCCCAACCACGAAGAGTCCAATCCATCTGATGAAACTGAGACCATCATAATCTCAAACCCATGAGCGATTATGTCCGTCATGTGGCGTTGCCCATCATGGTGCCATAGGGGGGTGTGTACCGAGACTCCCAGTTCTGCGCCCAATCTCTCGATTCTGGTTTTCTGATAGTCCGACCTAAGTGCACCAACCACTATACCGTCCCAATGACCTTCAATACCATTTACGAATTCTGGAGCGTTTAACCCCCTTTTCTGGAACCATCCCTCGACCACCTCGCTGCTCACCCCCGAATGAAGCCCCTGCAGTAAGTCTGAGACCTCGGCCTCAGGTTCACCCTCACTGACAACAGGTAGCCACGGACAGCCCATGGCTGAGCTTTGAAGGCCGGAAATCCACGATGAATCGGTTTGAAACATCATTGAATCGTCGGAATCAACCAGTACAGTGCAGCAGGCTGCTATTTCCCATCCCTTCATCTGTGTCCACCATGCTGCGTATGTCGAGTCTTTGCCGCCTGAATGTAGCACTATGACCCGCCGAGTCTGCGATGCGCCCTCTTCGACTGCCACGACCCTCCCGACAACCAAGATTGATAAGAGGCCTTCCGGGGTGATGAGGATTGATGCAACCTAGTGGAAGGGGATATGACCATGGAGTTTCGACATTCTCGCCTGATGGACGTTTGTATCAGGTCGAGTATGCCAGGGAGTCCGTCAAGAGAGGGACAACCACTGTAGGCCTGAAGTATCGAGACGGAGTAATACTGATCGTAGACAAGCGAATCTCTAGCAAGTTGATCATAATAGACTCAATCGAGAAAATGTACAAGATAGACGATCACATAGGTTTCACCACATCGGGATTGATTGCTGATGCAAGGCAGTTGGTTGATAGGGCACGAGTCCAGTGTCAGATGAATAGAATGACTTATGGAGACCAAATTCCCGTGACAACTCTCGTTAAGAGAATGTGCGACCATAAGCAGTCTTTCACACAATACGGCGGAGCTAGGCCCTATGGAACCGCATTACTCATTGCTGGCGTAGACTCGGAGGGAATCCACCTATTCGAGACGGATCCATCCGGCGCCTATCAGTCATACCACGCTGGCGCCATAGGTCGAGGCCGCTCTGAAGTGATAGAGTATTTCGAGGATAATTGGAAGCCGGGAATGACTCTCAACGCCGCAGTCAAGATGGGGCTAACAGCATTGAAATCCTCTCTTGACGATGATCTGAACGGAGACGCCGTTGAGATAGCATATGTGGATTCCGATGGATACACCAAACTCGATCGTAACGCTACCGACTCCCACATTAGCAAAGTCTGATGCCGGCACACATATGCGCCGCCTCCCCTTTCGACTGGCATGGTAAGTCTGGATGATGCAGTCATAGCCCGCCTTGAGCGAGGGGGTTCCCGTTACGAGATACTCGTCGACCCAGAGCTCGCTCAGCAGTGGAAGAAGAATCCAGGCAGCGTCAATATGGAAGATGTGCTGGCTGTTGAAGAAATCTGGTCCGACTCGCGTCAGGGAGATAGGCCGAATGAAAGCGATTTAGTGAAGAGCTTCGAAACAAATGATACACACGAGTGTGCTGCCAAAATATTGGAAAAGGGCTCGATTCAACTGACAACCCAACAAAGGAAAGAGATGACAGAGGAAAAGCGAAAGAAAATCATCAATGCAATCGCAACTACTGCAACAGACCCCAAGACGAAATCCCCTCATCCTAGGACGAGAATAGAGAATGCTCTGACTGAGTCTAGATTCTCAGTGGACCCCTTCCTCTCTGTAGAAAGACAGGTCGAAGATGCGATCAAAGTGCTCCGGCCCCTCATCCCGCTTCAATTCGTGATGGCAAAAATCGCTTTCAGAATACCAGGTTCAGATTATGGTGGAGCATTGGGCGTTCTAAGAGATTTAGTTGAGAAAGAAGAATGGCTCTCAAACGGTGACTGGGCCTGTGTTGTCTCCTGTCCAGGAGGGATGCGACACGATCTGATAGACCAGGTGATGAAGCGTTGTAGCCGCGCTGAAGTCAAGCATCTCGATTGATAATCATCTCACCCCTTCCACGTGAACGGTTATGAGGGGTAGGAGGGTCGCCGGCCCGATAGACATGACAAGAGGACGAGGTGCGGGGGGCCCGCACGGAAGTCGAGAGTCCGTTCTCGTCGCACCAGGCGACGATCTCGGAGACTCGAAAGAGCTCGAGCCAGGTCACGGCGTAATCGTCGTCGACGGAAGGCTGAAGGCTGTTAAACAGGGAAGAATGATGAAAGATGGAAAAAACGTCGGCATACAGCCACGAAGAACAGCGTATGTGCCACGTCCAAGCGACTTGGTGATTGGATTCATCGAGGGTATGACGAACAATATCTGGTTCATTGACATAGGTGCTCCTTTCAATGCGATTCTTCCTTTGTCACTCGGGCCCTCTAAAGCTTCTTTCGGCGGACTTCGTTCAGTATTAGACGTGGGCGACGCAATTCTCTGCAGAATCCAAGAGGTCGAGGAAAACCACTCCTCTGTTGCAACCATGAAGGGCATGGGCCTTAGGAAACTCAAGACCGGTTCAGTCGAGTCTGTCGATCCGCATTTGCTTGGCAGGGTGATCGGCTCGAAAGGTGCGAATCTATCGGAACTAAAGGAAAAGACCGATACTAGAATCATTGTCGCAGATAATGCGAGAGTGTGGATCGATGGAGATGTAGAAGGGATCATCTCGGCCAGAGCAGAGCTCAGTGCCATGATGACGAAAGCGAAAATTTCCGAGTACAGAGGTGATGTATAATGGGTGGATATGGAGATGTTCAGATGATTGATGACAAGGGATTACGCATGGACGGCAGAAAGCCATCTGAGTGCAGACCAATTGAGATTGAAACGGGCGTCGTCCCTGTCGCTGACGGATCCGCGAGGGTACGCTGGGGCTTGAATGACGTTATTGCAGCGGTGTATGGGCCTATGGAGGCACATCCTCGTAAAATCCAACGCCAAGACAGAGCAGTCCTCGATGTACGCTACAACATGGCGCCATTCAGTACAACTGATCGAATCAGACCAGGATTCAACCGAAGAAGTAGGGAGATAAGCAAGGTGACTGCAGAGGCACTAGAAAGTGTCGTACTGCTCGAATTATATCCTAGGTCAAAAATAAGAGTCGAAATTGAGGTTCTATGTGCTGAGGCAGGCACTCGATGCGCGGGGATAACCGCTGCATCCGCTGCTCTCGCACACGCTGGCATACCAATGACCGATCTCGTCGTATCAGTTGCTTCTGGAAAGGTAAACGGCGTGGTAGTATGTGACCTCAACAAAGAAGAAGATAACTACGGCGAAGCGGACCTCCCCATGGGCATCCTTCCGAACAGCGGAGAACTCGTATTCCTACAGATGGACGGCGATCTCTCTCAAGAGGATTTCAAGATAGCATGGGACTACAACATGGAAGCTGCTTCTCACATTCACGAAATAATGGCCAGAGCCCTGAAGGGAGGTGAGGCTTGATGTCTATACCTCTTGTACCTGAGCTTCTCAGGAAGCATCTGGCAGATCTGGCTGAATCCGATTTGAGAATCGACGGACGAGGAAGATTCGAATCGAGAGAAATTTCTCTCGAGGTAGGAATACTCCCAAGGGCGGAGGGATCAGCAAGAGTCCAGATGGGAAACACGATCGTACTCGCTGGCGTGAAGTTTCAGTTGATGACTCCCTACCCAGATCGCCCTAATCAAGGAGGTCTAATGTGCAGTGCAGAAGTAAGGCCAGTAGCAGGCCGCTCTTGGGAACCCGGACCTCCGAGCCCACAGTCAATAGAACTCGGACGTGTCGTCGACCGCGGTATACGTGAATCGGGTTGCATAGACGTCGATGAGCTTTGCATAATACCTGGAGAGAGGGCATGGCAAGTCATATTGGACGTATTCGCTGTATCTGATGATGGAAATCTTTTCGATGCATTCGCATTGGCAGGAATAGCAGCATTGCGCTCCGCAATCGTACCTGCTGAGCGATTTGAGATAGGTGAAGATTACCCTCTTCCAGTTTCAAAGACTCCGACCATGTGTTCCTACCACCGAGTCGGTGGCAGGTATGTGTTGGACGCAAGTAAGAAAGAAGAGCTAGGCGGCGATGAACGCATACACATCACCTTGGGTGACGACGGGCACGTTCATTCGCTTCAGAAGGGTCTAAAGGGAATATTCACAACGGGCGAATTCGAAGAGATCATGGAGCATGCGATCGGAAGGTGCGCTGAACTACGTGACTTAGTCAACAATGCGATAGAGAAGTGATATCATGGCGAAGAGAACTCAGAAAGCCGGCGCTTCGGCTAGATACGGACCTAGATATGGTGTCAGCGTACGTCGACGTGCAGCATCTGTTCTGAAGAAGAGGAGCAGGAAATTCACATGTCCTAGTTGCCAGTATCAGAAGGTTACCAGGGACGTTGCAGGAATCTGGTCATGTAAAAAGTGCGGGAATAAATTCACAGGTGGTTACTGGGAACCCTTCACAAGGGCCACAGAAGCAAATAGCAGAATTATTCGTCGTGGCAGAGAGGGTGCGACGTCCACNGATCTCGCAGTNATCGCTCAGCAGGCGGCACTCGATTACGAGCGTCGCATAGCGGAGGGACCGGTCGATGCCAGCGACGAGGAAGAATGAGTCCGTCAAGGTCTNCGTTTCGATTTCAGCGGATCCTAGGCTGGCTGCAGCCCTTCAAACTGAGGTAGAAACTTCCGAGATTCCAAGCGGATTTCAATTTGAGATCCATGGAGATTCGATTAGCGATGCTAGGGCTAGAATGAATACGGTTCTAAGAAGCCTAATTGCTGCACATCGAACCGGTCAAGCCATAGGGGCGTGGGTATGATGCAACCTGACATTCAATCTATTCAGAGAATAGCACAAGATCTCAACAACGTACGCGGACAACTGCAGACCACGAGATCGCAAGTCGGGGAGATAACAACAACATTGGAACTACTCGACGAACAACCGGATGATAATGCGGTTTTCAGAGCAGTGGGCCCATTACTTCTCGAAGTGGGAGACAGGTCGAAACTCAAAAGTTCACTGAACAGTTCTCTGGAGGCCCTCATAGGCCACTCATCTAAGCTAGAAGACCTAGAAAAACAACTACTCAATGAGTACGAACGCATCTCCGCACAGATCGAATCATGAATGGAGGCCTTGAATGGTCCAGAACGCTCGAATTGATGATCTCAAGCCATGGATATCGTCCCTTGACGATGGTGCGATCGCCGTACTGTCCCACAAAAACGGAGACATGGACACTATCGGCTCAGCCACTGTGCTGGCTGGATGGATAGGATCGAGAGCCCGTGCAACTGGACTGCATGCAGATAAAGTATCGAAGAGGATGCTTCAGAGAACCGGTATGAAGTTCAGATGGATGGATCAGCGCCATCCAACTTTCCCAAGACTACTGTCCGGNATCATAGCAGTGGACACAGGAGGGCCCTCACAAGTCGGAATTGAGATACCAGGTGGTACCCCGGTGTTTGTTATAGATCATCATGCCAGTTCTTCAGACCAATGGCCAGAAGANACAATGCTCCTATCCTCCGATGCGTCATCGACATGTCAGATNATACTCGAATTGATACTTCGGGATAGNGGTAGGATACCCCTTGAATGGGCAGAGATGTTGTATGCAGGGATAGTGACGGATACTGGGCGTTTCAAGCATGGATCAGAGAATGGCCACAGGAGCGTAGTCAGACTTCTAGATAATAGTGNTCTGAGTCCAGAGGNCGTACTCCAAACAATCGANGGAGACGGCATGCCGTCAGATCAGAGGAAGAGAATTCTTTCTTCAGTGTCTTCCATGGAGATTCACCACTGTGGCGGAATGATAGTTGCTACAGCGAAAGGCGGCAGCCATGAATCTAGGATAGCTACATCTTTGGTTTCATCGGGTGCTGACGCCTCTATCGTGACAAAGCATCTTGAGGATGGGAATATCAGAATCACTGCTCGAGCCTCATGGAGGTCAATAGAATCCGGATTGGATATGGGGGCTATAATGAGCTCACTAGCTATTGCCAAGGGCGGTCAGGGTGGCGGACATACAGGGGCTGCGGGATGGATGGGCAATGCCAATCGAGGAGAAGCAATTGCATTTTTACTCGCTGAGATAGGAATTCAGGCTAGGGGATGATTAAATTACTGCGACTGAACTTGACATAGCCCTATCTTTNGATTCTGTTGGACAACTTGAGCCGGAGGAAATGTTGAAGCTTTCTCCATTGAGGAGAGATATTTTGAGACTTTCCAGATCCATTTCGGAAGGTGACATAGCCTTCGCAGTTAATCTTTCAGAGGAGCTTCTAAATCGATCTAGAGGCAGTGAAGAGCGAGATATTGAGGCTGAGGCAAGAATACGCCTAGATAGAGCATTGATTGGAGCAGTTGAGGAATCTATGGTGGGAGCTGAGTTGCGATGGGCGACTGAGAGAATGTCGTCAATCCATCCAGGTTCACCGGGCCATGCTCTGGCACTTCTGAATCTGGCTGGTTGGCATGCATCTTCAGGTGAGAGCATGATGGCGCTGGCAATTCACAGTGAGATAACGTCCTTGGCTGGGCACCCAAATGATCTCATAGCACTCTCAAGATTGGAGGTTGGAAGGCTTCACCTTGGACTTGGAGACGATGAATCCGCCCTTCGCCATTTGTGGTCTTCAGCATCGAAATTTGAATCCGAGGAGATGCACGGCGAGGAAGCCATAGCGTTACTAGAGTGGTTGGATATCGCACTCGACATTCTATCCTTGGAAGCAAGAACTATGCATGAGGTAATTAGAGATGCGGCGCCAAGGGATCCCAAGAACAAAACTACTGCGATGGCCCATCCTGAAGATGCACTAAAGGTCGCGATGAGGCTTGCTGAAACCATCTTGGAGGACTTATCGGGTTCTCAGAGGCCAGATTTAGGGCTACTTGTGGATGCTGCTTTCTGCCTCAAATCAGTGACTCTTGCGGAACTTCTTGCCTCGAAGTCTGAAGACATTGAAGATACAGAGGTCGTAAAGTGGATTCAAGAATTGAATCTGAATGACTCGGAATCAGACCAATCATGAGTTCTGATTTTTTCGATCTCAGATGCATTCCATTTCTCCATTTCCGGAATTTCAAGACACCATCCAACTTCCATTATCTTCTCATCTTGGCTTTCCCAACCTATAGGTTCGGGGACTTCACCAACCTCGATCTTAACCAAATCACCCCCCTCGAAGAAATCTTTCTCTATGTGGGTGGCTACTCCAAGAAAACCCACTTCTTCGAACAATTCTCTCAAAGCAGCTTCCTCGGGCAATTCTCCTTCTTCGATCCATCCTCCGGGTAATTCCCACCCGCGTTCGATATTATTGACCATTATCCATGCTTCCAGATCTTCGTTCTTCGTCTGTGAAGAAGTTACCCAGCATAGCGCGAATCGCCTATTCATTGCATGGCCTCGGATATCTCATTCATGAGGTGCTCGGCTTCGAGATCTCCTTCAGCGGCCCTTCTCCGTGCAAGAAAGAAAGCTTCGTTCAACCTACCTGAATCCATTAGAGCCCTTATCGGATCGGCTATCACAGCCTCTACATCCTGATCGAAGACGGAATTTGACTCGACTCCAGCCAGAAGACGCATTCCTTCCAAGAACTCAGCACGACTCTCTATCGGCGGCTTCTTCCAAGGAAGGCTTCCACTTCCGTCCATTCTAGCCCCCATTCGTTCGATAAATCGATCACGCTCCTCGCAGGGCGGGTAGCATACCTGAGCCTGATCATAGCAATGCCATGCTTCATCCGTGGAGCCCCGCCTCTCATGGATCCTTCCAAGCTTAGTCCACGCCTCATGATTCATTGGACGTTGAGCTAGGAGTATTGTAGCATGCTCCAAGTATTCATCTTCAAATCCATTGTCAAGCGCTCGTTCAAGCCTCCTTGAAAATAGAAGATTCGCCCTAGGATCGCTAAAATCCAGCGATCTTATCTTATCAAGAAGGCTATCAATCGGATTTTCTAGTGCCCACCACTCATCTGGATCAAGGGGGTCTATTCTAAGCGATTCGGCAAGAATCGAGGCACCATGCAAGAGCATGTCTACGTCTTTCAGCATGTCAGTTAAATTCGGATCCCTGCCAAGTACGCTGAACAAATCTTTCAAGGCAGAAGAGACACCAGACTCATCTCTCAGCGCGATTCTAGATTTGACCAGGGTTTTCCAATTTCTGGGATTTGTAAAGTCATGCAGAACTGCCTTGGAAGCCATCTGCTCGCCCCATATGGCGTCGCCTTCATTGCCAGATGAGAGGAACCTCTCCGCTTGAGTTCTATATCTGTCTCCGAGACTCCTTCTTGGATGGAGGAGTCGTTCCTCAAGGGTACTGCCGGCAGAGTTGTTCATACGGCACTCCTGAATGCTGAATCGTCGCTTCCTGCTTTGATTGTCGCATCCATGCCTATTTTGCTTGTTTTCCCATCTTCATAGCGGCTGGGGTCCAATGACGAGCCTTTCTGATCACTAAGAATGACCGTATCGCGATCTGGCTGCCACCTTGTCATTAGGGCCCATTCAACCCTGATGGGGTCTGCAATGTCAATATCCGTGTCCACAACAACAACTTGCTTCATGGATCCATGTCCCTTTATGGCTGCCTCGATTGCCCTTCGCCCATCCCCTGGCTCTTCGGGAACGATTTGAACAACTGCTGATAACCATCCCGAACCTCCATCTGTCAAATGTACATCGGTACATGTAACAACTTCTGATACGGCTTTCTTTATTGTAGGTGCCCTTGGGAGGCCCATGAGTGTCCTATGCTCCCTTTCAGCCGGTATCAGCGCATGAAAAACCGGTTCGTCTCTATGGTGAATTGAGTCATACACTATGACCGCCTCTTGCCTAACATCGTCCAAGGTACCGGTGATATCCACATATGGCCCCTCATCACTTTTGTCTGATGTTATCCTCGCTTCCATGGCATACTCTGCGTCAGCAGGAACGGCAATACCATTGTNAAGAGTGACTACTCTTAGAGGCGTACCGTGAATNCTNCTGTGTAATGCGGCTGCGACCTTCAACTCATCTATATGCTCATTGAATGACATGGCTGCAGCCAACANTACTGTGGGATCAGGNGCATTCACCACGCATATTGATANCTCGCTACCATGCGAATGAGCCGAATCAACCATTGTCTTCAGATGCCTTGGGACGAATCTCGAGACGCAGCTAGTGGGGTCCCTCAGATATTGTCTGTGGAATGATACGTTCCGTATNCCGTCATGCTGTGCTATTATGATCGAAGCAGATTGGTACCTTCCTCTGTCAGCTCTGTGATGCCATGGTATGGGAATCGCACNGAGATCAACNTCTTCTTGNCTATTCTGGAGAACGGCAGCATCGGAGCGATCAACCTCAACAGGCTCTTCGGGGTTNTCCATGGCCCACGCCAGTATATCGATCAACTCACCCGGTTCTATTGAGAATGCTTCACACAGCCTCTCCCTAACTAGGACATTTGCAGCCGCCCTATGTCCTGGACATTCGGAGATATTTTCGAACAATGTTGCCACGTGACCCCCCGATTGAGAAGCGTCGAGTATGCCATGATTCACCGATATTGCCTCCGAATGGCGGATGGCGCCACCCAGCAGATCCCTGAAGGCCATGTTGCTCGGTTTGGCTTCGTGTGCTTGAATGTTGAGGGGGCCAATGGTCGAGATAGTAACTTATCTCCCTGCGTCACGCTCTTATACCCCGGGCAGGTGGCCTCGCCTGCTTAGGGGTGCGTCACTTGGGTCAAGGGTTGTTTTCAGGACCGAAGATGAAGGGCGATCGTAAGAAATTTAGGTGGAAGGAGCGCAAGTTCAAACAACGCCAAGATAAGCGCAAAGCTGGAGGCGTATTGAAGCACGACCCCCTCATGGGCAGCACTCAAGCGAAGGGCATAGTCATAGAGAAGGTCGGTATTGAGGCCAAGCAACCTAATTCCGGTATCAGAAAGGCGGTCAAGATCTCTTTAATACGAACAGGGAATAAGCTGACTGCATTCGCACCAGGGGATGGGGCGATATCATTCATCGATGAGCATGACGAGGTCATGGTT
>PAUH01000029.1 GCA_002712645.1 Methanobacteriota archaeon
TGATTACTGCATTGTTGGTCTTCAAACCGTCGAGATGCTGACCCCATTCAGACATGATTTCTGGAGCCTGAACATCTGCCTTCTCCACTCCAACAACAGCATTGTCGTCTTTCTCCATCTGCTTCTTGATTCTCTGCACCACTTTCGAGGCTGCCTCTTTTTGATTCAGGCATTTTGTAATGGTCTTCCCCTCGAGATGCTCGACCTCGAGACTCTTGGGTGCGAATGCTACGTGGGTGAGCGACTTCTCAAGAGATCCAGACAATTCCATCAGGAGGAGGCTTCCACCCCTATCCCCATCCAGGAATGCTGTGACGTTCTTCTTCTTAGACGCGAGTTCTACAAGTTCATCTGGTACACCAGCGCCCATCATGGCGATGGAGTTCTTGATACCATACTTCAGTAGATTCCGAACGTCATTACGACCTTCAACGATAATTATTCCATCGGACTTCTTTACATTGGGCCCCGCAGTCATCCCGTTGATACTGATTTCTGTATCTACGGTCAATACGGATCTGACTTCTTCGAGAATGTTCTTCGATTCATCAGCCCCTGAGCCGATGAGGTCCATTAGCAGGCTCTTTGCACGGTCAATCACAACATCTCTCTTGGCCGAGACGACGTTCTCTATTCTCTGTACGCGAATTGAAGCCTTGCAAGGCCCAATTCTGTCTATTGTCTCTAGAGCCGCACCGATAACCGAGGTGGAAACCTGATCCATTGACGTAGTCAGTGAGATTTCTCCGTTAACGCTCCCCTTTCGTTGATTTAGGTGCACATCTACGTGCCCGATCCTACCGTTCCTCTGGAGAGCTCTTAGTTGCAGATCCTCGCCCAGAAGTCCTTCCGTCTGACCGAATATCGCTCCGACGACGTCCTTCCTCTGGACAGTACCATCTGTCCGTATAGTTGCATGTATGACATATTTTCCTTCTTTGTTTGACATATTCTTTCCTCCGAACATACACCATCTCCCCAAGCGGGGTTTCGCGGCCTTTCGCCGCCGTATTCGGCAAGGATGGGTGCTAGGCACCCGCGAGTGGGACAGGTGAACTGTTCATCCCGTCGTATTGACGACTGCATTTGAACACTCCGCAGAGGCATGTAGACGCAAAACCAATTCCAAATAGACGCCCGAAACAGGGTGAACTCCATATCTAACACCTCAAATTTGCAACTGTGAGCGATACACCCCTCGACACGAACGCCGTTTTCAAAGGCGCCGTAACCGTGGCGCTTCAGGACGGCCATTTAGATGATCAGGAGATGAGGATACTAGCCCGACTTTCACACGCTCTGAGATTGGATGAGGGCATACCCGTACAACTGTATGATGACATAGTCGAATCCAGGGGCAGTGTGGACGGACGCGGGATGGCAAGGTCAGAAGCCCTCCTTGTTTACGGACAGATACTCGAGGCCTACTGCACAATGCCCGAACCATCCCCCCAGACAGCGCTTCTACTTGCTTATCTTCGGACTGCTTTCGACATCACTGAATCCGAGCACCGAGAACTCGTCCGCAGCGTTGACAGGCACCTAGAGCAAGTAGTGCATCGCAATGTTGCATCACAACTCAGAACAAAGATAGATGACGCGATAGAACTCATCTCCAATCCTCTTCAGAATTTCAGAATTAGGAGATGAGGGTCAAATGGACCTTGACGATTTTCTAGGGAACGTCTCGATACGAAAGAGTCGCTCCGTCCGCGCCCTCCCTGCGATTCTTAGGGAAGCGTACACCTATAACGTGCCTGCGTTGATAATGAAATCAAGCACAGACAGACTCTCCCGNGACGGCGGATACTCGTTTTTTCTTGGCACGCCAGACGATGCGATGAGGCGCATAGCCTCCTGGCTGATCACGAGAAATTCAGACTCACCTGCAAACCTCGCAGCGTTGATCAAGCCGTTATGGGCGAGACACGGGCGNGAAGACATCGCAATGTGCGCACTGCTCCTGGCCAACATCGATCATGCACGCACAGGAACAAGTCCGTGGAAACTACTCGCAGACTCATTAATGCCGCATGAACCAGTCGAGGGCTTGCTACTATGCGTCGAAGAGATACTAAGATCCGGTCGAAACCCTCCTTCTGAAAATCAAATGAATGAATGGCTTCAATCGAACGGCGTATTGCCNACANTAGCCCTGCTGTGTATACATGCNTCCATGATCAAAGGCAGAATNCCCACTGAGGAAGAATGNGAGACTCTCCGTAAGATGGATGAANTGGATGCATCAGAACTCACCCGTAGAATAAGGGCGAGGATCTTGGAGATAGATTAACTCTAATCACCAGCCTACGCTACGAGGTTCAGTGTCTGAAAGGCTCCTCCCCTCTGACGACCCGATCGCAGAGGAGGTTCTAGAGTGGACAATAGAGAAGGATGCGAGAGACATAGCGCAAATTATGCACTGGCTCGAGCAGACCAATGGACGCCGAGATAGGATGGTTTTGATGTCACGCGCCAAGGATCTAATCGATGAGATGCTGCATGCCATAAGGCGCCTCGATGAGTTGCGGTGATTGTATGCAAGCAATGATACTCGCCGGCGGGCGTTCGACAAGGATGGGCCAGGACAAGTCGACCTTGGTCCTCAATGGCCGGACATTACTCACAATCACAATAGAAAGACTCCTCCAAGCAGGTCACTCCAGAATCGTGATACTCGCTGCTGATGAGCAACAGAAGAACTCCCAGAAGAATGCAATGAACGGATTTTTCGGCAATATCGAGTGGCTGCTCGACCCAATTCCCCATCAGGGTTTGATCGAAGCTCTCGCCGCTGGAGTGANGAGATCGAATTTTGACCAGNCACAACCCCTGCAACTATCCCCAGTCGACTCCCCATGGCTCGATCACAGTATTTACCCGGCACTGCAAAAAGCCCTACTTGGAGACACTGAAGTCGCCATTCCCGCAGATCAACGACTCCACCCGCTCCACTCTTTGGTGAGATCACCCTCCGTACTCGAGGGCGTCAATCCGGATGAGAGCCCCCTCAGAGAGCAACTCAGGAGCCTCAAGTCCGTCATTGTCCCATGGCCCGAATCAGAGTTAACCAATCTCAACGTNCCATCCGATCTCGAAAGATAGGGGATCGCTGCAGANCCGATCGAGAACACTGGGNTACAAGGCGTGNTCCGCCTTCCTNANACGCGNGCNCAACGAATCCACAGTATCGTCCNCGTGAACGGGCACGATCTGCTGAGCCAGTATCGGCCCAGTGTCGACGCCCTCGTCGACTAGATGCACTGTGCAGCCCGAAAAATCTTCATCGGCATTTAGAACGTCTCGATGCGCGTGAGCCCCTGGAAAAAGAGGTAGCAAGGAGGGGTGTATATTGACCAAACGNCCCTTCCATCGAGATACGAAGTCGGNCGTCAAGATTCTCATGTACCCCGATAGAACCACCAGTTCGGCCCCTGATTTCNCTATAGCATCCAGAACCCGNGACTCTTGCTCCCTTCGCCTCTCTAATCCAGAAAGCTCCTCAGAGAGGGGTATTGACATGTTGGGGACGCCATGGCGTTTCGCATGCGCTAAGCCCCCTGCTTCCGGCTTGTCGCTGATCACCATGACCGTTTTGTGCGTGCAGCCCACGCCCTGCTGATGCCCCAGCAAAGCCGAAAGCCCTGAGCCTGAACCGGATATCAGTACAACTACGAGCAGAGGATCTTCAGAAGTAGAAGCCCGAGGCGCCACGAACCCTCGACCCATGGTTGATGGGAAACGTGACCCTCTAAGAATCGTAGGCAAAAAACTCGACTTTTATTTCCCTCCTGCGTCCCGCAGTGCCGTGGAACGNCTCGGTTCAGTCGATGAAATAGTCGACAGGTACGCTGTCGAGGGCTCATCTCTCANAAGCAAGCTGTACATCGGTTTGGGGAGTATGTTCGTCGTGTTCNCCATAGTGGGGATATGGATACCCGGATGGCCAACGGTATCGTGGGCCGTGCCTGCTGCTTTCCTCTTTTCCCTGTCCAGCAAGCGACTCTTTCGCTGGTCCCTCACAAATCGGTTCTTTGGTCCTGCAATATTCGACTACTACGCATCGGGAAAGACAATCCCGAGACACGCAAAATATGGAATCTCAATCATGATTTCACTCATGACCATCCTCTCCACTTACGGGGTCTGGGCCGTCTCAACAAGGGGGGGTGGAACGCTCTTCGATCCTTCGTCATGGGATGGCGCTGACCCGGGATACGGGTCTGCAACCATNCTCGTTGCCGGCCTTNTCGGTGTCTGGTACGTGTCTGTCAGGGTCAAGACACGANCCGATTGATNTCAATTCCCCTTCGAGAATTCGACAAGTCTGTCGATAGGCAGATGATCAGCCGTATCCTTGCAGTAATGAGCCTCGACTACCATGCCATGCTCATCGACCAGTATGTCGACCGGAAGTGTGGACATCTTGGATATGGAGAGCGTCATCGGGACGTACCCCCTCATTGTGGCTCTCAACATGGTCAGCGGAGAACGCATCGCGCCCCACATGAAACGTACGAAGGATTTCTCCACTCCGTTCTCATTGAAATGCTGGTAGGTCTCGTCAGCAACTATCGTGAAAGGAACACCTCTCTTACCCATTCTCTTCGTCAACTCGTCGATACGCGCATCGAAAACACCCACCATCACCGTGTCCTCAGCGAATTCGCCCCATCGCTTCATCAGCTCGTCAATTCGCATGTTGCAGAATGGGCAAGAAGAGAATCTGAAGAAGGTGAATATCACCCTCCTCCCCTTCATCGATGACATATCGAAGATGGTCCCATCTATGGCTGGCAGGCTTATTTCAGGGGCTGGAGCCCCAATCTCTAGCTTTGACATGAATCCCCCCTAGGTCGGCATTATATCGACTTATGCAAGGAAGCTATCCTTCTGTTTCTGAGCTCTTTGAGTATTGACTCATGAAGTCCCAGACCAGATGGCTGGACTTCACCAAGCCCTGGGTGCCGATGAATATCTCACCAAGCGCCGTCCCGTCATCGACGTCTTTCGAGTACGGGTTGTGCTGCGCCGCGTATATCGTCATGAGACGAACTGAAGCATTGCTCTCACAGTTATCGAAGCCCTGGATGGAGTAGAGCGCATTCACCTCGAAGGTCTCCACTGGGCCGGAGCATCCATTGTGGGCCCCCCACTCGTACATGTTCTCGATCGCCCCGGTGTCATACGCCTCCGGGTTGGTCCACATCTCCTCGTTGAAGGGGATGCTAAACGCAGTGGTCTCGTAGAGAACGACCTGATCGAGGAACCCGTGCACCTCCATGACGGGAATCGGGGCGTAGTAATCCACATGATCTGTGATGAGGTAGAATGCCATGCACCCGATAGCGGCGAAGACGTGACTCGACTCCATGGCCAGCCTCTGCGCCATCGCGCACCCGTTCGACCACCCGGAGGCGTAGATCCGATCCGCATCGACGTTGTGCATCTCCATGGAGAGGTTTACCACCTTCTCGATGAAGCCGACGTCGTCTATGTCGTCGCGGGCCGAGTGCGCGCAGCACCATCCGGCGTTCCAGGCCTGATTCTCCTCCATGTCCCATTCCATGTTGTACCCCGACACCCCGTCGGGATAGATCACGATCGCACCCTCCTCGTCTGCGATGTCGTTGAACGAGGATAGGGCCCTGTGGACCGTGGAGTCGGAGGCGTACCCGTGCATGTCGATGATCAGCGGGACGGCCACCTCGGGATNGAGGTCCTCAGGNACGTGGGNCTGCCAGCATCTCGTGAGGTTGTCGTGATCGATGCACGTGAAGATNCCATCCTCGGTGTACGGGATCGAGGGGTCCCCCGAACCGTCCCCGACATCACCCTCACCGGACGGATCTCCGTCCCCGAAGCATCCCGCCAATGCGTTGCACACGAGGATGGCGAGGACGAGACCAGCCACCGCCCTGCGCATGACCGGCCAGCAGCCGCTCAGGCTTCAAACCCTCCTCGGGCATCGATGCCTAGATCAAGTTCAAGCCTGATAATGCCCCNTGACGCGACTTTTCCATATTCAGACGGATATTCGTTTTATTTTGCCTATCAACTCGCAGAAGTCACCAATGGCGAACTGGCCTGATCAGAATCTCTTCCAGTGGCTCTTCTAACGAGCCACGGCGGGGTTGAGATGAATAACTAGGAAGTATCGCACCCCCTCATGGAGCAAGGAACTGTGAAGTGGTTCAATCAGAAGAAAGGGTACGGGTTCATCGAGCGCGAAGGGGCGGAAGACCTCTTCGTGCACATATCCGAGGTGGACGGCCAGATACGCGACGGCGATGCCGTCGAGTTCGAGGTCGCCGAGGGTCCCAAGGGCCCGAACGCCGTCAAGGTCAGCAAGACCGAGTGAATCAGCCCATACCGGGCGAGTTCAGCGCGTAGTTGTGCTCTAGGGCCTCAGCGACGCTCACCCAGTCGGGGGTGCTTCCATCCACCCAGTCGTAGCGATGGCCAGGTATCATCCGCCAGTCTCCAGGCAGGCTCTCGAGAATCTCCTTCCCCCTCCTGATGCTGTCCCACTGCGCTTGCGGATCGGATCCGGGCAGGTCGACGCGCCCCATCCCGTTCGTGAACAGCAGGTCCCCCGCATGGAACACATCGTGCCCATGAAGGGTGACATGCCCGGGGGCATGGCCGGGCGTGTGGGTCACAGAGAGCCGAATATCGCCAGCGGACCACTCCACACTCTCGCCAGGGGCATGACGCCACTCGTTCGTGAAGGGCACCTCGCTGAAGACCATGTGGCTGAGCAGGCCGGGCACACGGGCGTCCACATGGCCCCACACCTCCAACTCGGGATACAGCGAGATCATCCCAGGGTATCCAGCAGCATGGTCCCGGTGCGTGTGCGTGTAGAGGAGATGGGTGGGGGTAAGCCCCTCCTCCGTTAGGGCAGATTCCCATTCGGACGCGTCGAAGGGATCCACTATCGCCACAATCCCTGCCGCGCGATCGATGAATGCCGTGTTCATATTCAGGTAGGGCCCCATCATGGTGACCCACACCTCAATTCCGTCTTTGGACGCCCTCTTGTCGAACTCGCCTTCCCCGAGCATGAACCCCTCGTACCTACGGCACCTCAAAGAGGTGACCTGCGACCGCGGAGTCGGAGGGCCCCCGATATGAGGTACGACCACGCCGAGATCGAGCTTCGGTGGCAGGACGAGTGGGAGCGCACAAATGCCTTCCATGCCGATGTGGATCGGTCCAAGCCCAAGTTCTACTGTCTCGAGATGTTCCCATACCCCTCGGGCCACATGCATATGGGCCATGTCCGTAACTACTCAATCGGCGATGCGATGGCCAGATTCCATCGCCTCATGGGCAAGAATGTGCTCTATCCGATGGGTTACGACTCGTTCGGCATGCCAGCAGAGAACGCCGCCAAAAAAGAGCGGGGGCATCCGGCAACAGTCACTGACCGTAACATCTCAAGCATACAGGCGGACCAGCGTCGAATGGGATACTCATACGACTGGAGACGCCGTTTAGCGACCTCAGACGTCGACTACTACAGGTGGAACCAGGAGATGTTCCTGGACCTATATGACCGCGGGCTCGTCGAGCGTCGTTCAGCGCCTGTGAACTGGTGCGTAGACTGCGATACCGTGCTAGCCAACGAGCAGGTGAAGAACAACCGTTGTTGGCGATGCGGGCTCGATGTGGTGCAACGCGATATGGCTCAGTGGTTCCTCAAGATGACCGAGTACTCCGATGAGTTACTGGATTCATTAGACGAGATTGAGTTCCCGGAGAATGTAAAGGCGATGCAGAGGAACTGGATAGGCCGTTCCAGAGGAGCGGAGATCAAATTCAAGATCGAGAAATCCGATGCCGAAATATCCTGTTTCACGACACGTCCAGATACGATATTCGGAGTCACATTCCTNACACTTTCACCCGAGCACCCTCTTTGCGAACATCTGTGCAGAGGCACTGAGTGGGAGGCGGCTTGGAGAGATCTAAGAGATGAGTGTGCGAGACTCTCCGAATTCGAGCGAATCAACCTCTTGAAAGAGAAGAAGGGAGTATTCCTCGGCCAGCACGCCATCAATCCGATGAGTGGCGATCGAATACCTGTGTATGCTGGTAATTTCGTAGTCGCCGGATACGGGACAGGTGCCGTGATGGCAGTCCCGGGCCACGATCAGCGGGACTTCGATTTCGCCAAGGCATATGATCTTGAAATCAGAAGAGTCCTCGTAGAGAAACCCGACGATGATCCAAACCAGCCCCTCGAGGAGGCATTCATCGACTACGGCCCGATGGTCAACTCCGCCCGTCCGGAATTTGACGGCCTATCCGGTGACGATGCCAAATCAGCAGTTATTGCGGCTCTCGAGTCCGAGAACTCGGGACTAGGCACGACCCAGTACCGTCTCAGGGACTGGCTGTTGAGCAGACAGCGTTTCTGGGGCACTCCGATTCCCATGATACACTGTGACTCATGTGGCATCGTACAGGTGCCGCGCAAAGACCTCCCTGTGGCATTACCGTTAGATGTGACTTTCACAGAAGATCAGAGCGGAAATCCGCTCTCAGGCCATGATGGATTCACTAACGTCGTCTGCCCTTCCTGCGGAGGTGCAGCATCGCGTGAGACAGATACGATGGATACGTTCTACGACTCATCGTGGTATTTCATGCGATTCTGCGATGCCAATAACAGCGAATCACCATTCTCCAGAGATGCTGTCGACTATTGGATGGAGGGGGGAGTAGACCTCTACATNGGTGGTATCGAACATGCGGTGATGCACCTNCTCTATGCNCGATTCTTCACCAAAGCNACCAGGGACATGGACATGAACCTGGTNGGCGAGCCCTTCGGACGCCTCGTGTGTCAGGGTATGCTGAATGCCCCCGCGCCATATTGCTCCGATTGCAATACCGAGTTTCACATCGATCTCGGAGGAAAAGAATGCCCGACTTGCGGCGCTGCGTTAAGCTCGAGATCTGCCAAGATGAGCAAGTCGCTCGGAAACACCGTCAGTCCGGGAGACATGGTCGAGAGGTATGGCGCAGATACAGTCCGCCTGTTCATCTTGTTCGGCGCCAACCCCGAGGCAGGAATGGAGTGGTCAGACGCAGCCATAGAGTCCAACCATAGACATATCCTCTCAATCATCGACGCCTTTTCATCAGCATCTACAATGGATAGCGATCAGAATCAGATTGATGAATGGCTCAAGGCAAGAGGGAGGGCGAATCTAGCTCGTTGGATCGATTGTATGCAGGAAGTAAGTTTGAGAGAAGGCGTAATGATTAGCCATTTCGAGATGCTGTCTGACTGGCAGTGGTATGTCAGGAGAGGCGGTCAAAATAGAGATTCAGCGATTGAATATCTGTCAAAGTGGGCGCACATGATCGCGCCTGCTACACCGCATATCGCCGAAGAACTCTGGACCAAGATAGGCGGCAAGTCGATGCTCGCCAATACCGTGCTCAGCCAAGACAAAGCCCATGAGAACGATTCAGTGACACTCGCTGAAGAGGCGTATCTTCGGTCCGTCATCGACACAGCAAGAAACCTGCTCCCTTTAGCCCAGAAGCATTCAGAGAAACCGATTGATCGGATCGTCATACAGACTGCGCCCGAGTGGTCTACAAATCTCGCGAAGGAGGCCGTCGAACTCAAAGATTCAAATTTTGATTTCATCAGAGAGGGAATGTCATTCATCAAGAAGCACCAGTCATTTCTAAATTCAAGTGACAAGGGAGCAGTCATTCAGACATGGGCAGCAATCACCACGGGTTCAAAGAAGAGACGCGGAAAAGTGCAGACTTGGACTACTGAAGAGACAGCACTGATCAGCAATGGAGTCAACGAAGCAGCAATTCTCGAGTCGCGATCGCAATTCATAGCCGCAACGCTCGGGATAGAGAATATCGAAGTCTATGAGGCAGGCACCGGGGAAGATGCTGGCGGCAAGGCGAAGTTTGCTCAACCCCTTGAACCAGGTGTCGCCTTTTTGTGAGGTCATTGAAATGGCAATCGTGCTCTACGATAATTTCTGCGAATCCTGCTCTGCATGGGCCCGGTTTATCGAGAGACGTTCCAAGGGCACTCTATCACTCCTAGGCCAGGAAACCTCTGAGGGAAAGGCCATCATTGAGCAGCGCCCAGTTGAATTGAGTGATGTCGACTCGGTCTTTTTCATCGATGATGAAGGCAAGTGGACAGCGAAATCAACCGCAGCACTTCAGATCGTCAGACAGCTAAGATTTCCCTGGCCCATGGCCTCAATCGGTCTTCTTGTGCCTAGATTCATCCGAGATACCGTATACGATGCCTATGCAAAACGTAGATTCCGCATCTCTCAATGACCCGTATCGTACGCTGGGTTCATGTCGGGGTAGCCACGCGGATGAACGTTGAGCGATAACAAAGACGGCGGGCCACGGAGGCGAAGCCGCTCTCAGAGAGGACCAAGTAAGGCCAAGGCCAAAGGTCAACAGAACTCTGAAGCGGTCCGGAGAGCACTTGAGAGATTCGAAATCTCCCCCTCTCCGATGGGTATCCCGGAGAGCATCGACCCACCCCCTCAGAAGATAGAGATTGATTGGCCCGTCAATGCAGTGGCCAAGCCAATCCAGAAAAAGACAGGCGACATCGTCAGCCGTCCAGGGGAATTCGGATTCCTCCCCCAGGAGAGGGTCGATGAAATCTCAAAACAGATTTCCGATTTAGATATCACCCTGGAGCAGGCGCTATCCCTCAGGGCCGCGTTGAATCAGGAGAAAAGCGTCTATTCGCATGGGCGCTTGATGCGACGTTCCAACGAACTTCGAAGAAGGTACGAAAGTGGGGACTCTGTGCTTTCTCTATCCAAGCGCTTCGACGCACCCCCTGTCAACACATTCCGGGCCATCCTCACCGGACGTGGATGGTCCAAGAACAAGATCAAAGAATCTCTAAAATCTCCAAAATCCAGACTCAAAGAACGTGATTTCGAACAATTCCAACTCGCAGAGGAAGCAGATCGTGTCAGTTCAGTGAATCAATCCGAGACGCAGACAGCGGCTGAGGTTTTCGAGCAAATTCTATGCTCATACTTCTCCTCCATCGGCGTCCGTTTCAGAAAGCAAGAAGATCTTGAGGTCGAGCAGAAGAGAAGCGAAGGAAGAGCAATCATTAC
Organism: Methanobacteriota archaeon; assembly: GCA_002712645.1. Taxonomy (GTDB): domain Archaea; phylum Thermoplasmatota; class Poseidoniia; order Poseidoniales; family Thalassarchaeaceae; genus MGIIb-N1. The sequence continues at coordinate 11,151 of PAUH01000029.1, forward strand.
GCCAGACCTCCTCCTTCTCGACGACGTTAGAATAAATGGGATTCCATGTGCATGGATAGATGCTAAGCATTTCTTCGGGGCCGCATTGAAGTTCCCTCGAAAGAAGACTCAGAAGCAGGTTGACCGCTATGTTTCAGAATATGGCCAAGGCGCTATCGTGTACAGGCATGGCTTTTGCGAAGCGCTTGATCTGAAAGGAGCCATCCTCCTCGACTCCTCGCCATTGGACCTTTCTGATTTGGATACTTTTCACGAGAATAACAGATCATAGATGTGCTCGCGCATCGCTCATTCCCACTTTCATGCATTCGAGCCCTGTCTTACGAATCTCGACGATCAAGGCATCGAAGTCAACTTCACTCTTCAACTGCCTCTTCGTCACGATTATGCTTCTGCCCAAAAGACATAGCGATGCTACTGCGTCCTCGCCACTCTTTGTGATCGAATCTTCAACCATGTTGAGTAGGTCCATTCTGCTACTGTCATCCAAAAGACCACTTTCTTCCACGAAAGATCGCGCATACGACATCAAATCATTCCAGGAGCCCTCTCCCCATTTTTCTTCAAGCGTAGAGAGCAACCTACCCCCAGATTGAGTGATACTCTTCTTCCAAAGAGGGTCATTGATGTACTCGCTTGTATGGTGCCCTTCCTTGTCGGGCCATATGAGAATCATCTCCATTGAGTCAGACCAACCCCTCGAGACTCCTGGGCCACTTTGCAGACCACTCCCTGAGAACGGAGATCCAGGCGAAGTTCGAATCTCAACCCCCCCCGCTGAGATTCCTAATACATCCCCCAGTCCTGAAGAAGTCCTCCTTTCACATACGTGTGCATGTAACATCGAGCGCCTAAGAGAAATCTCGTATTCCTCCCCCATTGCACGTTGAATAGCTCTTGAAGTTGCGATAGCCAGAGCAGCTGACATCCCGAATCCCTGTGAAGGAGGCAGGCGATTACGAATAATCAGAGTCCAGTGTTTTTGTTTGATCAGAGGCAAGTCCTCTGCAACGACTTCGATAATTTCCCGAACCAGATCAGCATTCCCTTGATGACCTTCGAAACGAATATCCAGGCCCCAATCGCCGGTCNTTCCCCTGACTGCAACATCACAACCGGTATCGAGACATATCCCAGCACCCCTGCTGCCTTGTAGATGCGCTTGTGGAGCATCGTCTTCCACTGTGAACAATAGCGTGACATGCCCGCCACAGGAGGCATGCCCAATCGCCGGGAGCTTCATTTCGACCCCCACTGGGCATCAGTCCTTGAAGGCATTAGGTAATCCATCAGAGAACGTGTTCAATATCGTCCTTGATTGCACTGAAACGCTCAGAGAGTTTAGCAAAGGATGCATTTAGAGCATCAGCAGGACTCATCGACGCATCTGTTTCGAAAGTCATGATGAATTCACCCTCCACATCTTCAAGCCCTATGGCGTCAGCAAACGAATCTTTCATCCCCGTTCCAGCCCCAACGTTGTGAAGGTCTTTCTTCAAATCCAATACCTTGGAAATGTCCTCTAGCCTCCCATCTGTGAAGTCTTTCTTGGACACCCTAAGTCCCATGTCGAAGAGAGTTTTGGCTTTCTTGGCGTTATTGATAACTCCAATCTGCCGTGGGNAGAAAGATACTCCTGCAACAGTTGACCATTTTGCATGATCCTTGCCATANCCCATTTTCGCAGTGGCCCAGAATTCCATCATCTGACCCNCATAGAGTCTTGTTATCGGTATGTCTCGATACTTCTCAGGAATGCTCCCTGAATCATCTCCTAGGAAAACAAGATCACCAGCGGTGACTGTGCTCCCTTCCTTAGATCCAAAGGCACGAAGTGTGTAGATCATGTTGCATGTCGGGCAGCCCCTATCTTCCTCTATCAGGTCTTTGCAATCCGGACATTCTTCCTCAGACGAGTATGTTCCTGTGTCTGTTGGGATTGGGACCATCGCCATCCTCTGGGCTATCATCTCGTCTGGTATTGCGCTGTTAGTCTCCCATACAACGTAGTCTTCGCCTTCCTTCTCGAAAGGCGCNTCACACTTGGAACACCCCGTTCCTCCTGCTGAGCGTCTAGCGACACCTGCCGGATTGAGATGCCCACACTTCACGCATTGATCATACGTCCCCATCTGGAATCTCACGCTGTCTACAGCCATCTTCGGGATATGTGCCATCAGATTACGTCTTACTGCATTCAAGAGTGCGCGATCAGCGTCCTTGAAGAGGACGCTAATCAGATCATCTTCTTCGGAAATAATTTCTACAGATACCATGCTATCACCTCATACTCGACGACCACGCCGCCCTCCCTTCTTCTTGGTCCCATCTGTTGGGATGGGGGTCACATCCTCGATTCTTGCAACTTGGACGCCCGCACGGGTCAATGCTCGTATTGCGGCCGTTGCGCCGGGTGCGTTCGGAGATCTATTGCCTCCTGCACCCCTGTACTTCACTATGACTTGATCAAATTCCTTCTCGAAAAGAAGCTCAGCCATTCTCTCAGCCGACCTCATGGCGGCGAACTGACTGCTCTTGTCACTCCCCTTCTTGGTGATCATGCCCCCAGACACCTTTCCGATAGTTTCGGCACCTGTAAGGTCGGTTGCAGTCATGAGAACGTTGTTGTAAGTCGTAAATATGTGGAGAACCGCTTTCCTTCCCATCATTCTCCCTCCTTAGGAATCGTATCTTCGATGGTAGGAGCCGATTCAGCATCCGCCTTCACTTGCTCCACGAATTCTTCCTCTGCATTGTTATCTGCATCCTCTTCTTCATTCGTTGATCCTGGCATTCTGCGCTCTTCCATTTCCTTGCGGAATGCATGCTGCGGGTCGATGTAGGGCGAACTTGGAGAATATCCGAGCTCCTCCTCCTCACTTCGGAGAATCTTGTAACCAGGGACAGTCATCCTTTGGTCGCCAATAGAGATGTGCCCGTGTACGATCAGAGTCCTAGCTGAGCGCATGGAAGGGGCTAGGCCCTTGAAGTAAACAACGGATTGGAGCCTTCTCGAGAGCATTTGTTCCACTGTAATGGAAAGTACATCGTCCAGAGACGACTCCTCATGAAGCAGTCCCTTGTTGTGGAGCGAGCGTAGAAGATCCCCCTTCTCTCTTGCGAAGTGTCCTTCGCTAGAATCCACTCTACCAATCAGTTTCATAGCTTGATTTCGATGTCGGCGAAGAGCAGATTTCTCTCTCCATATCTCTCTCATTCCTCCGACCTTCTTCAAGCCGAATTGCTCTTTGAGTCGATGCTCTTCTTCTATGCGAGCCTCTTTCCAGGGGTGGGTCGGTCGGTCGGTNTTCGGACGTGCAAATTTAGGATGGCCCATTCTTCAACACCTCACTTCTTCCTCTCGACACCGAGTGTCGCCCCGCGCCTTCCGTTAGAACGGAGACGCTGACCCCTCAGTTTGTGCCCACTTCGATGACGTATTCCCCTGTAACTCTTAGTCGCTGCAAGACGAGCAACGTCATCGTCCTTGGTCAGTCTGACATCCATGGATACTAGATGAGCGTCTTCGTTGGTGGTAAGGTCTCGCTGTCTGTTAACCATCCACCATGGGACCATAGTAGCAAACTCATCAATCGCCGATCTAAGTTTGTCTTGCTCACTGTCTTCCAGATGGCCGGAGAGCTTACCCCCGTCAACCCCAGCTATTTTGCAAATCTGCTCAGCGCTTCTTTCCCCAATACCCCTGATTGAAGTTAGGCCTTGCTTGACTTGCTTTAAGCCGTCAATATCGCTGTCTGCTATTCGTATGATGTAGGAGAAATCATCTCCTAGTTGGCTTTCGTCAATTTTTGCCATATTCCGGTTCCCCCGTGTTCACTGGTCGCCCAGTGGCCCTCTCGAGCGGCCTTGCGACTTAACCGGTCTTTATGAATAGAACGGCCTCGCCATCTATGCCATTTTCTTACATAAAAAGAGCGAATTCCCATCCGGCGCATCGACTAAGAAACCGTTTTCACCCTCTGTATCTCCAAGGATTGAATCGAGCCTATTGACGATTTTAGTGTGCATTTTCGGGTCACATGCACATCTAATTTGAACTCTCGAAAGACCGTACCTCATAGCCGAAGCAGCCAGCGAATCAACCATCATCAGATTCAATGATCCTTTGATTCGCTCCTCGACCCTGCCGTGTATTGATGTGAATGCCCTAGAAGTGCAACCAACCTGCAATCCTTCATTCAATATCGCCATCGGCCTCCTGTCTGAATCATGTACCCACTTGACTTCGCCCTCTTGACCTGCACCTATTTCATAGGCCACCCGGAGACCACTCCGTATTACAACGGGATCAATCAATGCTAAGATTTCCCCAACGACCGGATCAATATTCAACCATTCGATGTCGTTGACCCCCATTCTCCCTGAAAGAACATCAAATGAACCGTCTCTATGCAGCCTGATACAGCGAACTTCACCATCTTCATGTGCCAATCCCCCTGTGTGGATTGTTAGACGATCAACCCTCCCACCACCGCGGCTTAGCCATTCCCACATCACATTCACGCCGGGAAACAATTCTCTAACGATAGCCTCGACCTGCATTCGCTGTTTTGAGGCCAACCTTGGTGAGAGATCGAGCAATAGGCTGACTCCGAATTCTCCGCGTTCAAGGTAATCTGACCATGCTTCTAGCAGTGGTTTCAGAGGAGGCTCCATTTCGGAAATGGAGTGATTTTGCGCATCCAAGGGCCTGGCAGGATCGACGTGCAACATTGCCACTTTCACATTTCCAATCTTCTCATGAACGAGAGCCATCACGCCTTCGGAATCAAGCCCATCACCGCATATTGCAAGAGTCGCGCTGCCGCCCTCAAGCCTCGTGAGCGAGTTCGCGCAATGCACCGCTCTTCGTGGAGACAGCTCCACACCAACACAATCTCTCCTCAACTTCTCGCCATATGCTGCTAACTGTCCGCCTGAACCGGCAGCGGGATCCAGGATGAAACCATCTGGGATACGAGAAACAGGCACTTGCGCGGCTCTGAAATTACAGACGATCTCCGGTGTCAAAAGCCGACGAAATGCCTCGCTATCGTCATCGAATCGAAGCTCATCCATCTCAGGATTAACTATCCGAGGGCGGTCTAGATCACTCATTTCGAAACCTGCTCAAGTTAGAGGACCGCGATTTATGCTGAGCTCGAATCTAAGCCATCGCCCCTGCAATTCATCACCCTCGTCATCATATGCTAGCTCAGGAGGAAGCAGGGTAGTGTGAGATGTGCCGGTATCGATACCAGGAAGAAGCCCCCTGTCACCGTCTATATCGAGTCCTATTGCAGACCACCCGAAACCCTCAATGAATGCAGGATCATTGCCCGCAGTGACAATNAAATCTCCTTGATCCAGTTCCTCCCCTGTATCGGCGTCCCACACTGTGTAGTGGATATCCACTCGGTCACCATCGCCAACATGGATGTCCTTGGTCTGACCTCCGGAAAATACAGTCATATCCAGCATTACCTGGGCTTGCATGACTTGCAGGTGCGAGACAATAATCTGCACTTGATGGTCCGTAACGTCTTCCGTCAGAATCATCTCCAAGACCATGGAATCATTGCCTACCAAGTCAATGATTGTTAGATCCGGTTCACCGCTCTCTGCGAATATGACCGAACCCCCAATTATCTCCAAGACCAGATCAAGCGATTGATCTCCTCTATTATGCACCACCAAGGATGCTCTATCTCCTTGTCCCTGATGCTCCCAATCGCATCGCACTTCTCCAGGGAGTAGAAACAGATCATCCTGGTCTGCAAGAACATCCGGCCAGTCCCAGTCGTCGAGTCTAGGGGCGCAAGAGTCGTACAGAAGAGTAACCTCCCAGTACCATCTATCGCTTCCAGGGTCCTGTATCAACGACCTGTCCGCCGCATCGAATGCATCTTGGTTGATGTCCGTGAATTTCCAAACGCTGTATCCAACAATGATGGTCGATACGAGAATCATCGCAGCCATTGCCATTGACAGCAAAATGGCCGCTCGAGGAATAGCCATCCTATTGATTCCCAGAGGCACCATTGGATGCTCAATCTCCTCGGCGATATCCGAGATCCAGGGTCCTGTCACAACACTGACTCAATAGTCGCTGCAATCAACATTCGCCCATAGTGGGCCATTGTCAGTCTATTTCTAGGACTTCCATGTCTCGCTGGCTCAACCAGAGGATAANCGCCAATTCTATTGACACTGAGGTGGTGAGAATAAGAAGCCAAGCCGCAGACATGTCCGAGAGCCAGAGCATCACGCCTCCGAATGAGGCGATCGCCAGATCAACCAAGCCCAATACGCGCAACCCCCTTCTAAGTCTCAAAATTCCATACGACCAGACCANCGAGGAAACCAAGACGAGTAAGATCACGCCAACCTCAAGCCTCAGGATTGTCAGAGATACGATAAGGAGAAGGATGTGTGCATTCTGGACTGAGGGTGCCACCCATCGTTCAATGTTAACGAACATACCCGCAAAGAGAATCAACATGAAGACCAATAATTCTCCAACTATCAGTGAACTGACCACTGAGGAGATGAAACTCAGACTGGGCTCTAAGGAAACGATGGAAACNGGTAGCAAAAGCGCAATCGCACCCGCCTCTCTCGTACGCCTGCCCTTTACTGAACTGTAAAGCCCCCTCATGACTGCAAGAATCCCAGCTGGACCCCATGAAAGAAGGATAACCGAGAATACAAAAATAACCTCTCTGAATCCACTTCTAACACCAACATCCGAATTCCTCTTCTTGCTTTGCACATCAACCAAGACATCGAGAATTATTGCAAGAATCAGTACGAATTCCAGAAGCATGAATGGATAGACCCATTCTAGAAGACCCCCTTCAAGGGGATCAACGCTGAGAGGGGCTGGAAGCGATCCGATAATTACGAAGCCGGCGACCCTTATGGCCGTTAGAGGATATACTATCCAGTCAATCACCGACCTTCGTTCCAAGAGACCCTTTCTTCCGTTGGCGAAAGTCGCAATTCCCAGCAATAGAATCACAGGTATAGCCACGCCCAGATCTGTCAGATCTTTAACCGAAGAACTGGGATTGGTGTGTCCGAAAACAATAGCGCTACCTATCCCGATAACCGCTACAGCATGCGTTGCGTCTGAACCCAGTGTGTTTGCCATGCCAATTCCTATGCGGCGTATCCTTGCACCCTCAAGAGCAACAATGATGACCAAGAAAGAACCTGCTGACAGAACTAATATTGGACGCGGCCCCAGTATGAATGAAGCAAGTACCAGTGATACGCATACGATGCCAATTACACCAATGGCAATCATTGGAAAATGACGCACTTCATCGACATAGGATTGGCCCGAGGCGCCTGCATTCTTGTGAACTTCGACAATAGGTCTGTGAACGTCTTGCTCTGAAGTTGAAGATCCCATTGAGAGGACCTCTTCCCTTCGACGATCTCTTTCAGCGATGGCCTTCAACTCTCTCAAGATCTCTCCTCNCGTCACGAACCAAATAGAGGACATTCCGAACACCACGGTGGCGACTGCGATACCTTCCANCCTGCCATCTAGGACAGTTAGTACGCATAGCATACTGGAGTGGACCATAACNACTGTAGCAACAGGAAGTATGCTGTTCTGGACACCGGTCCTGAACATCCCCACCGCAGCCGTTGCCATACCCACCATCAACGCGCAAATAATCGGATCAGGAATCCACTCCACAGACGCTTCGTAAGAACCCAGAGAAGCGCCGGGCATCAGCAGGAGTACTGGACCACTCTGGACGCATAGCCCNATCCAGTCTTTGCCCGACTCCCAGGAAGATAGAGCAAGCGGAACGAGGACGCCCNCTGCGATCACCAGTATCAATACCGACGCATCTGCGCCNATCCACTGGAGTAATACCCCTCCCAATCCTATAAAAATTGGAATNGACATGGATGANTCTGGACGTATGTCAATCGAAGAGAACCATGCATGACCAATTGAAATGACCATGAGAATAAGTGGAGCTTCTAGACTGGTAAGCTGTCCAGACANGAGTAGAAGTGCTGTGCTGGAAACAGGTATCCAGAGAGCCAGGTTCCANAGATCAAGTGTACCTGATTGCTTTATCGAGGCTGAGATTTCAGAAGTCCCAATAATTCCTGATGATATATTCAGTGAAGAGCCTCCGAATCTAGAGCATACGAAAACACTCAGGATTAGGGATATGGCAAGATACGCCACAAAAATACCTCCTCCGATTTCTAATGTGCCATCCGCTGCTCCGCCCATTTCTCTCGCCGATGAGAAAGTGACGCCCACCTCATCTATCACAACCAGAACCGGCGGCCATATCCACGGAGTAAGGGCCGCAACTCCTGCCAGAGACGCAGAACCTCTCTTGATTGCGAGCCACCCTCCTGCTGAATGCATCGCTCCGAAGATTAGTAGCACCCATGCAAGGCCATGTTCAATCGAACCATCCAGTGGGATAAGCACGAGAAGCAGCACCGAAATGCCAATACTACCCGTCCAAAGTACAGTATTGCTAACCTTTCCTTGGTGCACTACAAGCATACCCACTAGTGCAACAGCACCACCGGCTGAAAATGCCCAGTAAGGATCAAGGGATGAAGTGAAAACGCCATCCTCTATTCCTAAAAGAGTGGCGATGAGCAACGAAAGAGAAATCGAGGACATCATCCACACAGAACGTTTTGAAGAACCCCTAACAACAAGATATGACGAAAAGTAAGAAATCGCTAGAAGGAGAATTATCGCAGAAGCGAAAGCTAAATTCTCACGCACAGATCCGACAACCATCAGGGCACCGATCATGCTCAGCATAACTGAGATGCCCCAAAGCCCCGGTTTCGCGATCCCACTATGCTCTAATGCGCTTGAGAACCAATTTGGAGACGATGAAAATCTTGTTGCGACCATTGCATTGGTGCCGTTTACCACAACCATTGCCATGAAGAGTTTCAGAGGATGGTCGAGCGAAACCACTGTGAGTGAACCAATTTCAAATCCATCAGTTATGGCATGCATGCCGACCCATAGATTCGATGCTGCGATCCCAAGTGAAGCCAGATTTCCGGACGAGCGATGTACCGCCAATCCATGGAGAAGAAGAACAGCCACCAAAATCATGACAATTACCCCGTCTTCTCCGGCTACTGACCCTGCAGTAGATCCTATGGCGAGTAGGACCAGAGTGGCCTGAGCAGCAATTGCATCGCTATTATGCCGATATGCAAGTAAGACATTGAATATCACAAGCATGCACAGTGCAATACCCACTTCGGAGAGTCCCAGGGGCAGAAGGGCCCCCATCTCCCACCTGTTGAGTTCGAGTGCTGTCCCATAGAGAATTTTCATTGATATGATTACCCACGTGACACCCAAGAGATTCAACTCACTCTTGCCAATCCATCTCTCGCCGAGGAAAAGTCCGAAGGACGCTAGTAGGAATAGCAGAGGAATAGCAACCAGAGGATCGAGTACCAACCCAATTAGAAGACTCATCGCGCTGTAAACGACCACCATTATGGACATCATGGCCCAACTGATCTTACGTTCTGACTGCCTCAGGAAAACCGTTTCAGAACCACTATCTGCCCCATTAATATCTTCACTTGGAACAAAAGCTTCTGGGATTGTCCCAAACGCCTCGTCGATATCTGCTTCTCTTTCTGAAGAATCGTCGTCTTGAGTACTAGAATCGATATCTGCAGCAAGCTCTAAGACGCCTTCAAGCATGAAATTCCTGTTCCGGATAATGGAGTCCTCATCCCTCCTCATCAGCCCCTGCTGTTGAACAATGGGCATGAAAGGTTCGCATGCTTAACGTCAAAGAGCCCCATCACAATCGTTCATATCCCGGATTCAACTCGTTAGTACATGGTCGAGCAGAAGCCGTCCAAATCTGCGACCGTCTATTCGACGCCTCTTGGAACCCATGGCCTCGACCCTACAGGATCAGTCCATTGGAATCTTTCCGGAGATGAATTGAGGGATATGGCAGTCAACAGAGGGGAGGCCATAAGGACGGCACACGGTGCCTTACTAGCTACCACTGGTGACCGAACTGGACGATCTCCCAACGACCGTTTCATAGTCAATGAAGCCGGACTAGCGTCACAGGTTCACTGGAGCAAAGTCAACAGGCCCATATCTCCCGCTGCCTTCGACCATCTTCTTAGCATCACCAGGAACCATCTGAATTCAGCCGAGACACTCTTTGTGAAAGACATGCATTGTGGTGCAGACCCTCAATACGCTATGCCGGTCCGACTCGTAAGTGAGAGCGCATGGCATTCGGCATTCATGCACAACATGTTCATCCGATCTGATCGAGCAGACCTCTCGGAACATGCTCCTGAATTCACCATCCTGCATGCTCCTACTATGCTTGCAGATGCAAAGGAAGACGGTGTAAACTCTGAAGTGTTTGTAGCGATATCATTCTCCAAGGGCATTGTTCTAATTGCAGGAACCAGATATGCAGGCGAGATTAAGAAATCAATATTTACGATTATGAATCATATCCTTCCCGCCCGCGGTCTCTTGCCCATGCACTGCTCTTCGAACACATCCGAATCGGGGACAGCCCTCTTCTTCGGCCTCTCAGGGACTGGAAAGACGACCCTATCTGCCGATCCAGAAAGAGCCCTTGTTGGCGATGATGAGCATGGCTGGTCAGATCACGGAGTTTTCAATTTCGAAGGAGGATGTTATGCTAAGATGATCAATTTGTCCAAAAAGGATGAGCCTGCCATCTATGCAACCACAAGAATGGAGTCCACCATCTTGGAGAATGTGATACTGGATGCGGATGGAATACCCAATTTCTATGATTCTACATTGACTCAGAACACAAGAGCATCGTATCCCATCGAATCGATCGAGAATCGTACCGATGATTCAACAGCCGGCCATCCGGACAATATCGTCTTCCTTACATGTGATGCATTCGGGGTACTTCCCCCGATTGCAAGACTCTCCCCTGCCCAGGCGGCATACCATTTCATTTCCGGGTATACTGCTAAGGTAGCCGGGACTGAAATAGGCATTACTGAACCGATGGCAACGTTTTCCACTTGCTTCGGAGCACCATTCATGCCACGCCATCCCAGCGAGTATGCCGACCTGCTGATCAAGAAGATAGCAAAACACAATGCTTCCTGCTGGCTAATCAATACCGGTTGGATCGCCGGAGGATATGGCGAAAGCAGCAGAATCAGGATTAAGTGGACTAGAGCACTACTCAATGCTGCGCTCTCCGGTGCTCTGGACGACGTCGTTTACGTCACCGATGAAAGNTTTGGATTCAAGATTCCCGCTACTTGCGATGGGGTTCCATCAGAGATTCTGCAGCCTCGTTCTACNTGGCCGANCACTGAACGTTACGATAATGTGGCCAATGTGCTAGTTCAGATGTTNAATGAGAANTTCGAGAGCTTTGCAGAAGGATGCAATGAAGAGGTCAAAGCCGCTGCTCCNAGAGTCTATGANAATCAAAGCCTCTGAGAGGACATTCTCTGGNCNTCGACAGCGCAGATAGCAGCCATATGAACCACTTCCCTGACGCTATCCCCGCGCTGAAGCACATGTGCAGGTCTGGAAAGACCGTCNAATATNGGCCCAGTCATTTCAGCTCCAGCGAGCCTCTGTAGAAGTTTGTAGGCTATGTTCGCAGATGCTANACTAGGACATATCAGGACATTGGCAGGCCCTTTGAACGCCATGAAAGGAAAATCCGACTGCTGTTCAGGAACTAGTGCNGTGTCTGCTTGCATAGGCCCATCGATAATGAGGTCAGGGTCAATTTCTCTAGCCATTTTGATCGACTCCTCTATGCGTGTGCTTCGCAACTCGCCGCTAGAACCGAAATTGGAGAACGATAGCATAGCCACCTTTGGCTTCACACCGAATCGTTTTGCCACGCTTGCCGTCCTAACTGCAATCTCAGCTAGAGTTCGAGCATCCGGATTGATGTTTATGGTCGCATCTCCAATGAACATAACCTGCCCCCCAACCGTCATCATGTAAGAGCCAACGACTCTATGAGCATCTCCAGACGTACCTATAATTTTCAAGCAAGGCTTGACTATGTCGGGATAATTGTGACTCACGCCCCCNAGGTATCCGTCCGCATCTCCTTTCCTNACCATCATCGGCGCAAACCAGGTAGGTTGTTTCAGGAGCTCAATCGCATCCAATCGGCTAATCCCTNTCCTGCCCCGTAAATCATGAAGCTCATNAGCATAATCCCCACGACGCCTCTCATCGTATCTGGGATCGATAATCTCACATTCAAAATCAAGGCCTAAATCAGCAATAGCCGAATGAATCCTTTCTACTTGGCCGAGCAATATTGGAGTGCAAATCTTCTCACGTATACAATGTGAGGCTGCCTTGATTATGGTAGGATCTTCACCTTCTGAGAAAACAATTCTCTGNAGATCACGCTTGGCTCTGTTAATGACGGACCGCATGACTGAACGAGTAAGNCCAAGACGACTTTCAAGTTGCTCTCTGTATGTCTGCAGATCGAATGAATCTGGATCAATCCTTGAAACCCCCTCCTCTACTGCAGCCTGGGCTACTGCAGAGGCCTCCCAGATTAAGACACGNGCATCGAATGGCTTGGGGATNAGATAGTCAGGCCCATACTGGATGCTGACTCCCTCATAAGCTTCCAGAACATCATCTGGAACAGTCTCTTTTGCCAATTGGGCGAGAGCCATCGTGGCAGCCATCTTCATTTTCTCTGTGATGCTAGTCGCTCTGACATCGAGTGCACCTCTGAATATGTAGGGAAATCCGAGAACATTGTTGATTTGGTTGGGGTAATCGCTCCTCCCTGTCGCTATAATCGCATCATCACGAACAGCACGCACATCTTCTGGAAGGATTTCCGGNTCCGGATTCGCCAGAGCGAAGATGAGGGGNCTTTCAGCCATCGAAGCAACCATATCGCNATTCACAACACCTCCCTTGGATAAGCCAAGAAACACATCTGCTCCAACCATGACATCTCCGAGAGCGCAATCTTCTCTGTCATTTACAAATTCCATTTTGTATTCATTCAATTCCCCTTTCGCTGCTCTTGATTTGGTTAGTAGGCCCTTTGAATCGCACATCAGAATCTTGTTCCGATTGACACCAAGGCGGAGATAGTGCCGGGCACAGGATATAGCCGAGGCACCGGCGCCGGAAATAACAACAGTNACGTCNTCGATNTTTTTGCCTACAACGTCAAGCCCATTGATCAAGGCAGCCCCGCTTATTATGGCGGTTCCATGCTGGTCATCGTGCATCACAGGTATATCCAACTCATCNTTTAGGCGACGCTCGATTTCAAAGCATTCCGGGGCCTTGATATCTTCTAGATTTATGCCGCCGAATGTAGGGGCTATNGCCTTCACAGCTTCTACGAATTCATCAACAGTCGTNCGATCGACTTCTATATCGAACACATCTATGTCTGCGAACGACTTGAACAAGAGCCCCTTTCCTTCCATTACAGGCTTCCCGGCTATGGCGCCGATATCGCCCAGTCCAAGTACGGCAGTTCCGTTGCTGATAACACCNACAAGNTTCCCCTTTGAGGTGTACGAAAACGCAAGCTCCTCATTCTCGCTGATTTCAAGGCATGGATACGCAACGCCTGGGGAGTATGCGAGAGACANCTCATGAGCTGTTGAATGCGGCTTGCTNGGCTTCGTACTGAGTTTGCCGGGCGTTGGGAGCCTATGATAATCCAGAGCTTCCTCGCGCAGACGGTCGTCCTGCATACTTGCACCCCAACGAATACCGGAAGCCCTCATCGCTATGATGGTATCCTCTAGTTAATTCACCCGTTTACCCAATATTGGGTATGAAACTCTCCCCGAACATCAACACGTCCTCTTAATTATAGGATGATGAAGGCGACTAAACTTATGAGGCGGCGATCGAGTACGACGCGCCCTTCGAAAAGGCACACTTACACAGCCTTTGCAATCGTCATTCTGATGATTTCCATGCCGTGGTCAGCGTCTCTTGATATGGATAACGAATCCATATCAATGAATGTCTCGGATGGAACATGGGGTTCCTCCGGGACCGTCGATACGGATTGGGTAGAGGTCGGCTCAGAATCGACCGGTCTTTCCACCACAATCGTCGACCACCCCCCAGGGGCATCTATAGAGAACCTCACCTTCGAGATAAGAGTCAACGGATCAGCAGGAGTGTGTGCGACAAACCCCATACTCTCACTCGTTGATGCTAATCAGGAGATATTCGATGGCAGTGGAATAGGGGGCTTCGGATGCAATCAGCAATACACCCCTCAGACCGTTATCGACGATACTCTCGACCCATACGCGTATGCAGAGAGTGGGTTTTTACTCCCTTCCGGCGCAGTCTTAACAGATTTAGTAATAGAAGCATTACGCCCCGCCTCACCACGATTATCCCCCTCAAATCCTGAGATAATGATACACGATACCACTGTAGATTCTAATTCAGGGCGCCTAATTATTTTGGTGGACGACGAGCTGCTAGTCATTGATGAGACCGTCACATCGCCAATAGTGCACATCGAATCCATCAATGCACGTTCCGTCAAAGCCATACACGCTGAAGATCGGCTCATGGCAATTACCGAATCAGGAATGCTGTTGGTATACCAATTGAGCGATTTTGACCTTATCGGAGAGTATAATTTGTCAGCACAAGGAACCGGTGCAATGTCCCCGGGTTTGTGGGATGATACAATTCCATCATATGTTTCTGTCATTGAGGACGACTCAACGTGGATAGCACACGGGTGCGATATTTTCTGGAGAGCAGCTAATACGTCATTCAACAATTGGGCATTCTACGATCTCTGCAATTCAAATCCATCACAAGCTCCATTTTCTTCCATATACGCTACTTCTGATGCAGTGTATCTTGGAACAGATGGCGATGGTCTGATCATACTAGAACGCTCAGAAGATGAAAGTACGGTCGAGATTGTGTGGTCAAATACCACATACCATTCAACAGAACCGGGTATTACAGCTACCATTCGATCAGACTCGATTTCGTCGATCGAGATGATGGATGAACAGATCCTCGTAGGGGGAGAAGGTGGAGTAGATCGACATCATCTTCCATCCAACTCATGGCTATCTCCCTGGACTACGTCTAACTGGCTCAACTCTAATGATGTCGCTAACCTGCTTACTATCGACAACACGACGTACATATCCACGTCATCGATGATTCATAGATTCGATACAGAGACAATGACATTCGTGGACGACATAACTCCCGATCAGGCTGATCTAGATCAATTCGACGTTGTATTCCCATGGCCTGAAGTCAGCCAAAGAATCGTTGCTTCAGACGGATCAGGGTCTCTTGCAATAATCATCGATATGATTGCGGCCCCTCCTCTTGAAATCGCCAGCGGTCCATCGATTTTGCAGCCTGAAGTAGTTTCAGTCGTTTCCACAACTTCAGGCGAGCAGGCATGGTTTGCCGGAGGCAGTGCAATCGATCGCTTCGACTCGGAGTCTAAGAGATGGCTGGGTCTAATCGATTACTCATCAGAAGGCATAGATTCCCAGATAACCGACATAATACAGATCAACTCAGGACAGGTGCTGGCATCGACATCAGGTCACGGCATAATCCTTCTAGATCCAGCCTCGGGCCTGCTGACAGGTACGGTAGCCGGCTCAGACGTCTCAGAGATATCATCGATGATATTCAATGAAAATACGGGAGACGTCATAGTCTCAATGCCTGGCTATGGCATAGCAATCGGGAATACTTCGAACATTGACGATTATGCATTCTTCGATGAGGATTCAGGACTCGACTCCCTTGATTTCACCTCGATGGCTGTAAGATCGGACACAGTTTACATCGGGACCAATGACGCCGGTGTTATCCGAATTGAAATCTCAACCGAAACAGTGCTGTCGTCTTGGAGGTCGCTCGGGGTTGATGATGTCGAGAACGCTCCAATAGCATACTACCCCCCTGATGACACAATTTTCCTAGGGCTCAAGGGATTCGGCATCATAATCCTAGACCGATTCACAGGCGAAGTCTTGCACATATGGGACGAGGCCAGCGGCACACTCCCCGATGACGAGGTGAATGACATACACGCCGATGCAAATGGCGGCATCACGATCGCAACAGAGGGGCCTTCTTTCTGGGACCCAGGAATCGCAGCCTCATGGGATGGCTCCGATTATCTCTCTCCCTCGTGGTCAATATTCCCAACATCCATCCCAGGCAGAAATAACGACCCATACCAGTTCTTCGAGGCATCTAGTGACGTTGACGGAGTATACATGGGCACAAACCGGGGTGCTTGCATGTGGGATTGGACATACGATTTAGTCGGTTGTTGGAGTGAGGATGACGGTCTACCTTCTCGTTTTGTCGGGAGCGTCTCCATATTAGAAGCGAATCGCCTCTATGCTGGAACCTCCGAAGGAGTGGGAATCATTGACACTCTGAATGGCATAGTGGTAGATGTCTGGACTGCGGCTGCAGACTCGGAGCAGACAGATGTTGTCCAAATCGGCACGGTCCTCTATCTCGGCGTCGAAGAAACCGGAATCGCCAGATACGATCTGATAAATGAGGAATGGCTCAGCACTTGGGATGGCACATATGGCGTGATTGAGAATGAATACATCACCATGCTCGTTGAAGGGCAAGATCCGGGCACTATCTGGGCAGGGGGTTATTTCGGACTGGTTCTAATCGATGCGGCCAACGGGACCACTCTAATTGACTGGGATCTGGGAACAAACCCCAATGGCCCAACGCTCCCCAATCAACCGCCATCCGCAATCGCTATCCATCAGGATATTTTGCATTATCAGCAAATCACTCAAGGCAACCAGTGGTGGCAAAGCAGAGATAGCATAGCACGAATCAATCTCACTAGTAATGCGTCTCTGAGCGAGATAGACACTACAGACAGCCTCGGATATAATGGTCAGATACGAGGTATGGAATTGATACAAGACCAACTCTGGCTGAGCGTTACAGAAACCCAGGGCTGGGGCGGGAGCGCAGGCTCAGGAGACATCGCAAGATGGAACATAACGTCCTCATCATGGGTAGATCCCCTAGGGACCACTGGAAACGTCGAGAGGGTCAATGCCCAATTCTTAGGAGATTGCTTCCCAAATGCATCCAATGGATGTGAATTTTGGGTTTCTTACGGCGAGTCTGTATTACGACGATACAACGCTTCCAACATGCTCCTGCTCGACGAGTGGGACGACATACCCGGTCCAATAAGGGGCATGGAATCCATGGGCGACGAGCATCTCTTTGCTTCTATGGATGGAATACTGAGGTGGGATACCAACAACTCCACATTCCTCACGCCATGGACTCCCGGATCCGGGATGCCGGCAAATGTAGATGATGAGGTCTACTCAATGCTGTCTGTTGGAGACGATCTCTGGATTGGGACATATCAGGGCGGTTCGTCCGATGTCTCTCTATGGAATAGCACACAAGATCAGTGGACTGTTTATTCTGCCAACAGCCTCGGGTCCTTCGCATATCCGGCCGATCTCAATCTTTGTGACGGTATTGTACACGTGGCGTTCGGCCAAGTAGCCTGGTGGTCTCCGGGCTTCGTCGCGAGATATGATTACGAAGACCATGATGGAAATAGCGTAACGGATGAATGGATTGATTCATGGGATAATTCGGACCTCTCAGATTCAGACCCAAGAGCGGTCGCTTGTGACGAGGCCCATCCAATGGCGTATGTTGCATTCGATACCGACAATGTGGGAATCGACAGGTACTCGTATTCCTCCTCTTCATTCGAATCAACGATACTCCCTTCTGATGGAATAGCAATTGAACCGGTCTTCCCAGGTGGTTTGCTGCATGACGACGATCTTCTGATAGCAAGCCACGTGGACCAAGGAGGCATATCCAGGGTCGAGACTTCTGGCAGCGTATTCCTGACAGGCACGGTCCTTGGTGCCGGGATGGATGGAAGCTCGATCGCTCGAGCACCCCCTCTATCCGACTCTGCATACGCAATAGGGCGTTCTGGTGAAAACTCCGGAATCAACAGAGTCGATCGACTAGATCCAACCGGCCTGATTCAGGGAGGATACGACGAGCTGTATCTCCTTCCTTCTGGCAATGTAGTCGAATTCGTTTCCAATGATACGAAAGTATGGGCTGCGATAGGCCCATCTGCTCAGTGGCAAGGAAATTCGGGTTACGGTGAGACAATCCTTGAAGGTGATTTAGATACGACTGGAAACGTTTCATGGGTCAAGGCATTCAATTTCAATGACGATATCATCGTCGATATGCTTCTGGATGGCGATATGTTATGGGTAACCACTACCTATCAGGGATTGATAAAAATCGATTTGACCACAAGTCAGAGAAGAACGCATCCAGGCTCAGTTCACGGGTCCATGGATGGGATGCACATCGATGGGAATCACCTCTATGTGGGACTCACCAGTGTTTTCGATGCAGCCTCAGGCTTTCAACCGATAGACATTGCAACCAGAATATGGGATGAGCCTGCCTTGCTGGCAGCATTGCCATCCAACAATATTGGAGATTTCGAGCGCGTAGGTAATGTGACGCACATAGCTACTTCCGTCGGCATTGGAAGATATGACGAGTCAACTTCCCAATGGCTTGATCCCATCACATCCTATGACGGCCTACCGCCTAACGCACAGAATTTGGAATGGGTCGCCGCTACCCCCTATGGGGACGTACTCGTCGTAAGCGGCCCAGGCGGCATTTCCTTTGTCTCAGACCCCAGCGGTAACGCCTCAGTCGTCGCGAGAGTGACTCAGGCCGAGGGTCTGATGTCCACTGCGATCGCTGATTTCACTATAGCACCCGCATCTAGCGGGAACTTCACTCTCCCCGACGGGAGTATAGTTCAATTAACTCAGCCACGAGTGCTTTTAGCATCTCATTCAGGCTTTGGCAACTCGAGACCGTGGATTTCTTCGTGGTCGATAGACAACGAGACCATGTTGAGGGATTACCCTCTTGATATGCTTCCGAGCAATACGGTTACAGCATTAGCTTCAGACAATTGGGGCATCCACATCGCCACCGAAACCGGTCCAATATACCATTACAATGCATCATCCTATTCGATGGAGGTAGGCGCCGCCGCCGGGTCGATGCAGTCCTGGCCTGTGACCTCCATGCTTTCTGACGGCTCAAGAATAGTCGCAGCAGGAAGCGGCTTCAACATAATCGGAGTCGTTAATCACGATGTAAGGGCATACGATTCCGCCATGGACTCATACGTGAACGACATAGCACTCTACGGCACAACACTGGCTCTCGCTACCGACGAAGGCGTCTTGGCGTACCGACCTTACTGGACTCTCGAGCAGGTATATGTCGATGAATACGCCCGAGCAGAGAATCTAGATTTGACTATTCTGGGCAGAACTACTGACATCACAGACCACACACGTCCGGGGAATGACATCGAAATTCAATCAGGGCTCATCGTTCCTGACCCTTCCATCTCGACGGGCCAGACCCAGTACTATGGGGCAATCCCATTCTCTTGGTACCCAGCCATTTTCACAAGCCTATCTTCTTCTCAGCCAATTTGGTCCACGACTAAAGAACTCAATTACACCGGATCATGGAACCTGTCTACTCAGACAGGACTCCAACAACTTCTCCAACTCGCAGTGGATAATGCCGGCACTCCCTCAGATGCGAACTGGGAATTTGCACTCTCGCCCCCGGACTCAGGCAAGATTGAGATACGGATAACATACGATTGGATAAGACAGGAGATACCGACATCAATCACACTTCTCACCGACCGTCCTAATGACGCAGGCGATGGGTTGACTGTGAATTGGGCGATTTCCGAGGACCCCAGTTTTGTTTCATACGACATATTCCTCTGGGATATGGCTTCGAACGGGTGGGATTCGGATACTCTGGAGGCTAATGGAGTACCTCAAACCGCATCCACACCCATACTCTCGATATCAGATCTGCAGACTCTCGGAGCCACTTTCGAAACCGCTTATCTGGACGACACTGTTCAGCCGATACAGCCAGGTCATGAATACGGGGCTGCCATATCGATCAGATATCCAGACGGTTCCATGGGCCCAATATCGGTCTACAACGGTTCGGCATTAGCGGTAGATAACATTCCAGCGCCTCCATCTTCACTGCATGCAAGCCCATTCGGTTTCTCAGGAGGCAGTCTGCTTGTTGAATGGCAGCTGTGCACCGATCTCGATAGCCACTCTACCAGAATATGGCATTCCACAGTTGAGATTGAAGATGTGAATGCGATCCCAACATCGGTCGATGTATCGATGGCTTTGGGCAACCAGACGATCATAGACGTATCACCCGCGACCCCAATCTGGCTGGCTGCATCATGTGTTGACCTAGCAGGCCAGTTCGAACAAGACAATCCTACACTCTTCGGGCCAATCGTAGCCGCTGGTGGACTTGATGACTCGATTCCTCCCGCGCGCGTCAGTGGCGTTGAAGCCTCAGATCTGCCGTTCGATGATGGCGGATATTTGCAAGTATCATGGGATGAGAACGAGGAAGAAGACTGCATATTCTATTCGGTGTATGTGTTGCCTGCTTCCGGTTTCTCGCCCCCTACGAGCGCGGAAGGGTGGCCCATGGCAACTATCGTCCCGGGATGTGGAAATACATCAGCCATAATTGGCGGACCAGACGGAACTCCACTTCAGAACAGTATACGTTACTGGGTTGCAGTCATTGCTTTCGATGACTGGGGTAACGGGGATCTAAACAACATCCTGCCAGACGATGCCACTCCATATGATAATCTGGGGGCAGAAGGGCCCGAACCTCCAAGATTGACCGATGTGGATGCATTTGACCACCCTTCAGACGACGGCACAGCAATAGATGTAGTTTGGACCAGAAGCGATGTACCTGACTTCGCTTTCTACACCATATGGGTCAGCGAACACCCGCTAGATGACGTCACATCTCTCTGGTTCTTTTGTTCTGATGATCCACCATCATGCGGCCTTTCGGTTATCGAGCAGCGTCAGATAGGCGGGTCTTCAAGAATCGAGATTGAGATTGATAAAGCACTCTATGGGAGCACATTGACAGACTCCACAAGCTCAGAAATCATTCCAGAGATACCGCTCTATGTTGCCGTGACTGTGCATGATCTCTCAGGAAATGTATTCCTCGATCAACTAGAGACCGCAATAGTACTCCCCCTCTCAAACATGGGAGATTCAGAGCCGCCTCTCAGGATTCCCGCGCCGACACTCATCGACCGCGACCCCGATCACGGAGACGGCATGTTCGTGGTATTCGAGCCAAGTACCTCGCCAGATATCATGTCATACGAGATATATGCGGTCATTGACTCACCGTTCCTGTTAGACAACATTGCGACTCTAGAGCCGTCAGCGACCCTATCCAGGGACTGGTCCGGCCCGGCCTTGGTTGAATTTTCATCCAATCCGGACGGATATTCAGAGATGATCNCCGATCGCAGATATTTCGTCTCGGTTGTTGCGAGGGACTCAAGTGGGAATGCATGGGAAACAGGATTGGAATCGAGTGACATAGTTCTGCGAGATGAACTAGGCCTAGACCCCTGTCCGGCCTGTCCAGATGTCGCAGGCCTCACTGCCGCCTGGAACCCCGCAGGGTCGAGAATAATGCTTAGTTGGTCGGAAAGTGCCGATGACGATATCGTGGGGTATCACGTATACGTGTCGACTTCCGCATTCTCCGATGTTCGAGATGCAGCAGTCGTGGCGCTCGATCGAGCATCCACCGAACTCAGTTTCGATAACATCGACTCCGAACCTCTAAATCGAAGCTTAAATCACTATGTTGAGGTTGTATCATTCGATGGTGAGAAATTCACATATCGGGCCAGTCCCGTGATGGTCCCGCCATGGGTNGATCAAACGGGNACTCAAGACGATGATGAAGCTGAAGGCAGCACGTTCGTCGATAGACTGGTTGATGGTGAGTTGAACATCTTGCTTGCAACTGCGGCAATCAGCATNGCTGCCATAGGAGCCGCTTTNGCCCTAAGATCTCGAAGGTCCTCCGGATCTGAGATTTGGGAAATATCCACACGAGAAGTTGAAATTGACAGCCTCTTCGACGAAGAAATCGAACAAGAAATACAAACCATAGAAGAAGCCTCAGCTCTGGAGACCACTCCCTTNTCCGAATCACTGGAGCCGCAANAAGACCCAACCGAGACTAACGTTATCGACGAACTTGAGGATCTAGCGCGCGATATCGATGACTTGTTCTGATAAGGGCCACTTTGAAATCAACCTCCTGCTGAAGCATAACGTGGGCGACCCAGAATCAGTATTCACCACCATCAGGGTCGGATTNGATGGACCTATACACATCGAAGGACATCTGGAGAGATTGATAGAGGCCCATGCTTCTCTTTTTGGAAGCAATTTAGAGATCGATGAGAACGANATACTCGATATCGTGTCCAACTCATNNGNTCAACAAGAACCACCCCACCTCGTTAGATTGGATATCGATAGAAGCGAACGAATCACGGCATCTCCGAGATCCCTGACGAAAATGCCGGAAGAAATCCGCCTCTCCACCCANCCCCTCCCCCCTGGCCCCAACTCTNTCAGAATCAAGCAAGGAGACTGGGGAGGCTATCTCGAAGCCAGAAGAATGGCCAATTACGATGGAGCAGATGCGGCNCTACTCATCAACCAAGGCCTCGTAGTCGATGGAGANACATTCACGCCCATTTTCATTCTTGAGAATGGAGATATAGCATTACCAGCATTAAATCTCGGAGCCGTCAAATCAGTCACTCTTTACCAGATCCTGAATCAAGATAGTAACAGCCGCATAACTCCCTTACAAAAGCGAATCACCCTCTCTGATGCTTACTCTTGTTTGAGTGCTGCAGCAGTAGGGAGTGGTATGGGGATTAGGCGAATATTATCCATCAATGGCAAGGAAATCGGCGCCAATTCCGATGTAGACTTGGCGAATATCCTGCATCAACAGCATAATCTGGACATGGGGGAGAATCATGATTGAAACCACCCCCGATACTCGTATNTTAGAAGGAGATTACGATGATCAAGCTCTATTCAATATCCTCTGTCAATTGCGATTAAGAAACCCGCAACAAGACGAACTTATGCTGACTTCAGGAGGGCCGATCAACGATCGGTCAAAAACTAGCATGATACCCATGCTCGGAGATCTAAGAGTCATTTTCAAACANNCCAAATACGAATCACAAGCAACTCATCAAGACCCTCTTAATGGCAATATTGACCTATCCACAAATCCCCCATTAACATTNGAGGTACAGCAGCGCAAATCCGATCAATGGTCGACCAAGAGTATNGAATCCCATCACAGCCTTGAACAGGCCCTCTCTTCAATGAGAAAAATGGAAACNTTGGCACCCAGCGAGCCACGCACNGGCCTTTCCCCTGGGGGGTTCGCGGGGATACTCAGCTACGACCTCGGCCAGTGGACTACGGGCCCCAGACTTTCCAATCCCCCTATTGCGGGCGAAATCCTCGGTGTAATGTGGAAGACAAACGGTTGGATAATCCATCATCGAGATACCCATTCTATATCTCTTGTTGGCATTAAAGACATCTCTTCAACCGATATCCAAAAATGGGCNCATACCGACCACTNTCCCNTTGAACTAACTGAGCCATCATCGCCAGTTTCTATTGAATCTAGATCGGAGCATGAACTCAAGACGGGAGAAATCATTCAAGCAATCAAGCATGGACATGTGTACCAGGTAAATTACGGTAGAAGATGGCAGGCGCCTTTAGAAAACGACCCATGGACGGTGTACTCCAAACTNAGCAGATCCAATCCTGCCCCATACAGCTCATGGATGAGGTCACCGAGCCTCCAATGGTCAGTTGTTTCAGCAAGTCCCGAACAACTTCTCAGAATAAGAGATGGAAAGATCAGCACATCTCCAATCAAAGGAACAATGCCAAGAGGGAAAGACCCTGCAGAGGATGCTGAAAAGCTCGATTCACTAATCAGATCGAGGAAAGATCTTGCAGAACACATGATGCTTGTGGACTTAGAACGACACGACCTTTCAAGCGTATGTGAACCAGGATCCGTCATCTGGAGCGACTTTCGTGTAGAGTCCCATCCTAACGTCCATCACCTTGTCTCAACTGTGGAGGGACTAGTTGCATCGGGATCTGAACTCTCGGGTGCAATTTCCTCCCTGTTTCCCGGAGGCTCAATCACCGGTTGCCCTAAAACAATGAGCATGTCAATAATCGATCATCTAGAAGGCGCTCCTCGAGGGGCTTGGACAGGTTCCATGGGACACATAAACTCCACAACAGGAATCGCCGATCTCAACATCCTCATCAGAACCCTGGATGTCAGACTCAAAGATAGCAAGAACATCGGGTCCGTAATGGCGGGCGGAGGCATAGTTCACGATTCTATACCGTCTGTAGAAGTTGAAGAGGCTGAATGGAAGGCTGATGCCATAACCCGGGCCACATGGGGCGCAGCTGCCTTCAAGGATGACCTGAGCCCCCCTACTGCAGAGATGGGGGGCCTCACTCTCCCAATTTCGCCAAGTAACGACAAAAACGACAACATCATACCCTTCCAGAAGACACCGAAAATTATCCTGGTTGATAATCTGGATTCATTCACATTCAATATCCGGGATGCAATGGTGACTCTCGGCAGCCAAGTTGAGGTCGTCGAAGGAAGGCCAGCATCATCTATCGAAGACCCGGACACATGGCTGAAAAGAATAATTTCTGAATATGCTCCTGATGGTATTGTGATAGGTCCAGGCCCTTCAAGACCAGAAGTATCAGAGCGGACAATGCTCATAGCATCAAATGCATTATCCGATATGCTAAGCATAGGGAATAGACGCATTCCTGTATTGGGGATATGCTTGGGACACCAGGCCCTCTGTCTTGCCGACGGCTCGAGATTGGGACCCTCGCCCGGAGGGCCTGTACACGGCTCACCGTCTAGAATAGAACACAAAGGAACAGGCCTTTTCGAAGATTCAGACAAAATATGTTTCATGATGAGATACAACAGTTTGGCCGTATTATCCGATGGAAGGGCAATGATGCCCAATGCATGGGAGTCAGGCACCAGACTTGTTATGGGTGTGGAGCACCCCAGCCTCCCAATTCATGGAGTACAATTCCATCCTGAATCAGTAGGAAGTGGGGGCGGTTCAAAGATCCTCTACAAGTTTCTTGAAACATGCATTCGACCGCAGTGTTGAAGACGAGCCTCCTGATGGTCGGGCTGAGCATTATGCCAACCTGCCGCATGTGCACCCAAAACTATCCTGTCAATCAGTTTGTCAAAGGCAACGGGCCAAGGTACCTAGTTTGCGCCCGTTGTGCTGTTGAACATGACATGATGGCCCCGGGTGAGACCCCTTTGCTCTATTCCGACGAGGTAGCAAGAGCACGACTATCGCTATTTTCGCGCAGATACCGCCCTTGGGTGTTGATGATCCTCGGGTGGACTCTTTTCCTCTCCATGGGGAGAAGCATCCCTCCGTGGTCGACACTTTTCCTCATCGTCTTGATCATCCTGACATTAACTACGCCGGTGCGACATTTCATGACGCGCACCAAGTTCAACTCTGAACTTTCTAGACTGTCTCCTTAGAATACTCAATTTTCCGCGGCATTGATATAGTTTCTAATGCCCTCCAAGAGGTAGAGGAGACGGAGGGTTTCCTAAGACTGCCAGCCACAATGGGTTAAAACACAATAGGAGGAGAAGATAAAAAACAAATAGAAAACGATGTACACCGAGCAATATTGGTGTCATATGAATGTGTTAATCTTCTCTATCCTTAGTGCAAATAACCCCCTCCCAGATTTCTGTTCCGACTCAGTCGGGCTGATGCTGGAAAGAGGGAACGGCGGGTTCCCTAGATTAACCAAGAAAACGTAACAAAAAGGAACGTGATGATACAATGGAGATAACAAAGAATGCAAGTATATTGACAGCTTTACTGCTAGTGACTATGGCTGGCGCCGCAGGCGTTACCGCTGATGGTTCGGATCCCCTTGATCCGAATGATGGTGGTGCAGACTGGGACGGCGATGGATTAACCAATGCTCAAGAGCAGTCCGCTGGAACGGACATGAATAATCCTGATTCCGATGGCGATGGTCTGCCTGATGGATGGGAAGTTGGCTATGGGCTAAATCCAAATTCAGCTACAGATGCAAATGCCGATCCTGACGGAGACGGACTTACAAATTCACAAGAATACGCCACGGGAACCAATCCCAATGCGGCAGATACTGATGGTGACGGCCAAGACGATGGCAGTGACCCTTATCCAAATGACCCAGCAAATGGCGAGATGAGCGATTCAGACGGCGACGGAATCCCCGATGCCTACGATCCTGATTTCCAGGGCGATGGCTCTGGTGACGGCGGCACCCAAGGCGGCGGCGGCTCAGAAGAAGACGGTCAGGGCCAAGGACAGGGTCAGGGCCAAGGACAGGGCCAAGGACAGGGCCAAGGACAGGGCCAAGGTCAGGGACAAGGCGGCGGCCAAGGACAGGGTCAGGGCCAAGGACAGGGTCAGGGCCAAGGACAGGGCCAAGGACAGGGCCAAGGACAGGG
>PAUH01000030.1 GCA_002712645.1 Methanobacteriota archaeon
TGGGCGACGGTCGAGGCCTTCGCCATGGGCGGAGGAGTGGTCACGGCGGCTACTTCTGGCACTCTTGCAGGAGAGTCTACCGTTTTGGCGACATCTGGGACCTCTTCTTGAACCGACTCTTCTGAGGCCGGGGGCGAATCGTCCGCCTCCCCCTCGGAGTCGAATTCTACTAACACGGCACCGACTGCCACCATATCTCCAATTTCGCCATGTAGAGCAACTACGACTCCCGAGTAGGGTGAGGGGATGGTTACGGTGGACTTGTCAGTCATTATGTCGACGATGGAATCATCCTCAGAAACGCTCGCACCCACCTCGACATGCCATGTGACTACCTCGCCCTCAACGACGCCTTCGCCGATGTCAGGCAGCTTGAACGCCCTCCTCGCCATGGTCAGGCCTCCAGCGTCTCACGTATGGCTTCTGCGATTCTAGAAGGGCTCGGCATGTAGTCCCATTCCGTAGTGTGCGGGAATGGGGTGTCCCACCCCGTAACCCTCTTTATTGGCGCCTCAAGGCCCCAAAAGCACCTTTCTTGGATGCTAGCAGCCATTTCCGCTCCAAATCCGCTCGTCTTGGGCGCCTCGTGAACTATCACACAGCGCCCTGTTTTGGAAACAGACTCGACAATCGCGTCCCTGTCCCACGGAACCAGACTCTGCAGGTCAATCAAATCGCACGATGCCCCGGACATTTCTATTGCTTTCTCACACACATGCACCATGGTCCCCCATGAAACAATTGTACATTCATCTCCTTTCTTCGCAAGCCTCGCCTGTCCTATCGGAATTGTGTAGTGCTCATCAGGGACATCGGCATCCGGGTGACCTGCCCACGTCGGAACATTGTGGGGATCGCCATAGAACGGTCCCCTGTAGCATCTTTTCGGTTCAAATACGACAACCGGGTCTTCTGATTCGATAGCTGAAATCAGAAGCCCTTTGGCATTGTACGGTGTCGATGCGTAAACCACCTTCAGGCCAGGAGTGTGCGTGAACTGGGATTCGGGCGACTGAGAGTGGTGGTGACCTCCTCGGATCCCTCCTCCAGCAGGAGTCCTTATCGTGACAGGTGTCCAGAATTCTCCTCCTGAACGATGCCTCAATTTAGCAATCTCATTGACTATCTGGTCGTATGCCGGGAAAATGTAGTCAGCAAACTGAATCTCACATACGGGCCTCAGCCCATTTAGCCCCATGCCAAATGCTATCGCCGCAATTCCTCCTTCTGAAAGTGGGGTGTCAAATACTCTCTGCGCGCCATGCTTCTCTTGAAGGCCATCCGATGTGCGGAAAACCCCTCCAAAGTAGCCAACGTCTTCTCCAAAGACTAGCACATTTTCATCTCTTTCAAGCATGACGTCAAGAGCCGAGTTAACCGCTTGAACCATGTTCATCTCAGACATTCAATCACCCCTCAGTCGATTCATCTCGTCCCATTGCTCACGGAGATGCCATGGAACTTCGGAATAAACTTCTGTAAATATGGTGTCAGAAGATGGATACGGCCCTTCTGCCAAATCACCGTACTTGACCGCTTCCTTGTATGCTTGCATGACCTCTTCATCGATCCTCGCCTCCATCGACTCTTGTTTTTCGTCTGACCATGAACCAGCAGAGATGAGATGACGCTTCAGACGATCGATGGGATCTCCCCCTGGCCATGCTGAAGACTCGTCAGAAGGCCTGTATCTAGATGGATCATCGCTGCTACTGTGGGCCCCTGCACGGTATGTTAGCACCTCGATATGAGTCGCTCCCTTTCCAGCAGAAGCCCTCTGACGTGCCCATGCGGTCGTCGAATACAGTGCTAGGAAGTCATTACCATCAACCCTCAGAGACGGGACGTCATATGCCAAGCCACGATCTGCGAAAGTACTGCTGCCGCTAGCCAAATTCGCATGAGTCGATATGGCCCATTGGTTATTCACGACGTTCAGAATAACCGGGGCACGGTACACGCTTGCGAAATTAAGGGCATAGTGGTAGTCGCCTTCTGCACTGGCCCCATCTCCAATCCATGTGATGGTAACCTCATCTAGCTGTTTGTAGGCTGAAGCCATAGCCACACCGACGGCTTGACTGAATTGCGTACCAACGGGGCTTGAGACCGAAATGTACCTGCCATCCCGGTAAGTGTAGTGCACGGGCATCTGCCTCCCTTTCACGTTATCCTCGACGTTACCTATGCAGTGGCAGATCATGCTGACCATATCTCTGCCTCTGACAAATTGCGCCCCTGGTTGCCGATATGTGGGGAACACCCAATCCTGGTTTTGCAGAGCCATGGTCTGTGCGATTGCCACTGCCTCTTCGCCCAGGGACCTCATGTAGAAAGAAAGCTTACCAGTCCTCTGCATTTTCATCATACGCTCGTCGAAAATCCTCAACCTCACCATGTGTTCGAGACCTTCCAGGAGAATCCTGTCATCAATGTCCGGATCCCATGCTCCAGATCTGGAATCGTCATCCCCCAGCACACGGATCAAACCTTCCGCATGAGGCCGAGTGTCACCAGAAGAACAGGTTTCAGGATCCGGTTTTTCTAGATCGCCAGGCGTATACTCCCACTTTCCGAAGGATGCCGAATCGCCAGGTCTGAAAGGCGCCTCTGGAACATGGATCGAGTTGTCGCTTGTCATGAAACTAAACTCTCCTTTGCTACATGTGCGGACTTCTGAAGACTACTTATCGCTGAACCTGTAGCATCACGGGTGACAACAGGTTCCGCGCCCATGGCCTCTTCCCATAGCAGCCCTGCACGA
The DNA here is from genome assembly GCA_002712645.1 of Methanobacteriota archaeon. Taxonomy (GTDB): domain Archaea; phylum Thermoplasmatota; class Poseidoniia; order Poseidoniales; family Thalassarchaeaceae; genus MGIIb-N1. The sequence continues at coordinate 2,765 of PAUH01000030.1, forward strand.
TAACTCGACCTGACAAGCGGGCCACATGCAACTCCTTCGAAACCCATCGCTCTAGCTTCAGAGTCCCACATTTCGAATGATGAAGGTTCTGGGAACCTATCAATCTGCAGGTGCCTGTCTGATGGTTGGAGATATTGTCCAATGGTAAGCAGATGGACTCCAGAATCTCTCAGCAACCTCATCGCCTCGACCACTTCCTCATCAGTTTCTCCAAGTCCAACCATGAGGCTCGATTTTATTTTCAAATCAGGCCTTAGTCGCGCAGCCTCGGATAGGATATCGAGTGACTGCTGGAATGATGCTCTCGAGTCTCGGACAAGTTTGTCCAGTCGGGGAACGCACTCAACGTTGTGCGCGAAGACCCTCAGTGGCAGATCCCTCAACAGCATGTTAAGCGCCTCCATGTTACCATCTAGGTCTGAGCACAACAGCTCAAGCCCAACGTCAGGAGACCTCTCATGTACGGACAAGATACAATCGCGATAGTGCGAGGCACCTCCATCGGCAAGATCGTCCCTGTTAACCACAGTTATCACTGCATGGCTGATCCCCATAACGTCAACCGCTTCTGCAAGTTTATCCGGCTCCTCGGAATTCAAGGGTAGCGGGTTCTTCAACGTCCCAACTGCACAGAATTTACAACCTCTTGTACAGGATTGGCCTGCTATCATGAATGTGGCTGTCCCCCTTCCCCAGCAATCATGTATGTTGGGGCATCGAGCCTCTTCACACACAGTATTCAGGCTATTTCTTGATACATTTTCTCGCATTTTGATGAAGGATTCTTGTGCTACCCCTGTTGGAAGCGAGGTCCTAAACCAAGAGGGCAGACGCTTCCTTGCCGCCCTTCGACGAGCAATGGCCGAGTTGCCATTGGCCACAGGCAGCCGACGCGACATGAAACGACCCAGCCGCAGGAGTGGATTAATGGTTCCGAGAAGTGCTCACCAACATTACGATGGTTGAAATTGGTGTAGCACGACAGAAGGGCATATGCAGGGCGCAGTACTAGTCACTGGAGCCGCTAAACGAATAGGCCGCGCGATAGCACTAAGATTGGCCCAAGAAGGCTACCAAGTTGCTGTTCACTACCGTTCTTCAAGTGAAGAGGCAATGGAAACAGCACGTATGATAGAGAAACAAGGCGGATCGGCCGTATGCGTCAGAGCCGATCTTGGAAATACTTCTGATGTAGAGAATTTACTCGAATCCGCAAGCAAGGCGATTGGCCGTCCCATCACGGGAATCGTCAACAATGCGTCTCTGTACATCCACGACCGGCTTGATACGATGAATCCGGAGGTGTGGTCCGATCACATGCGCATCAATGTATACGCGCCACTGGCTCTTACAAATTCCCTCTCGAACAGTGGCGGGGGTTGGATTGTGAATATCCTCGACTACAAAATCGCATCCCCAAATGCAGATTTCTTATCTTACACAATTTCAAAATTTGCGCTTGAAGGGGCTACAAAGACACTCGCAAGAGACCTCGCCCCCGAAGTCAGAATCAACGCTGTGGCCCCTGGACACACTCTGAGTAGCGATCACCTAGATGATGACGAACTGGTGGAAGCGCAGACCTCCGCCCCTCTTGGAATCGGCCCGACTCCTGGCGATATTGCAGATGCAGTGTCATACCTCGCTTCCGCCAAAGCGGTAGCCGGGCAAACCATCTATGTGGATGGGGGGGAGAGATTCCGCCAGAGAGATAGGGATCCAGCCTTTGAGGTGATTTGATGGGACAACAATCTTCCATGACTGATGCAGCGATATATCTTGGATTGAGAGATTGGGGCACAATACGCTTGGAGAAACTCATTAGACAGGTGGATCTGGGAATCCACGATCATGAAAGAGGAGTCACCCAGCCTGTACGATTTGATATCGAGGTGCTCGTCCAATCCCCTGAGGGAGGTGACTCAATTGATAATGTCCTGGACTACGAATATCTCGAGCAATCAGTGAATAATGCGCTCTCGGAATCTAGAGCTGAACTACAGGAGACATTGGCTAGAAGAATACTGGATTCTGTCATGCTCCCCCAAGCAGCTCTTGCGGCAACAGTGTCTCTGACAAAACTCGACCCCATGGGCTTCGACAGCCAATTGGGGTGCACTTTGGTCAGAATGCCTGAGAAGTAACATGCAGCATCATGAAAAGTTGGTGCAGGGGGTGGGATTTGAACCCACGAAGGCTTTGCCACCGGAGCTTAAGTCCGGCCCCTTTGACCACTCGGGTACCCCTGCGTGCCTGCCGACACGAGTCACAGACTTGAATCAACCCGCGAGGGCTCAGAACATGCGCAGTACTTGTCCGGACCGTGAGAATACTTTAACCGGCGACTACAGACCATCCTACATGCTAAGCAGATTGAAAGACCACGGATGGAGCAGCACGCCAGTCCTAACCGTGGTAGTTGTTCTGCTACTCCAAGTCGGGGCCGCACCCATCGTCTCTCTTGATGATGTCAATGATCCTCGAATGGATGCCCCTTCCTCTAATCAGGTCGAGACTTACTCCTTGTATTTGGCACAGGGGAATAATCTGTCCACTGTACTCCCCACATCTGGGGGCCAACTAGAGGCTTCAGCCCTCGATACAAATGTTGAATTCTCTACTAACGACTTGCTCCAACCCCTGCAGGTCGTCGGGAGCAAACGTCAGAGCAGCGACGGCAGCAGCCAGTATTATGTCCAACTCAATGTATTCCTGAAAGCAGAGGGCCCACAGAATGCTGTTGCTACCTGGACATTCTCGATTATTTCCAGTGGGAGCACAGTGGCAAGCGGGGAAATCGAGAACGAGGCCTGCTCGGGGGGCTTTGGCACGCAGTGTGATTTCGATCACGAAGCAGTTGACATATTCCTCAACGGGGGGGGCGATTCATTCACAGCTCCCGAATCTGGCGAATTGATACTCCGTATCAGAGCCGAGATGAGTGGATGCGGGGACGGGTTCTTCGATGACTGTGAGGCGAANGTNGCATTCAACCAGATAAGCGGCGATAGTCGCTCTTCACTCCTTGATATATCCACAAACGCTGTTTCAGATACTGTATTCTACGTCCAGCGTCCTGGTGACGAATTCATCGACGGATCAGTAACTGACTGGTACCCGAATGACATAATCGACGACAGAGAGATGCAGTTCTCTTTTGATGTAAAAAGNGCGTTTGGACGCAAGGACATCGAGTCTGTAGAGCTCAGACTCAGATATGCTGAGACCAATGAAATCATTTTCCAGAAAGATCTGGAACCAGTCTCTCAGAAAATCGAATGGACCACTGAGGGACTCTTCGGTAGACACAAATGGACCTACCAAAGCGGACTTGAATCTGGGGATTACGAAGCCGAGTTAAGAATCACAGANGTGCAGTCAAATGTTTTCGTGATAACTCATGACACATTATCCATGCATGAATTCGGCGTCTCTCTGAAGCACTCCGAGGAACGATCCGTTGAATACATAGCACCAGGCGCAATAACGCCNGTNCCATTGCAACTCATCCACAGGGGCGATGCAACTCTCTCGATGAATGTGGATTTGCAATTACTCACAACCCTGGGCTCCGACTGGTTGGTTGAGTTCGATAGCCCTGGAGGGTACAGCATGAACTCTGGAGGGACAATTCTNAGCCCCATCATGACCATAACCGCCCCGCTTGATCTCAGCGATGCACCTTCTGAGATTAGAATTAGAGCAATCGGNGAAGCAGAGGTCGGTGGCGTCTTTGAAAGTGTCTCGGATACATTGGAGCTAGACCTTGAGAAATTNCAGGTTTATCAGCCGCCCGTGGTTTCAGTTTGGGACGAGGAGATGGAGACATTGATCGCCAACTCGTCGATATCGCAGATTGACTCCACCATTCCAAGATACGTCGAAGACGGCGAATTCAACCCATTTATCATGGAAGTTTTCAACACAGGATTCACTTCTGACTCCTTCAGAATTGACGTACTGGAGAGATCNAAGGCAATTATTCAAGTCTATGACAATGANACTGGTCAGAGGATTCTCGAGGATGACNATGATGGGACNTTCCACACGGATGCGTTAGATAGGCACAACACACAAACCATCAGGCTAGCAATCAAACCATCTGGAGATCGCTCGGATCCCGATACAGGTACGATACGATTAGAAGTTGCGAGCATGAATAACAGCTCCCTCAAAACAATCGTTGAATTTACCATACAACGTACATTTGGCATAAGGGCAGAAATCTCCCAAGATTGCGACGGAGTCCCTCTCGGATTCATAGAAACTGATGATTGTACATCGACTTCAATGAGGGTGCGCATAACCAACAGTCTATCGGATAACTCGGGAGTAGCAAGCTCTTGGCTGATTATCAATCCCGCATCCCTGTCTGAAAACACCGATCGAAATCAAGCATATGGCATATGGTCGTACAATATAATCGACTCTGCAGGGGCAAATGCCCCGAAGGTCACCTTGGGGCCAGGTGATTTTGTAGAACTCTTCATGACGATAGAGATGACATCACAGGTCATCGAGGGAAACCACACAGTATACCTCCGCGTCAAAGAGGATGTATCCACTGAAGATGAGGAGGCTAGATATTTCGATCTAGCCATCACACTCAATGTCAAGGCTGATGACCCCCTTCTCGAGTTGGTACAGGTCACCTCGAATCGAGGACTATCACCNGGCGACGAGTACGCATATCAAATCAAGGTGAAGAACAAGGGAAACAGCCCGCAGACAGTGCTTTTGTCCGCAGAAGTNGACGAGCAGGGTTGGTCGGTGGANGTGGAGGGCCCCTCCGGNTCCCCGCTGGTAGAGATCGGACCTTTCGAAGAAGTAACATTCAGGATTCGTGTTTCGGCACCTTCCGATGCGAACAACGGCGACAGAGTCCCTGTCGTGGTTAAAGCCAGCCCGTTTGCAACTGATCAGGCATGGCCCGANGAGTTCACTGCGGAACTCTCTCTTNTGATGGTCGTTGATATTTCATCAATCATCGACTTGCTGGTGAATGAGATAACCCACCCACGCGGCTCCACTTGGATAGTGCTCGGCGTCGCCGTACTGCTCGTCTTCGCAGGATTCCAATCCCGGCTCAGCCGTCAACGAGTCGCCGCTCAAATGGCGCTACTCGATGCACTATCGAACGAGATACAAGCAGAACCATCGNTTGAGGNAGAGTCGACACCAACCATCGAAANTCCCGATGAAGACGAGTTCGANGANGACATCGAATTAGTGTGACCAGTCCGAACGATGCTCCATTCCTCTTAAGTGCCTGCTGAATGGGCCTTGTTGACATGCATGGGCTCCATCAAGGCGGGGGGAGGCGTTCAGCCATCGTAATTGTAGCCTTGATGCTTACATCCATGGCGTCCATGATTCACATCGGATCCATGAAGGCCGCAGCCTCGCTTGATGCCGATGGTGATGGCCTTCCATATGGCCTTGAATTCTACATCAACACCCTTCCCCAGGATTGGGACAGTGATGATGACGGCCTTCCAGACGGATGGGAGTGGAAATACGGGTTAGACCCCTTGTCCCCAAACGACCTGAACGGCTCAACAGGCGATCCGGATGGAGATCTGCTCTCCAATCTCAACGAGTATCTGTGGTCTATACCCCCTGGCTGGGATGATGTATCGACCCCTGCGGTTTTGGATAATGGCGTTTGGTGGAACGGGACNGTTCCCGTTAGCGATTGGGATGAAGAATCAGCAATGCAAATCATCCAAGGCAACGGGACTGACGGTTACGATGAAGATCCCGNAGGCAATCTATGCACAAATGGTTTCGANGATGACCATGACGGATTAGTCGACTCAGCAGACCCAGATTTTGACGGCGATGCTGATTGTGCAACAAATGATGACGATGGAGACGGGCTGGTNGACGAGGATGTCGATGGCTGGGACACTGATGGCGATGGAATGGATGATGGCTGGGAGATAGCATTCGGNCTTGATCCGACTGACGGAACTGGGGATGATGGCGCTTACGGCGACCCTGATGATGATGGGCTGCTTAATCTGTGGGAATANGTCAACCCGGGATGGACCACTCGAAACGGCTCCACTTTCCCTCCGACTCAGTATTTCCGGCCCGGCCCGGTCAACGGCACTCAGACTGAGAGCCCGTGCGATCCCGTGCTGATGCTGGGGCCGGGCGGTTGTGAGTTCCTTACCGCTGAAGTCGACTCGATAACTTTCACAGATCCCTTCTCCAATGATACTGATGGTGATGGCCTGAACGATTCCAGGGAGGCACTGACTCTGCTTACCGATCCGACTGCCGTGGACACGGATGGCGACGGCATATTGGACGGTATAGAGGTGAATGGGAGTTATGGGGACCCCCCGTTGGGATCAGATCCACGCAACAACAATACTGACGGCGACCCATTTGATGACGGCTTCGAAGACCTGAATCTCGATGGAGATGTCGATCCGGGCGAGACTGACCCTACAAGGATTGAGGACGATGGGGATGAGGACGAAGATGGCATTCCAAACTATATGGAAAATATCACATGTACCCAGTGGGATGTGGCAGATACTGATTTCGGAGGCGTAGATGACGGTATTGAGGGAGAAATGCATGGCACGGATCCATGCATAAGCACCGCAGTAGTCAATCGAACAGTCGTAAGTTGGGATCCAGTGGCTGCTCAGATATCATTGAATTCGACCGAAGGCGTCCCTGATGGGCCCAATTGGAGGACTCCAAACGGCATGTTAGCCGACTATATCCTCGATGATGGAACAAGAGTTCCATTCACATGGGGTAGAAGTATCGGCAATGATTTAGATCAAGTCAATCCGATGCCTCCGGATAATACCGTTTGGATCAATGTCCATAATGGGTCTTGGTGCTGGAACAATACCGCGGGAGCAGTCAATGACCCTTGGTGCGACGATGACTATGCGGATACAGATGGCGATGGGCTCGCAGATTGGGAAGAGTTACTCTCTACGTACGGCTACATGTCGGACCCGAATCTGATTGATACTGACGGCGACGGGGTAGACGACTGGACGGAAGTCTGGATAGATGCCACAATACCGGGGGAACCCTGCTCAAACAGACTGGACTCCGACTCGGATGGCCTCAATGATTACTTCGAGAACACAACCGGGTGCGATCTGACATACGCGAGTGCAGATTTGACTAACGGATCAACCGATGGTTGGGTCACGCTGTGGAATGCCTCTGATACCGATGAAGGAGGCGTCAGCGACTTACAGGAATATTTCGATGGCACGAACCCCCAAAACAATCCTTCCGACGATATGAATCCTCTAGATACCGATGGAGACGGCATCCCCGACCTCAATGAAGAGCAGGATGGCACTGATCCTTTAGACCCTGATACTGACGGCGACGGGATACCCGATGGAGAGGAGATAGCACTTGGCTTGGACCCCCTTAACGCGTCTTCCTCCCTATCTCCGGATACACTGTTGCTCGTAGCCACAAATACTGATGCTTCAGCTAACATGTCAATCACGCCGTTCTATCGGTGGTATACTTTCGATGAGTATCTGAATGGCTCGTGGGGCCTAAACCAGACGCTCTACGGCCTCACACAAATCTCGTTAGAGCAAGAAATATCTCAAGGCCTAGCTGATGTCTCCNTATCNGGCGGGACNTCTCCGTCATGGGATTTAGCATANCAATTTCAGGGATTAGGCGCCCCTGGGGGCCATCTGGTCTTGCCATACAACGTGCAGACTATCAGCACCGTAATGGAGCCAGAGGCAACTATGAACGTCACCAATACGACTCGAGACATCATAGTCGAGGATGCGTCTGTAACGGCACTCTCGATAAGCAGCCCNGACTACAATGTTACGAACACATACAAGCAGGAATCCATCGCGTTTGCATCAAGCTCGTTCGGACTCGACTACCCTGTGAATGACGATACCAATAGAACTGCTCAGATTACCAATCAGATCATCTCGTCATCAGGCGCTTTCTCAGCATGGGAGAAAATCGAAGCGATAGCCGACTTCATCGTCAATGGGAATGAAACAATACAATTCAACTGGAGCTCTTCAGGATCCGGATTCAAGAATGCCTCATCTCAGATAGGCGGNCCAACNGATATATCNAGATGGATATTGGAAGATGCAAGAATCGGAACATGTGACGAATATTCCAGTACTTTCGCACTCATGTTACGTACTGCTGGAATNCCTTCGAGGAAAGTAATGGGGCTAAGTGATGGCTCACAGAATCTCGATAACACATCATTTTCGTTTTACGGCAGACATCTTACATCATGGGTGGAGGCACATCTTCAGACGAATGAGAATCTAGGGGGAATCGACCTTGGGTGGCAGCCATTCAAGGCATGTCCGCCACCGCCGCCAATTTCGATAGTTGATGTTTCTAGGACCATTGGAAACCATGACAGGAATGGTCAACAGGAGTTATTCTTCGAAGGTCGAATCATATTCACAGAGAACGGATCTTCAGCTTCAAATGTCCCGTTGAGAGCTCATATAATCCCTCAGAGCATAATCCTGGAGCCGCCGTTGGACTCCGCTTTGAATGCATTTTCCTTCACTATCACCAATGATACTGGATGGTTCAGATTGAACTCAACATCTTCTATGATTGATTACCCTCGTCCAGGACTGGCCTCATTCGCCATAGAGGTACTTGGGTCCGGCAGTGTCCCGTATCTCGTTATGACGACCTCGGATGGTTTGGCTGAAGACGCCTCTTCGACATGGGAGCTTAATCTCACAGACGACCCGACAATGCAGATTTCAAGTCCAGAACCTGCTGAATTACCTCCGGTTGGAGCAGGAGTCACAACAGATTTAGAGGGCATATTCGGTTGGGAGAATCAAGTTTTGACCGATCCGAGCGAGTTCGATGACGAGCTAACAGGCTCCTCTGCGTTCATTGTCTTCCTCGAGTATACTACCTCTGTAAATGGGGCAGTGAATATTTCCGCCAATGTATCCAGCAGAGGCTTCTTTCAATTCCCCGTTACTGTTGATGAGAATGAACCATTGGGCCCAATTGACGCCAGATTATGGTTCGCAGGATGGAGGGAGGATGGATCGGACTTGTCATCCACACCAGCACATGTCAGGCCTCTTGGCGTTAATTTCCAGATGAACGTGACACTGGCCCCAGACCTCTTGATTTCGCTAGAAGGCCAAGGCTCTAATTCCAGCCTTCTCGGTATCAATGAGGATATTTCGATAAACGGCACTGCATTGAGTAGGGGGTCGACGCCAGAACCTATGAACGGGACCCTGTTTATGGATATACGCTCAGCCTCTTCATCTGGAGACTTTACTCCTATTACGTCATGGTACCTCAACAACTCCACATGGTCGGGCCAGGCAGGATCTTTCCAGATTACGTGGAACTTCTCTGAAAACGAGATACCCATTCCGTCTGGACTGATCGATGTAAGATTCAGGTACCAGGCAGATGGGTTGTTCGCATCTGACTTTGAAATATTTGAAGATGAATTCGGGATATTGGGATATCTGAAATTGGAGTACACCCTCGAACCATCTCTGAGAGGCGTTGAGGCCACCGTTTCAGTTCAGCTCACCGACCACACCAACACCCCTCTGCAGGAGTACCCTGGAAATTTCACTATGGATTACGACGGGGCGAACGAATGGTCCCAAGAAGGATCAACTGAGTCCCAGATACAAGTTGTATGGACTCCCGGGGACAACGTCAATGTCAGTGCTGGAGATTACTCATGGCAGCTAAACTACTCAGGGTCCCAGTACCTCAAGCCTCTTGTTGAGTTAAACTACCATCGCTTACAGGCGGAGGTACAGGCAACATGGGCATTGGATAGGGACTGGTACCACAGAAATACGGGAGGCTGGATTAACGGGTCCCTTTCCGACTCGCTACTCGCCACGCCCGTACTTGGTAACAACACTTCGATATTCATCGACATATCTGTTCCATTGGAAGACACTCTGCCCGATGGCTCCGACGCGGCATGGGTCCTCCTCTCCGAAGGTTGGATAGACCCCCTCAGTGGAAATTTCTCTGTCTCATTCACGACCCCCATCAATTTGCCTTCATCTGTTTATGACATTCAAATCGAATTTTTATTCGCCCAAGGTCCAGATGACAAGGGCCCATATTACGTGCTGCCATTCGACGGTAGCCTGTTCGGTTCAATGGGTATAGAGACGGAATATGTGGTATCCGCTAGTCCGGAGCAGGTTGAGGTGGTAGCCGGAACCACATTCGAAGTTACGGCAACAGTGTCTGATGTAGCCGATTTGAGCCTTCTAAGCGACGTGGACGTCTCTCTGTGGCTTGACCTAGGCGGCGCTAACGAGACTCTTCTGATCACACAAGCAACTTCCTCTGAAGGATCAGCATTACTTAATTTCACGATGCCTTCAAACATCCCCCCGGGAATAATGAATCTGACATTTATCGTGGATGACGACCTGAGTGATCCGATAGAACTAGAGGGAGCCACAAGAAGAACAGGAAATCAAACCACTACTGAAGCGGTTGTCATAGTTGCAAGTGGCATAGTGATTGATTCAGCCCCCCCATCAGTTGTAGCGGGACAAAGCTTCTCGATATCCGGGAGAGTCATAGACGCTGTAGATGACAACCGCTCGGTAAGTGGCCCTATGGCACTCCAGGTAAGGTTCCTGAACGATGACAGCGAGACTCTGGTACCCTCTATTCTAACTTCTCCAAACGGGTCGTTCACAATAATTGTCCCAACAGATCCGCAATCGGATGGTATTGAAAGCGGCAACAAAACAATTGCAGTCAGCGTCATCAATGGATCTACTCCGTTTTATCTTACATCGACAGGTACGGATGACATACTGGTGGTAGGAGTCACAGAATTCACACAGATACAACCCGGCCTAGCCACTATCGTTGATCGTGGCAGTACCATATCCTTCTCCGCCATGCTCGTCGAGGAATCCAATGACGACCTTCCTATCGAAGAGGCCGATGTCGTGGCTAGATTCCACCACACCTGGATGAATTCACAGTCAACTGAAGCGAATGGATCAGTCACTTTCGAGTTCACGGTGCCGGCCGATCATCCCCTGGGCTTGGTTGAGATAGAGTTCCTTTTCAACGGCACAACTACTCTGCTTGCGACATCCGCTTCCACATTCAAGGTGACTGTCAGGTCGGATACGCAGCTGATAGTTGACCCAATAACCTCCAATCCAACTGCAGGCGGCTCCTTCGAAATAACCGGATCGCTACTAAGCGGCAATGGCTCAACCATCACAGACCGTTCAGGCAACCTACTTTCATTCAGTCTGAACTTCCAACTCGATGGCTCTGATGATGGATTTACGTTGAACTCATTCGCAGTGGACTCCAACGGGTCGTGGACAGTCAGGATGGCACTGGATGCCGACATCCCGCGCGGAACTCATCTGGTGGAGGCCACATACCTGCCAGCAGTCTCATATTTCACGGAAAGCAGTGGCTCCGCAACTTTCGATAGCAGGGGATTCACTGCAACATTCATCATCGTACCCTCGGATTTGGATCCCGATGAGAGGACCATTCGAGGAGACGATATCACCGTGAATGTGTCTCTGGTCGATAACACGGGGACGCCCGTTCCCCAGTCGTCGATTTCCTTCTTCGTAGATGGAGTCTTCAATGGAACATCATCAACCAACGAAAATGGCATAGCTAGCTACTCATTCACCGTTGACGAAAACCGCGTTGTGGGATTCATGGACGTCTCTGCCACCTTTGGCGGACTTGCGGGCACAACCGGCCTGGCAAGTAGTTCTGATGCCACCCGCGTCGTAATACTGGCTCCAACAGTCCTCGCCATAACATCTGTATCCGGGACAGGAATAGCTGGAGAAACCATTACTCTCGAAGGAACCCTCCTTGATGAGCATGGCATGCCGCTTATGGAATCGGCCGTTCCTTCTTCCGGGCTAGTACGCCTCTCAATCGACGGAATAGACATGGGCCCCGAATTCACAGTCTTGACCAATGCAACTACTGGCGCATGGTCGATCACTGTCCCCATGCCCCTGGACGTCGATTATGGGTCCCATAACGCCACAGTAAACTTCCTTGGAGGATTCACTTGGGTCGACCCCATGGGCCAAGGAGACTCACTCAACCCTGAATTTTATCTCCCATCTACAGATACTTCGGAGTATAATGCCACACAAACATCACAGGTCATTATCGTCACCCCTCCGTCATCTGTAGATAGAAACGACCTGCTCTTAATCGAAGGACGTATCACTGATGGCATAGGCAGGGTACTCCCCGGTAGAACCGTCTCCATTTCCATCGAAGGCAATTTCGTGACAGATGCCGTCGCTGACCAGGAAGGCAACTTCTCAGTCTATCTTCCAATTCCATCTGACATGCCGCTCGGTCCAAGAGTTGTCCGTGCAGCCTTCCTTGGAGAGGTCTTTGTCCTTCCATCTGATGGTAGCACAGTTTTCACCGTGTACGCTCCCACGACCATCTCGATGGACATACTCCCCGCTGCTGCGGTGGGAGATCAGATATCGATAAGAGGGTCCATTAAAGACAATCTACCAAGTGGATTCTTGGAGAATCATACCATCGAAATAATGGTGGATGACGTATTCATCGGAGTAACTCTGTCGGATGAAAATGGCTCATGGGAGATTCTTTGGAATATCCCTGAAGCACTGACGGTCGGGAACCATTCTATCGTCGCCGTGGCCCCTCAGCAGGGATACTACCGATCCTCTAGTGTCGAACAAACACTTTCGATCGCGTACCATACTGCGATATCGCTTCAGATTGAACAGCCCTCGGTGACCCGCGGTGGAACATGGGAACTCGTCGGAAGATTGTATGATGACGATACTCTCGGAGCCCCAGGACTCGAAGGTCGAATAGTTCATGTCTCCCTTGATGGGGAACAAATCCTATCCACCACCGTGGGTGCAAGCGGCATATTCTCATTCGATATACCCGTCGAATCTTCCCTCCCAAGGGGTGGACACGATCTATCTGTATCGTTCGACGGCGAAGAGTTGTACTTGCCTACCACGTCTAATACGACCGTGTTAACTCGTGCTGATGTAGATGTACAAATCATATGGTCGGACGCAAGCGTGATTAGAAGCGACCCGAATAATCCGATAAGGATCGAGGGAAGAGTGCTCGAGGTCGGTGGGTCCTCGGAGATAGTGAGTAATGTTGACGTCACTCTCGGATGGGAGGGGCAACCACGGCCCTCCACAATTTCATGGGACGAATCCACGGGCCATTTTGTGATTGAAGCACCTGCTCTTGATTACTATCGCGCAGGCTATCTCGAGATGACAATAGAGGTCGCTCCTCCTGTCTCTTCATACCTCAACGAGGGGAGCTCGAATCACACCATACTCATGCGCGTCCAAGTCACCTTCCAGTTTGACCCATCTTCATTCATAATTGTCGACGGTAACAGGTTAATCGAAGGGCGTACGATAGTCACGGCACAGGACACCGGGGCCCCTGTGGAAGGAGTTGCAATAACGGCTATGCTGGCGAACAGTAACAGCACTCTATTCTCTGTTACAAAATCAACAGACATCGACGGAGTTGCTGATTATTCGTTCACAACAGAAGATCCGGTCCCGGCATTCTCAGAAGAGAACATCTGGGGCGATCTGAGCATCGAGTTCTCGACGGACTCCGAAATCATTGACCCACAAGACAGGATTTGGCTCACAGTCGCCCATGGCGGACTCAACGTCACTTACTTTGTCGAGGATGTGCCTTTATTCACAGAACAGACCATAGCTATCGTAGCAACATCTGCACTGCTATTGCTAGTTGGAATGGTCTTGGTCAGGAGAAGAAGATCGAAGAAACTGAAAGAATTCTCTAATATTTTCGGATATGCTGCAGAACTCCTTGCAGCCGGCGACGAAATTAGAGAGGCCATCTTCAATTGCTATCAGAGCTTAGTCTCAGTTCTCCAAAAGAGAGGATTCCTCAGGAGAGACTTCGAAACAGTGAGGGAATTCGAGGCAGCCGTCCGTCGAGCGCTCCCCATACGCGAGGAAGCTTTGGTTTCACTTGATCGCGTGTTCGAGGAAGCAAGATACTCCTCTCACGAACTCGGCGACTCTGAACGTAGCCGTGCCAAGGCGGCGTTGGCTGATGTACTAAGGGCAATAGATGAGTTGAGAGACGTACCCGGGAGAAGTGCGGAACTCACCGAGGAAGAAGTCTGACCAATCATTCGAATGAAAGGCCCAGTTTCCCTCTGCTCAATATCGCAGCCGTTAAGACAGATGCGTCGTGATGCCGCATCAATGCAAGATGTTCCCCCTCGCCTTTAACGAGAATCTCTATTCCTGTATCCGATTTTCTATGCAGCACTTCTATTGATCCGATTCCATCTAGATCGAGGGAAAGCCCCTTCCCCTCTATCAAACGAGCACCATCATTCTCTCGAGGCATAGAATCAATCGTGAGAGGAATTGAATTTTCGTGATACCACCTGGCTTCTCGCAGCGCAGATTGTGCCATGAATGATCTGTGGCATTCTTCTGCGGTAACTTCCAAACCTTTCCCAGATAGGCCATTCTCTAGGTCGGATTCGTAATCCACATTAGTATCGATGGCCAACCACTCCATGAGGTGAGCACAGAAGGGGGTGACATGAACCTAGTGTTACGGATATCTTGTGAAAAACCTCTTTGATAATCGTCCAGTCATATCCGAATCAGCACATGGAATGGTAACTAGGCTGTCTGGGAGGAGTCTGGAGTACGTCCTATCGCCGAAACGCTTCTCGAGCATAACAAGAATAGCGCGATCTTCTTCCTTCCTTATTGGCCGTCCCATTGCTTGAAGCACCGAATTCACAGCCGGCTGCCCTGCTGCATATCTCCATCCTCTCTCGCGTCCAAATCTTTGGGACATATACTCCAAGGTAGCGCTCTGTCGTGATGAAGGGGGCGGCAAAGGCAAACCAACACAGATTGCCGCGGAAAGCACGCCTCCAGAATAGTCAACACCCTCTGAAAAACGACCGCCCATAACTCCGAAAAGTACGTTCTTACTATTTCCGCCCTCTAGACTCTTGAGTATCTTGGAAACATCGCTCTTCCTCATTTCTGGATCTTCTTCCTTTATTCTGAATGATCTGTTTACCCAACTCCTATCTTCTAGGATATCGTTCAAGATTCCATAGCTAGTTGTGAATACTGCAACGTTCCCAGGCGTAGAATCGAGAACCGATCTAATATGATCTCGAATTTTCTCTGTATTCGTCTCTCCACGTTCTGCATATCGAGTGGTCACATCGGAGGCGATAATCGCTGGTCGCCTGTCCGGGGAAAAGGGGGATGAGTAAGCCATCTCGATAGAAGAATCACGATCTATTCCTAGAGTATCAGCATACATGGAGGCGGGATACAATGTCCCAGACATCAATATCGAACCCGCGCAGCCAGATATCAAATCAGACGAAACTACTGACGGGTCCAGAAGGCAACTTGTAACTCGTCCTTCGTCTGCTAGAAGATCGAAAACCAAGGCCATAGCTTCTGAAGACTCAAATCTGGATAAGATATCAAGAAATGAGAAAAGTCTGCTGCAAGATGTCTCGGAATCCTCTTCATCATCACTTTGTTCGACACGCACCTCGGCTAGAATCTTCATCAGTCTAGACATCCCCTTTTCCCATCCATCACCCTCTAGAGACGATGAAAGTGAAGAGCGGAAAACTTGGAGGAGTTCTGATGAACTTACGAGCATATCCTTTTCTTCATTCTCTTCAAGCCTCTTCATCCCAGCCGACATCCATCTCTCAATCTCGCCCCCTAGCCTTCTCATCGACGCGATTGAGGACCCTATCTTCACGAGCTCGTCATCAGATGCACCATCACGTTCTGATGCCTCCTCGTGCTCCTCCATTTCGAATCTGGCAGCATTCACCATCTTCTTTGTAAGTCTGAGTTCCAACCCCATCCTTATCCTGTCTGGTAGATTATGCGCCTCATCTACGATCAGTATCGATGAATCCAGATCTACAGACATTGATGATAGCGAAGAGCGACTTACAGACTCCACAAAGACGTGATTATAGTCCATCACTATGATTTCAGCATCCCTAGCAGCTTCAATTGAACAGTGATACGGGCAAGTGCCTTCCGCACGTCCTCTCTTTATCGTATCTTCAACATGTCTCGGCTGATCCCTAATCCATTGTCTTAGCCTTGATCTTCTGGAGCCTATGGCTTGAGAGGATGCATCCTCCTCGCAATAGCATTGCCTCTGCACATCCAACTTCCCACACATCGATTCTCGACCAATTAAATCCACAACTGAGACTTTAGGCACTTCAGATGGAAGCCGGCTATTCAGGCCAAGGATTGTGTCAACTACAATTCTGTGCTGACTCTGTCTCCCTGTGAGAAAAAGAATCTTTGAAACACTTTCCGAGTGCCTAGAGGCATAGACTGAAGCAGCAATAACAGCCGCTGTTTTCCCAAGCCCCGTTGGCGCCTCCGCAATTATTGTATGGCCTTCGAGAAGGGTTTTTGCGGAAGTCTCCATGAACTCTCTTTGTTGATCACGAGCCTCTTCATGGGCAAAATATTGCATCCAAGGAGCAGAGGAAGTTCCCTTCACATTCTGATGTGCTTATTCGGCCGACCAAGAAGATTGGCCTTGGAACAGGATGCCCCATCAACAGTATTTGCTCATATCAACGGAGCGCCATGGTCCGGAATCGGACTTCGCCCGTACAGAATCATCAAGAGAACGCCGAACAATGTTGTCCATGCAATTTGTGGGTGTGGAGGGGCGATTTACACGCCCCCCCACGACATCCGAGTGCATCCCATCCCCACTCATTGTCTCCACCTCATGGTGTTAGTGAATCATCATCCTGGTGACTTGTGACGTCTTCGAGACGGGCTTCAATAGCCCTGTCGAGATCGTTAGACGCTTCAATCTCCTTCTGCATGTATAATCTGGCCCCCGATTGCAGGACACTTGCAAAATCTTCCCCCCTAAGTGCACAGAATCGATTTAGAGTTCTGGACAAATCTGCCCCTATCTTTAGCTCAACTGTATGCGAGGAGATGTCTGTCGTAGCGAGAAATCGGCGAACCGATTCACGAACAACATCCGACCTGTTTCTGAAACCATCCGTTCCAACCCTCTGGTCGAGACTCATAATCTGCTCTTCTGAGAGCCTGATTGAGATGAGAGCAGTCGGAGCGGGCATGTTAATCGTGCCCCGTCAGAACCACGGCCGGTATATCAATGTATCACAATTGTAATACAAATGTAAAACAATATGTGGACTGTTTAATGACTGGATTGAAGTGTCAGACATTGTACGACGTCATGTGAAGGTGATCAATGATGCCATACATGGCGATTTTTCCATAGGCGGCGTGAGGGAAGAACTTCTTGCTACTCCAGAGGTAAACAAACTCAGTCACATCAAGCAACTTGGCCTTGCCCATCTTGTATTTCCCGGAGCACACCATACTCGTTTCGAGCATTCTCTAGGCGTTTCCCATGTGGGTGGAATGATGTCTGAATCAATAGGTTTGGATGAGCATGAGAAAGAAGTCGTTCAAGTTGCCGGCATGCTACATGACGTTGGCCATGGACCTTACTCGCACACGCTAGAGCATATCCTGCATAGCAGAGGCGGGAAAGACCACATGAGCATTACAGAAGGAATAATCACAGGATCGTACGATGTTGTCACGACTTCGGAAAGACCTTCGGTGACCCCTCGACCATCTATACCCGAAATTCTCGAGCGTCATGACATGAATCCCAAGGAAGTCTCCAGTTTAATCAGGGGGCCCGACGCATCAGGTACTGAAAGAAGCCTCTTCGATTGGAACGAGGGTAGCTCTGAATTTGTTTCCGAGGATGTCACTCTTGCGAATATGGTTCATGGGCCTGTAGATTGTGATCAGATCGATTACCTACTCAGAGATGCCCATTTTACAGGAGTTCGACATGGATCGATAGACCATAGGCGGCTGATTAGGTCATTGAGAAGAAGTGGGGGAAATGTCGCAGTCGATGAAGGTGGATTAGCTGCATTAGAGGGGATGCTGATGGCCCGTGGACTGATGTATAGTGCAGTCTACTTCCACAGAGTGACTAGAGTCACAGAGGTAATGCTCTCAAGAGCAGTCGAGCGCAGTGAAGATTCACTCCCCGGAGCAGAAGAGATGCAAAGGAAGGTTGACTCAGAGATATGGGCAGATCTCGATGCAGCAGGAGGCTACGCGAGAGACATCCTGACCAGACTCAAGTATCGCAGATTGTTCAAGGTAGCGTCGACATACAGGCGGGATGATTTGAGTAACGAGCAAATAAACAGCTTGGTGAAGATAGCAACAGATACAGATCACCGCCGATCTATCGAAGATGATATGGCCTCAAGGGCAGGATTGGAACCGGGATATGTCGCAATAGACGTACCGAGCGTGAAACTCCTCTTGTCCGAGCCGAGAATGAGCCAAGTGGATATACGTGTTTTAGGGGACGATGGTCGAACCAGGTGGTTGAAAGACCACACCCCTATAGCGGATGCTCTGAAGCGCCGGCAGGTCAGCCAAGCGGCGGCCTACGTCATGACCATACCTGGACATGAATCCAGAGTTTCCGAATTAGTTGATTTACATTTGATGTCGTGAACTTTCATGCACTATTCTTGAGCACTATTCAAAAGGGGTGTTTGAGTCCGCGACAGCGTAGGTCCCAAATTCAGGAACCANTGAACAGCNGGTGTTTGAACATGCATTCGAAAATGAAGGAAGTTTACGACGATGTAATCGCGAGAGATCCGGACCAACCTGAATTTCATCAGGCTGTTGAGGAGGTGCTCGACAGCCTCGGACCAGTAATCGATGCACACCCTGACTATCTCCCAGTGGTCAAGTCGATTGTTGAGCCCGAGAGGATAATTCAGTTNAGAGTACCTTGGTATGATGATGAAGGAAATTTGCATGTTAACAGGGGTTTCAGAATACAGATGAATGGCGCTATAGGGCCATACAAGGGTGGTCTTAGATTCCATCCAAGCGTGAATCAATCCATACTCAAGTTTCTTGCATTCGAGCAGGTATTCAAGAATAGCTTGACAGGTTTACCAATGGGTGGCGGTAAAGGCGGCTCAGACTTCAATCCAAAAGGAAGGTCAGACAGTGAAGTAAGGAGATTCTGCCAATCTTTCATGATGGAACTTTGGAGGCATATCGGCGCGAATCTCGACGTCCCAGCAGGAGACATAGGCGTCGGGGGAAGAGAAATCGGATTCCTATTCGGAATGTATCGAAAATTGGCTAATGAGTTTACTGGCGTACTTACCGGCAAGGGCTTGTCATACGGAGGTTCCTTGATACGTCCCGAAGCAACAGGGTATGGCACAGTATACTTTGCAAGAGAGATGCTCGCAACACGAGACATGTCCTTCGAAGGTGCAAAGGTTGCAATATCTGGTTCAGGAAATGTCGCGCAGTTCGCAGTTGAGAAGGTTCTAGATTTAGGTGGAAAGCCAGTCACACTCTCTGACAGCTCAGGATTCATACACGACTCCAATGGGATAGATAGGGAGAAGCTTGCATGGGTCATGGATCTCAAGAACGTAAGAAGAGGCCGAATTAAGGAGTATGCAGAACATTTCGGTTGCGATTATACAGAATCGAAGCCAGAGCCCAATCTAAACGGCCTCTGGGGGACCGATGCAGATATCGCGCTACCGTGCGCTACTCAGAATGAGATCAATGGAGAAGAAGCCAAGATGCTTGTCGATAATGGTTGCATTGCAGTAGCGGAAGGCGCCAACATGCCCTGTACGCCCGAGGCCGTCGAGTGCTTCCATGAGAATGGCCTATTATTCGCACCTGGAAAGGCTTCCAATGCAGGAGGAGTAGCCACTTCCGGCCTCGAGATGAGTCAGAATAGCCTAAGGTTGAACTGGACTAGGGAAGAAGTAGATCGCAGACTTGAGGAGATTATGGTCAATATCCATCGAAATGCTGCAGACACAGCGGCAAAGTACGGCATGGAAGGCAATTATGTCGCTGGAGCAAACATTGCCGGCTTCCTCAAAGTCGCAGAGGCAATGGAAGCCCAAGGACTCATCTGATTGAGAAATAATCTACATCCGGCCGTATCGGCGTTACGAGATACTGGCAATGTTCATTCGCCTCCCACGGGGGCCACCGTTCATGTCAGAGATGTTGTATCATGGAAAGGTAAAGCAAGTTTGGTCGACAGATGACCCAGATCTAATCGAGTTTCGATACACTGATCAGATTTCAGTATTTGACCAGATTATACCAAGTCTAATTCCGAGAAAAGGAGAGTCGCTTAACAGGACCTCGTGTCATTGGTTTGATTTGGTGAATGAGAGAGGCATATGCGATACCCATGTGGTTGAGATGAATGCTCCTGATAGGCTAATTGCGAGACGATTCGATGTAGTTAGGGAGCCAGGCGCAATTGACAGGAGTAGAGAAAACGTCTTCGTACCACTGGAAGTAATCTGCCGCCATTACCTAGCAGGCACAGCATGGAGGAGATTTAAGCGAGTAGATTTAACCCCCGAGCAATTGGGCTTCCAAAACTCTTCACAAGTACATGAGGGAGTAAAGCTCCCTGAACCCTTCCTCGAGGTATCCACTAAGTTCGAGGCATTCGATCGAAATTTGGAGAGGGAAGAGGCATTGGAGATATCCAACCTACGTCCAGAAGAATTAGATGACATTCTTGGAATTGTTCTTGAGATTGATAATCTAATCCAAGATGAGGTTGGAAAGAGAGGTCTAATTCATGTTGATGGTAAGAAAGAGTTCGCTTTAGGCCCAGGGAGAGTTCCAGTTCTTGTCGACTCATTCGGAACTTTAGATGAAGACAGATGGTGGGATTTAGAAGCCTTCGAGGAGGGCAGAATCGTCCAACTCTCGAAAGAAGCAGTTCGTCAACACTACATATCAACCGGACATCATGCTGAGTTGAAAGTAGCACGGGATTCAGGATCGAACGAACCGCCAATTCCCCCCTTGCCGCAGTCAGTCATCGACGAAACCGCATTTTTGTACGCGTCAATGTATGAGCGTTTAACCGGTCAGACATTCTAGGAATGACGCCTCATTAAGAGGCCAAGACCTCGTTTTTCTGCTCCATTGAGTATGACTGATAGGTGCCTAAAACCATCTTGGACGCCTCCGTCAAACTGCTCATCAGCTTTGACGGACCACAATCCACGCGTTATCTCCCTTCGAAGTTCTTTCACCTCACCAGCAGTCACCCAACCCAGCAGCTCCAGGCCCATTTTACCTCTATCGAAACCCTCCTCGCCAAGAAACTCGGGATTCAGGCCCAATGTGAGCTTTGCAAGTAACTCATGCAGCGTGTTGTTTTTGGAAGTGCTATACTCGATTAGGTATGCTATCGCATTGCCATCTTCGGTAGGCCATCTTCCCAACTTTTCCTTGGAGCCCTTGCCACCGTCCATTGACTCAGCGGCAGAGCCTTGGATTGCTTTCCAATCAACACATGAGAGGAAGAGAAGAGTAGCCTTATCCACGTGAGACGGAACTCCTTCAGCCAGGTTCGCTATCTCAGACACATCCGGGGCTATCTCCTTGAGACTCCTATGGTCGCCCGCCATGGATGCGAGAATAGCATCGATGACCTCCTCGGGATCATTACGAATCGGATCGAGAGTATGGAATCCTGATATCGGTATGTACTTGCTCATTGAAAATCCCTCATCGGCCTAGTCGATTAAGACGTCTTTCAAATTCATCAAGGTTATCTTCCTCCGGCTTGACGTCCTTAGACACTTCGCCCACTTCATGTTCCACGGCCCCTCCCGGACTGGGCGGCGCAATTTCTTCAGCCACTTTTGCGATTCTTGACGGTACGGGGGCGCCGACNTCCTTTGCAGGTTTNCTGCGCGCGGCTCTTTCCTCCAGTATCCTCTTTGCCATTTCCTCAAGATCTCTTTGCTGAGCCCTCGAACGTCTGCTTGCGATAATCACGCCACCGAGAACTATGACGAGGATGGCTGCTATGGCACCCGTTCTGAAATCTTCCGATCGGGTACTTGACCCCGCTGCACCAGCGAGGATGACTCTAGAGACATCATCTGAAGAATCCGAGTCTCCGTCCCAAGGGAATGAACACGAGAGCCTCACACTAACCTCGATCCCATCATCCAGCGACCCAGGCCTTTCGATGAGGGGTTCGGGCGCATAGGTGCCTGCAACATCGACGATATGCACCCTGTCCTCCACACCCGGTGCTTGAAGGACGACTCTGCAGTCTAGCCCGTCGTAGGATTGAAGCCCCTCTCTTGAGATTAGTACGCGAATCCTCTGAGTGTCACTATCCGGGTCATAGGCAGGAGGATCAAGCTCCAACCCTATAATTGCAAGATTCCAGTAATCAGAATATCTGACCGAGATATCGGTATGCTTGACCATAAGCAATCTCCCATATTCGTCATATATCCTGACAGATACTGCCTTCATGCCTGGTTCCGGACTCCACGAGTCGTGACTCAGATTCAGGTATCCAGATTCATCAGCCTGCAGGAAGACGTTCAGATCATCCACAATCTTCCCCTCGTCGTCAATTAACATCCCCTGGAGGGACAGGGCGTCCTCGCCCGGACCGATTAAGCACCCCGCATCAAGCGAGCCATAGAAACCACCCAAGCTGCATGTTATCGCACGCGGGGTTATCTGAACTAGTTGAACTCTGTAGGGAATTGAATCAGAACCATCAACCAAAACGCTACCCATGCCGCCGACACTGTCTGACAACACCCAGAATCCCATGGGGTCCCACTGTAATGCACTTCCACTACCAACGTCGACTACATTTGATGTCGGTCCAGTTCCATGTATCTCAAGCAATGCAGAACCGCCCATCGTCAGGCTGAATACAGGTGTTCTAGACCACGATGAGTTAGAAGAAACAACCTCTAACATCATCTCATCTTGTGAATTATCTTCGTTGTTTGTGCCCACCCTCACAACAAATGACCCCCCGTCCCAATCTGAAGAGGGCGTGAGCGAGATTGGTAACCCACGAAGCTCCCCTGCAGCAACGGTAACTGATGACGGGCCTTCAGCAGTCCATCCTTCTGGGAGACCAATCACGGTCAAATTGATCGATGAGGCCGCATTGCCTGTATTTTCAATCCAAGCGAGAGGATAACCGCCGCCCCCTGGCATCACTTGCCAAGTTTCCATGCTTTCGACCGAATATGATCTGCTAGCCTCCACTCTTGCAGGTATTGAGATTTCAGTAAGGCCTGAACCGTCAGCATCTCTTATTCTCAGTACAAGATCCACTGTTAGGCTATGCACCGCGTCTAATGGCGGAGTAACATTTAGCATCACTCTGCGTAACTCTCCGGGAGACATCTCCTCAGAAATATTCGGAGATATGACTGACCACCCCTTCTGACCGACAATCTGTGTAGTCAGATAAGGAATGGATGGAGCATTTCCGAGTTGAATAAGGTCGATCGCCAGTTCAGAACCTCCGACCGGTATCTCAAGGTCGGCCCCGCCGAAAGAAGCCCCCCATGCAGATCTCCTAGTAATTTCGAATTCAACCGATGTCGCGCCCATGAGGTCCCCATTATCTGCTATAACTTCTAGATCAACAACTACAATTGTACCATTTGTTGACGATTCGGGTATGAATAATGTGGCATTAATCTCCGATGTGTTCCCTATACCGATTTGAGTTATTGAGTTGTGCACCTGTATCCAATTTTCTATTTCGAAACCATCTACGGAAACGGCAGGAACAAGGCTGAGACTATCTGCATAATTACCGCTGTTTCTCACTGACAAAACAAGATTTACTATGTCGCCAGGGTCAGCAAGTAGGCGACTATTCGCTGATTCTTTGCCATCGGAGGTAAGTGAGAGTAAATCCCATGACCTATCCTGAAGTGCGGATACATAGTAGGTTACGAAATCTCCAGCTTCAGGGTCTATATCCGATTCCATCAAAATCTTAACTTCAATGGGCCTTTCAGCCTCAGTCCCTTCTTCTATGGTTATTGAAATCGGCACTGCTTGGAGTTCACCAGGCCCAAGAGCAACTTCACTCAAAGCCAAACTTACCAGTATGCCGTCAGCCACATCGCCGCCTACAAAAGACGCTTCCCATGAAAGGGAGTATTGGTCGTTCCCATTGCCTGAATTACGCATCCTGAGCATCGAGTTGTAGGGGGTGCCTACTTCGATCGACATATCTTCCCCATCTTGTGGGTCTGCCATTTCTAGAGATGCTCTGTGCTCTTGTAGGATTTCTAGTGTGAAGGATATGTATGCTCCAGATTCTTCATCCGACTCTCCTTCATATCTCTGGAAACCGGGTTGTATGTATTGCAACGAGGCCACTTGGCGGACTTCTAGAACGCCCTCGAGCAACGTCCCCGATGCCCCACTAATTTCCATCCTATCTCCGTCTACAGAAAGATCCCCATCACTCGCAGAGGTCCATTCCCATCCGGGCGTCGACATTCCAATATCGGAAAGCGACCAATTGACACTAGTAACTCCGCTTGCTAATTTGGCCTTCACGGTATAGTTGGCTGTACCTGGAATCATCCTCTGGTGGGGCGGTTCAACTACGATCATTGCAGAAGTGAACGTCAGATCTATGCTGTCGCACGTTTGCTCATCTCCTTGGCCTACGCATAGTTGTAGTGTAGTGGACACATTTTCCCCCTGAGCGACACCAACCGGCACGTCTAGTACTGCATGTATCTCAGTCTCCGAGTATGGTTCAAGATTCAGAACAATCATCTCTTCCTCTGTCGAGGGGTCTTGTAATCTGAGATCGTCGCCCCATTCTGTAGATGCCCAAGAGAGCAATACCTGATCTTCAACTGCATTACCCAAATTTTCAACCAATATCCAAGCCACAGCACTACCGCCCGAGAAACCGAAACCTTGCGACATGGGCAATCCCTCGGGCCCGAGTACCGACAGCCCCCGCGTGCGATTCGCTTCGACAGGTAGTATGGCTGAAATCTCTACCTGCGTATCGGAATCGAGAGTCAATGACAACGCGAGGTGTCCTTCTGCATCTCCTGTAGCTGATTCAGGTGCTGATATGTGGATCACCGGACTCCAGTATGTTCCCGACTCTATCAGAACACCTTCCAGGCCCCCTGGGGTGTGGTCGGACCATGACCAGCCTTCTGGAAGTCCAGCGTCGTCTACTGTGAGTGTCCATGCCCCTTCCTCACGCCCTGTTGAAATGACTGTAGGCGATACTTCTGATGAGCCACCCGGATCGACTCTTGTCGGGGCCGATGGGATTAGTATGGAGGCATTGTAAGCTGGAACTATAGACAGCGTAGTCTCGAATATGTCATTGTCTGTCCGACTCTGCGAAAGGTTGCGATCAGGATCAAGAATCAGTCTGAATGCATGATTCCCAAGCCCTCCTGACCACATAGCCTGGAATGATGCATCTGAGCCCTCTCCCGACGGGGCTGTAGGGTCCATAGGTTCTGCACGATGCCTAGCAATCTCTATCCCATTTGCATATAGAACCGCATCTACGCTTTCACCCGATGGTACGTTGCCTGAGTTTTCATAGAATACGGTGATGGAGATATCTTCCCCCGGGTCGGGTTCTGACGGGTCAAATGTGATGCTTCTCCCATCATTAAGGGGGCGGATGTCGATATTCCCTTCAGATACTGAGACAGTCCCCAAGACCGCATCATAAGTTGCATCCCCGTTCATGTCTGCAAAAACCACTTCTGACCAAGTTCTGTGGGGGACTTCAATCGGCTCAGACCAGTTAGAATCCGCACCACTCGGCGAACCACTGGCACCATCGAATGCGTGAAGTCCTCTCCCGAAAGCGACAATGAGCTCAGGGGGCCCGTTGCTGTTGATGTCCATTATTGCCGGTGGCGCGACCGCAATCTCGTCATTGAGTACCCCTTCCGAATTGACCAAATCGAGATTTCGAGACCATTCAAGGGCTGGAATCGTTTGATTGACATCATGACACCCGGTAAACCCTGATCGTTCCTGAGTGAAGCTTTCGCTAGTCATGGTCCAAGTCACCCAGCAGAGATAGTCGAATATGCCGTCATGATCCGTATCCACTGGAAGCGGCGGCGCATCTGCATACCCGTCAATTGCATTAACGGACCACAGTTCAGTCTGGCCGTCAGCCACCTCAAGAGCACGGAATTCCGCTCCATCTGCATTTCCGGTTCCACCAAGATCTGTTGGTATGGTGACTATGACTTCCAATGCTGGGTCCGAGTCTAAATTCGATAAGACGGGACCAGGGAGTCTAAGGTGCGGAACATTGGTGTCGCCGTCAGTATTGCCCATTGTCCGNGGTGACCAGGCTTCGTTTCCATTAGATCCNTCTAACTTCCAGAGCCATATCGCTCCAGTGGANGAATCCGTCGTTGTGATTAGGATATATCCCGTGTTCGAATCAATTTGGACATAAGCNGGGTCAGAAGGGTGAGTGCCTTGATCTAGAACAGCCGTCCANAATGGGTCCGATGGAGCAGACATTNCNAGATTCAACGCAATGANTTCAATTCTTTCCGCAGCCTCATTCCAGACGGCGATAATCGCTTCATGCACTTCATCAGTATCAACGTCAGCAAGAAGGACCTGGGTGGTTGGGCGGTGGCCGGAGATAGAAACGGAGGGAGAGGGACTAGGCCGACTTATTGCAAGNTNTGANTCCGACCACGTCCAAAGTAATTCGTCTGTGTGCGTACCGCTAGNAGACCAACCAGTTATCCCACACTCGAGGAGTGGGCTGTATGCTTTCACAANCAGCGAACCCGACGCATCATATGCTACCAACACCTCAAGCACACCGTCTTGATTGATATCCGTCAAAACCGGGCTGCTCTTGACCAGTTCCGCGGCGCCGAGATCGACTGACCATGCGATTTCNGCGTCCTCTCCCTCAATGATTCGTAAGTGAGAGTGATCATTCGAGTCTTGTTGAACAATGAATGCGAATAGGGAGTCGCCNCCACAGCGATCTTCTGCACCAGCCTCTACAGTTATCTGATTTTCAAGATTGGCGATTGGAGTACTCAGGGCATCATTGCCCAAGGAGTACGAGCCATATGTCCAGTCCATCACCGGATTTGTGATCGAATCAAGTTTCTGTGCAGCTCCTGGGTCTCCGTCTACCGAGCCGCCATCCGGGCCATGGCTTGCAGTAATCGGTANTCGATTCGGATTCTGCCCAAATTGTTCCCAAACAGGCAATTCCGGATAGTTGTACCACGGAGGACTTTCATGGGGCGAATTGACTCCCTCTTCCTCNAAATAAGGGATGGATTCGAGACTCCTTTCAGTCAATGGCAGCATCAATGATGCTTGAAGAAGTATGACAACTAGCACGGCTTTAGCACTAGGTCGAAAACCAGCGCCCCTGATATCCACGCNTCAATCCGATTCACAGCCATCTTGAACGTTCGCCCAAGTCGATCGGTCTAGGTTGCGATTGATGATCATTANCACAACTAACGGGAACCCCGNAATTATCCATCGCGCTTATAGCCCTCGCCGGTTCCGGNCGGACATCGGGATCTTCTCCAGAGGCTGCGCCTGTGAAGGACGGGAACCTTCCGGCGGCCTAGGCCGAGGAGCGTCCCGACAAGCGGACGTGGAACTATGTACACCCTAATNACCAAGGAGGATACCATTCGTATCCCTGCAGAGTATATCCGTCGNGGACGGAAGCTAGAGGAACACATCGATGAGCTNGCTCACCAAGCATTTGANGGGCAATTCGATGAAGATGAGAANTATGTATTGCTNACNTTNGANCANGAGACNCTNGGNCGTGGNAAGATTATCCANGGAGANGGNGCAATCTANCAGAGGGTGAGGTTCNGNGCTCTTCTGTTCACNATGGAGACAAANGAGATAGTNGATGGAGCAGTTTCAGAGATATCTGAATACGGGGCATTCGTCAGGATAGGGCCCATAGANGCACTNCTTCACAAGTCGCAGATTCTGGATGAGCCGATNAATGTCAATCCNGCTGAAAGNAGAATAGAGGGNNCTAAATCTGGCAAACTCATAGAAGTTGGAACNAATGTAAGGTCNAGAATTGTNTCNAAGGCGATCAATCAGAACGACCCNCGTTCNAGCAAAATAGGNCTCAANTGCAAGATGGCNGGACTNGGNGCACATCAGTGGATCGAGGGGGATGAGTGAACATGCCNAAGCAACCATTCGCNTGCGGCGAGTGCAATCGNATTCTNCCGGANCCNGAGAAAAAGAANGATCCAGTCCAATGNATGTCNTGTCCAAANGCTCCNGTNACCACTGATTGGCAAGGNTATGTCATCATACTCGACCCATCNCGNTCTGAAGTCGCACGNCGNCTCAATGTTACNACTTCCGGGGCNTATGCCNTGAAAGTCAATATTCGCTGAGGTATTTGTATGGAAATCATTGATAGGAAAGACAACCCTTTGCTTAATCGGGTTGAGATGAGATTTGTTTGGAATCATGAAGGCAAAGCAACTCCGACCAGAAAAGAGATGGTAGAAGCGGCTGCAAAATCCGAGCCAAATGCAAAGAAGGAACTCACATACATCAAGGATGTTAGGACCGTTTTCGGAAAGGGCCGTACCGAAGGCATCGCACTAATTTACTCGAGTGCTGAGTCAGCATCTATGGAACCTGGCTATGTAAGTGCTAGGCACAAAGATCTGTTTGGAGAATCGCCATCTGAGTCTGAGGGATCAACGGAGTAGATATCATGTCTGACTGAAAACCAAATCCAAATTCCAGGCACAGTAAGTACTCCATTGAGGGGGGGAAGCTAGTTAGGAAAGCGCCTTTTTGTCCACATCCTTCCTGCGGCGAGGGTATTTTCCTAGCACGTCATGCAGACAGGTGGTCATGCGGAAAGTGTGGCTACACAACCTCTGATTCAGAGGAATAACCGCTCCATCGTTCGATAGCGCCATCGTTGCATATGCATTTGTCGGACCCTAGCATGCCAACGCCTATTTCCGATCTCATTCGGATTCCCAATTGACCATTCTTAAATGAGCCATCATGACGCCATCCCGTCCATTTCCACTCCTGGCCATCAGCACAGGCGCCAAGCACAGGGCCAGGAATTTTTCTTATGCGTTCAACCCAACCCCGATTACGATCCATTAGCGCGATCTCCCTGCCACGCGTCATGACCATGGTGCCCAATTCACTCGAGTGCACAGCACGATTGACTGGATTCCGGAGATCTAGAAAACCTCTGTCCAATTCTGTGCCCTCTTCAGCAGATAATAAGATCCATTCACCTCCCTCTGATAGCAACAAAACTCCTGATTCAGTAATCAATATCGATGCTATACGATCTCGAATTTCAGGTCCAGAAGATAGAGTCCATGACGGGTAATGAACTCTCCAAGACTCATTCACACTTGCCACATCATTTTCGATTTTGAGATCCATCGAGTATATCCCCAGGCCAGTTAGAGCGAATATGAATCGACTCTCTTCCCCGCCTATCGACTCAATCGTTCCTTCGAGCTTCCTCCACCAGGTGGCACCTTCAGGCCCTTTACCCTCATCACTTTCGCGACCCATTTCAGAAGTTCCTCCGAAATCAACAAAGAATTCTGTAGGGATCAGTCCCATGTATGACGACGCATCACCATCATACAAGTTCCATGATGCAATAATATGCCCATCAAGAAGAACTGATGATGATATTGGATTCGACATTGGTCGGAGAACATCTGTAACTAGCCCGCTTTTGTTTAATCCAATCAATCCTCCATCAGTTCCTACCACTATGCAAGCGTCATGATGGCCGTGTACACGTAGGGGCGTGACTGGCAGCATGGGCGTTCGTCGAGGTGGAGGCAGTTCAACCTGCGCTCAGTTAATAATACACGAAACAGCATACCAATGCTGATGACGACCCTAATTTTGGCATCGAAGGCAGATTCTGCTTCATTGACACTTCACCAGGCCATGGTTGAGGCGAATACGTGGGAATCGACCTCCTCCCCTCTGGGAGAATTGCTAATCAGCACCGAGATAGATGCTCACATGCTCCTTGTCAATGAGATACATATCAGAAGT
Source organism: Methanobacteriota archaeon (assembly GCA_002712645.1). Lineage (GTDB taxonomy): Archaea > Thermoplasmatota > Poseidoniia > Poseidoniales > Thalassarchaeaceae > MGIIb-N1. The sequence goes on from PAUH01000030.1 coordinate 32,890, forward strand.
GATAATATTGGTAAGATGCACATGGATTCGATCAACAAGAATATCGATGATATCATAGTCCTCTCAAAGCACGTTTCAAGTTCAGAAGTCCCTGCTATGACAGTTCATCCGATAGGCGTCCCAACCGGTCAAAAAATGGGCGAGAGTGGAAGATCTGGGGGCGTGTATGGGACGCTTGTACCTCCGAACCCCCGCATGGCCGCCTTTCTCAGAGCAATAGTCCGAAAAGGTGCTCTAGAGCCTAATTTATGTAATTTTGATTTGACATTAGAGGCAACACATCACGGCCCAGTAATGTCCCTCCCGACCATGTATGTTGAAATTGGATCTTCAGAGAAAGAATGGACTGACTCGCACTTAGCCTCCATATGGGCTGAAATCATCGTCGAAAACCTCTCTGCCAAGGCGCCCGATCTGAATAAACGTTGGATGCTGTGTATCGGAGGTGGCCACTACGCGCCTCGACACAGGGATATACTAATCAGATCAAATGAACTTGTAGGACACATACTTCCATCCTACTCGTTGCCTGATGTCAATGAGGAGGAGTCCCTCCATAATTTTGGGGAGATTCTCCGGGCAGCAATTCTGTCTATGAGGGCGGCCCGTCCAGAGGCACAAGTGATAGCACATCTAGATCGAAAGTCTATGAACTCAGATCTTAGAAGATACATCGTCGCCAAACTTGGCACCTTCGATGTAGATGTGGTCCGTGGTAAACAACTCTTGATCATTGAGTAATCGTCAAGTGCCTATTCGAACGAGCCGGAGCATGAACTTGTTCGGGCGAGTCATTATGGCATTCATGCCGGTTACCCCTAAGGCATTCATACGATTCATTTCCCGACGTTATGTCGCCGGACCAGAGCTGGAGGATGCTCTCAGAGTAATGCGCGAGATGTCATCTGAGAACACGTCATTCACTGTCGACGTCCTCGGGGAAGATATTTCCACATTGGAAGGGACACAGCCATTCATCGAAGAATATAATCGACTTATAGAGGCAATAAGTCGGTCCAATCTGGATGCTCATGTTTCTTTGAAACCAACCGCCTTTGGCCTCGACATAGATTACGGATATGCCCTGAAGACTCTTTCAGATATAGTCCGCAAGGCGAATGAATCCCAGATATACGTCCGGCTTGATATGGAAGATAGCACACACACCGAATCAACTCTGAATATTATGGAGGATCTGTATTCTGAAGGACACCTCAACGTAGGGGTAGTCCTCCAAGGCAGATTATTCAGAACAAAAGATGACCTCTTGCGTATTGCCGAGACGATGGGCGAACACGCCGATGTCAGAATCTGTAAGGGCATATATCTTGAATCGCCAGACATAGCATACACGGGCTATTCGGACATCGTGAACGCCACAACGGATGCTGTCGATACAGCATTAGATCTTGGAATGTATGTGGGCATTGCATCTCACGATCATCCGATAATCAACGCAGCCTTGCAATCTCTTCAATCTAGGGAGATAATACCTGAAAAACCAGATCCAAGAAACCCAGCACCAGTAGTCAAGCCAGGGAAGGGTGGCGGATACGAGTTTCAGTTCTTGCTTGGAGTCAGGGGCGACGTAAGAAGACGACTCGCTTCCAATGGACATCTGACTCGCGTCTACCTGCCCTATGGGAAGCAGTGGTATGAATACAGCATGAGAAGACTCAGAGAGAACCCTGGAATCGCTTGGCATGTGGCCAAATCGATAATCATGCCATGGACAAACAGAAGATGAAATCACTCTGCATGCAAGTACATTCTACGAATATCGGCCGCTGCTCTACGCCCCCTCAATGTGCGACCTTTACCTGTATGTATGGCGCGAATCACCCATGTTGAACCTTCGACTTCAATATGAGTCTCACATGAGAAAATAGTGTCCGGACTGCATTCCATCGATGATGAACGACTCACTTCTCCATCAGTCATAGTCAAGGGGATAATCACCCTGTCGACTCTGATGGCCCATCCTCTTCGAATGCTTCCCGCAACCATCTTCTTCATACTTCGAGCATCCTGCCCCTCAAGACGAGTTATCGTCCACTCAAAACCATCGTGCTCGAAGGTATCGCCCACACGTATTTCTTCATCATCATCAGAATCTATGCTCTCGAATGAAGAAGATTTGCCGTCGGAGAGCGTCATTCCTATTTTGACGAGTTTACTTGGCCGCAAGATTACGGTGTGGACATGATTGCATTCGGAACACCTGACTAGAAGATCCACTCCGCCCCCTGCCTCCTTCTCTCTTAACGTGACATGCTCCGTCTCCGACGAGCAAGATGGGCAGAATAGGTCTACATGTCCCTCTGGTTTGGAAGCCATCGTTTTCAACGCGAGAGCCCTCCATTCTTCAATACAATGGAAAATAGCCATGTTTGATATCTGGGGTCTTCAGCCAAGTATCGTGACACTCGCTGGCGGCAACCTTCCGATGAGGGGCGAAGAAGAAATTCTCCATGCCTTGATTGAGCAGAACCAAGACTTCAGTACGGACGAGCCAGAGATCGCTGCAAATATCGGTCAACAGATGCTACACATGGACCTTCCACTCCTTTCTCGAGATGCTCGATCAAGAATTCGAGACATCGCTGCTAGGGTAACTCCTGAGAACGCAGTTCTAGTCGGGGGAGGTATCGGACATCTTGCTGCATGGCTGTTGGATGCGTGGGCCGCTCCAGATTCCAAGCGTCCATCATCATTCAGAATCATAGAAGAAGGCGGAAAGTTCGGAGTGATATTGGATCGGCTTATACGCAGATATTCTGCTGAATCGTGGACTTCAGTCCTGTCGCGTCCATGGAATGAGGTGGTGGCTGAGACGACTGCATGGAATGCAGCGTCCGCGACGCCAGAAAACAGCGTCATTTCGCCCATACCGCTGCCATCGCCCACTGGCATGGTCATAATCGATGTACCCGAGGTGCAACGACCTGCCAGTCTCCGACTAGCATTCGAGATAGTCAAGAGAGATGGCATCATCATGGTGATTGAACCAGAAGTTCCAACAGGGGATGTGGGGGACTTTGAGCCAGGCAATCCATTGACCGAGGCTCAGAAACGTGTAGAAGCCTTCAACTCGTGGATTTCTGCGATAAGGGAATCCCAGAAGCGCGGATTCAAGTCGGCCTTCGTTGAACTATCAGGTGCGACATTAGTCGTACTCATTGGTTGTTGAGCATACTGCACTCTCTCAAAATCTTGATTTGAAGTACTTTCATCTGACACGTCCCCAATCAGGCCGACTGTATTTACGATTCCATAACCAAACCGATCGTCATGCCCGGTGACTCCTTCTTTCTGAGTGGATGTCTGCGATATGCGATTCTTGATGTCCTCTATGGCACTCCTGTCTCCTGAGCGAGCGAGGTCTGGCTCATTTTGCACTACCAATGCAAGGATGCCCGATACCCAAGCAGTTGCAGCCGAAGTGCCACTCGAATAACCGTACCAACTCCCACTATTCGTGAGTAAAACCGGTACTTCAGATGCGGGAGCTATCACCTCGGGCTTTTTGTCAGGATCCTGTCTTGGCAGAATCGGATTTGGCCAGAGACGACCATTATTGTCTCCCTCTGAACTGCCTGACCACACGTCCCCATTGCGATTGACACCTCCAACACATATCACATCCTCGACTGATCCCGGGGAAGCAACATCNCCATCATCGTCCGTACCATCGTTACCCGCTGCTGCGACCACGAAGACCCCCTCATCGAGCGCATCNTCNACAGAGTTTTCCAGAACATCGAGAGTGAGGCCTGAGAGACCCGGNCCCTGATCGCCTCCGAGACTCAGTGAGATTATATCAGCGCCTTGAGCAGAGCACCAATTCACCGCTTCAGCGATACCCTCGTCCGTACCAGACCCGGAATCATCAATCCCCTTGGCGATGAGAAGCTCCGAACCCTTGGCGATGCCCCCCACTCCTCCTTTGGATGCAATGATCCCAGTCATTGCAGTCCCATGCCCTTGGTCGTCATATGGGTCAATCTTCCCATTTACCGCATCATACCATCCATTTATGCTAACCCCATCCATGCCTGGGTGTGAGAGGTCCACTCCCGAGTCAACTATGCAAATCGTAACTCCTGAGCCATCGAGATTTCCATTCACCTTGTCAATACCAGTCATCTCTTCATAGTCATCTTGCCATGCTAAGAGCGTTGCAGGCGGCCCTCCAAATATCGCATTCTCNTCGCTGAGGAGCCACATCGCTAGAATTGCTATGGATAGTCCTGTAACTAGGGTCGATATCGCGGTAATGAGATAGGGAAGTGCTGAAGTTTTCGATACGCTATGAGCAGATGCCCCTCCATCATTTTGATTTAGAAACTCAGCGACTGAGTCGATTTCTTCATCCACAGNCTACACTCCATCTGAGTCAATTCTNGAGACTACCACAGCTCTCCTTGTGTAGAAAAATGATCTTCAACGTTTGATGTGGAGCCACATGAGCCGCATGCCAGCGATCCCGTATACCCGGCACCGCAATATTCGCACTCTTTTCCTACGATCCCTCGCCCNTCGCAATTTTCAGTTCTACAAGAAACAATGATCGAACCATCACCCTCTCTTGATGCAGAACTTGTCACACCACAATCGGGACAGGTTCCGATTTCCACCTCTATTTTTTCCGACCCCATCCCTTCGGAGACCATCCTCGCTAGCTTCGATTGTATGCTTCCACCTGAACTCCCCATCATAAATTGAGGATACCAAGAAACGTGTATGAGCAAGGCAAATGATACCAGTCCAGATATTATATGCAGGGCCACGAATCCTCCTGTATCGCCTACAATAGGAGGTGGACGAGCCACTGCATGAGATGCGGACCACGCACTAAGGTTGAGGAATAATAGCCATAGGAACAGGGAGATATTCCATAGAAGAAGGCTGTGATCCTCATGCGCACTACGCATTCGACGGGGATCCGGGTGAATATGAGAAACCTCCACATGAAAGTCTCGAGTTTCCATTACAGATCTTCTCACAACGCCCAGAGTGACAAAGAGTATGATTCCGTTGCCAATTATGGCCCCCGCCCATACCGACAGGTCTGAACCCACTGGGAAGTATGGGTCAGAAGCATGGCTGGCTATATGTCCATATTCAACAGCAAGTATTCCGAATATGAGGTACAGCAGATTCTCTCGCATGAGCGGAAATATTACCATCAAGAGTACATATGCTGCTATTGATATGAAGAGTGAAAGGAATGAAAGAACTAACGCCCCTCCTGTAACATGGAGGAATCCACTCTCAGACCCAAATATCCCCCCTCTGTTGTAGTCCCCCCCGCTTGATAACTCGCCGCTTCCAAGATCCCACGAGCCAAGAACAAGGGCGCCAAATGCAAGAACAAGTGGGACTGCATGGGTGTAGGTCAAACTCCTCTTAGCCGCTATTAAATTGAATTTTATTTGTCTGAGCACCTCATCTATGGATGATAGTGCCCCAAACCTGGTTCCAAATCGTGTAAACGCATCTATGTCGGATAACCGCGTAACAGGTTCAGAAGCCACATTATGCTCTACGACATCAACATCCACGTGAACCGGCTGCGATACAACCATTTGGAAATTCTGTATACGAGTGCGGGGTAGGATGCCGATTTGGCGCCGAGACGGAGATTTGAACTCCGGAGGGAAGATCCCACATGATTTCCAGTCATGCGCAATACCAGGCTATGCGACCTCGGCTTATGGGCCGGCCTGAACAGCGATGGTGTTTGAGGCTGTTGATTGTTCAAATCGATTTACGCAGCGATTAAATCAAGACTCTAGGTCCCCGTGCTGCCGCCACTGTGGCTTAGGGGTATAGCGTCGCCTTGGTAAGGCGAAGGTCGGGGGTTCAATTCCCCCCAGTGGCTCCAAGGATTACTCACTTTCTTTCGGACACTTCATAGTCTTGTTATATGTCACGAGTACATGTCTCGTACGAACGCCCGCCGAGCAATTCTTCTGACTGCCTTGATGCTGTTTGTGCCGATAGCACAAGCCGATCTCTCAGAGTGGCGTGGCCCAGATGCCGTGAGACCTTCTGATGGCGGATCAGATTTCACAGCATTACGCGTCCCCACAAATGCGACTGTATTGGACAGCTGGATGGAGATATCGAACGAGGAGGTCGCACAGTCTTCTGAGAATCTCCTCTCATGGCATCAAGACTCCCCGAACAATGAAGGAGCATTTCTCAGTGGAATAACAACCAATTCGGATGGTCAACTGCTACTTGAAGATGATTTCACCGTATCTCAGATAGAAGACTTCGACGGGGGAAATTACACTATTGAAATGCCGAATGGATACTACCACTCCCCCGGCGTTCTAGTTGTTTATTCCATCGAGTATATCCCATCAAGCACTTCATGCAGCAATCAAGACTCCACAAAACTATCTTATGGGTATGACATCGATGGAGACGGAAACCTCGATTCTGATGAGATTGAATCATCGAACGAATACTGCCCTTCCTCGGGGTTGCCTGACAGCATCACTTCATTGAATATCACTGATCCTGGTTCTGGCTACGGTGATGGAAACCTATCTGCAACAGGCGGTGGTGGTTCTGGATTCAATGGATCGTACCTCTCAGGCAGAGGCATTGGATCAGCTACCTTGATCTCTGGTGGCAGCGGATATCAGAGTGGGACCGTATTCAACGTAGAGTGTGGGAGGCAATGCACCGGTTCAGGTGCCAATTTGACGGTTACTTCGGTTGATAGCACCGGCGCTATAACAGGGATTTCTTTGACCTCGCATGGCTCCAATTACACAACGGACCACACTCTCACACTAGCGAACACCGGCGCCAGCGGAAGGCAGGTAGACATCGCTCTAACACTGAATTCAACAGGCCCCATCGTGATCGCCACGATAGACGCACTTGGCTCAGGGTACACATCAACTCCAACCATCGTCCCAAGCGGCACGGGAAGCGGTGCGGTGATCACGCCCGGATTGGGTGGCTTCTTCAACTGGCTGATCGAAGATCGGCCAGACGCTGCCGATGCAGGCACATGCAGTGAAGGCGGGCATCTCATGGATATCGGGCAGGATCTGAATAACGATGGAGCCCTTGGGCCAACAGAGATACTGCAGACAACCCCGCTGTGCCATAACCCAGATATCGACTACTGGTCCTCAGTACTGCCTGGATCGATGAACGGCTCTGTTTACTTGGATGAGAGAACCCTTCCACATGGAATAGTCCCAGCAGCGGCGGTTGAGGGGAAGGTTATCGCAGGAACCATGCCTGGAAATCCGGTTCCAGCTGGTGTAGACACATCCCTCTATCTCCCTCCTCTAGATGTCCCGGTGAGCGACCTACAGGTTGGCTACACGCTATCCTTCGATCACTGGTATCACGTTGACAGTACATCCTCTGGCGACGGCGATGGCGCTTGGCTCGAGTTTAGGATGATGAATGGCACCTGGGGCCCATGGTCGTATATCGAACCAGCAGGAGGGTACCCCAGCACATTGTCATCGGACGGCCCCGCAGTCCCCGGGCAACCGTCCGGCGACCTTCCGGTCTTCGCCTCTCCTTCGCACAGCGGTTGGACTTCTGAGAACATAGACCTCACAACCCTGTCGGGAATAGATGAGGCCGACCAGATACAATTCAGGTTCCGACTATGGACCCACCCCTCCTCTCAGAACCTGAGGCCCGGATGGTTCCTTGACAACATCTCTTACCAGAACGTCGGTGGAATGGATGGTGGATGGCTCCACGGGTGCTCTCTGCCCGCGCAAGCAACCTGTTCGTATTCTAACTACGCTCATGGCGCCCTCCAGACCCAGATAAGCACGCAGGGCACATCGGCCAACTCCAAGATACGCCTCAACATCGAGTATGACTTGGAGGGCAGCACGTNCGACAACTACTGCGTGGAGATGTCCACAAATAATGCCTCATGGGTCGATATTTCATCCTCGACATCTTTGACGAGTACTGCNTGTGATGACAGGAGCGGAGCCATACCGGGTACCTCTGGCGATCAGAGCGGGGGCCTGGTGATCCAACAGTACACCGTCCCCNCCCAGTTCCTCAATCTGAATAGCGTATATCTTCGAATTCTCGTAGATACCGACGGATCTGTAACTTACGGGAGCCCTCAGGATAATTTCGAAGGCGTCTTTTTGACCGACGTGTCCCTCGTAACCCCTGGCACAGCCGTACACTGGTCTGATGATTTGGGNACTNGNAGNACGTTCTACCATTATGTCGCATCCGGCGGATANTGCCCATCTNTCGGATGTGTCGATGATTGGAATCACATNCAGCTTTTCGGTGGCAGCATAGACCAGTCTCTCGGGTTCGAGAACTCATATGCGACCGCACCGGAGAATGCTCATGCTCCCGGTTGGAGCACCACCGGGGCTTCTGACACATGGGATTACGGATTCTTGGGGTCGTCACTCACGCTTCAAGAGCCAGCAAGCTTCCCATATCTTTACGGGACAGATCTGTCTGGGCCATACTCCGACAATAAGAACGGATATCTCCTTTCGCCAAACTANGATATNCCTGATTCAGGTGCAACGCTCCATTTCGAGAAATGGAGCTGCATGGACCCTCTNTACAGCACTGATGGCGCACAATTACAGTACCGCGTCAACGGAGGGTCNTGGCAGCATTTCCAACCCACGATGACAGGATGGTATGATGGCGTCAGAACTTCGACATGGAACAACCCATGGGGCACTGAGGAGCTGTGGTTCGATGGTGAATGCGGACTTNATGAGATGTCTGAGAGAGAAGCACCGTTGGANCAATGGTCNGGCGAACAAATGCAATTCAGATTCCAATTCTCATCGGATACATGCTGTCAGAATAGTGGTTCTGAAACTTATGANGGATTTTACGTCGATGATTTCGGCATACTGATCCCCAACTACAGTTCAAATGGCTCATGGACGTCACCCTCAGTGGATCTATCAAATCAATCAAGTTTCAATATGGGCTATGTCGATGTCGATGCTGAGATTCCCGAGGGAACCAGGGTCCTAATTTCCATCCTAGATTCCGCGTCTCTAAGTCCCATAGAAGGCTTTGATATGGGCGAATTACCACTATCTCTCGCAGGCATAGACGCTGCAACACATCCGTCTGTGAGAATTCAAGTCCATCTGGAAACCGTGAATTCCAGCCTGACCCCTATGATCAATTCAGTAAGGCTGGACGGTTTCAGGACACTATCGTCCTCTTCGGGAACGTCGAACGGTTGGTCATTCAGCCCAAGCACAGTCATAGAAGGGGGTTACATCGTCAGCTCTGGGATAGCAGGCACAATTGATTCAGAGTACCTCACCTCTTCAAGACCGATAAGGGCATTATCTGTATCGGGCGACTACTCGGGTGTCACAATCACCTTCAAAGACGCGAATGGTGCTGTTATAGGGCCACAGCAGGGGGTAACAGGAGGCCTCGTAGAATTCCCATGGCTTCAACCAGGATATCGTGCCACCATTTCCCTATCCCCGACTGGCAGCATCAATCAACTCAACTTCTCTGCTAAATTCGCAGAACCGGCACGATCTCCGACTGTAGATTTGGGCTCAGACGGTACAAATGATTGGGCTTTCCCCATGGGCAGCAGCTATGGTAACCTCGGCTGGCAGTCCCTGATTGAGGGAGGCACCATGCAAAGAAGCGAATCTGTATCTCTCACTCCTTCTAACCCAGGAACTATCTCCGTCCTCGTGCCTTCTGGCACATCAGCAGATGCGAATGTGGATGCAACATCCTGGGCAGCAGCCGGCTTCATGGCAGTATCTCCCGTGGGCTCGCCAACCTTCGACTCACCGGTCGTGGTGTCCTTGGGATCGGCATCTCAGTCCACGTATAGTTCCGGAGCAGGCCCTTCAGTGATTCACTTCAACGGCGCCATGATTTCTCAGATCAACTCTGTCCAGCCGAGTATTACAGACCCCTCAACAAGTAGGCAATGGAAGCAACTCGATTTCCAAATTTCATCAACTGCATCCCAGACTGTGGCTATCGCGAGCTTGGGGATATCGTACTATCTCCACGAGAATGTATCTGGTCTGCAGAATGTAGTGACAAGCGCCATAACGGCAGCTCAGTCGAATTCCTCCAATACGGATGTCAGCGTCGCGGTAAACGCGCTGGAGGGCATGATCTCCATCGGTGGCGGTGCGGAATACGACTACATCACAACCAATCACCCGTTCGACCCGCCCAATACATTCGCACCTAGGGCCGAATCATACCATCTTGTGACCGAGCACAGCCACCTCTTCGATAATAGTCAGATTTCATCAGTTACACTGACTGGAAGCACGGAGGACGGAGATAGCGCCACATATACCGCTTATTCCTCTGATGGCGACTGGTCTGACCAAGGCTCAGTATCGTTTGCCCAATCTGGTTCGATACCCGGACTTGATCTTACAACCTCCGAGTCAGCCTCGACGCTTGTAACGGGTCAGGACGGAGCTGAAAGAATACAGGTCAATTGGTCGATATCCGCCTCATGGGGGCCAGATGACCTTTCATCGATATCATGGTCATCCAGCGCCACTGACCTGGACGGCGAGACTCGATGGTCAGCCGAGGCATCAAGCGGCAATGGCGGAAGGTCTGCTTACGAGAATGACTTGGAAATTGACTCTTTCACAGTGGTAAATCATCTCGGGAATACGCTTTCCGACCAATTCTCTTCGATGTACCCGTTCCCCGTTGACCCGGGGAATATGATCTCCATTGAGGGTAGCGTACGGTTCCAAGGCTCAGAGGACTTGAGGCCGGATTCAGAAGACTTCTCCCCAGCAGTCGACTTATCTGGAGTCATAATGCCACTAACTTCGCAATCTGGTGGAATCTTCAGTGGAGACTTGATGATCCCGTCGGGCATGTCTTCAATCACGCTGCAACCGCTGCTCGAGGCAATCGGTCCAACCATGGTATCCGTCGTTAACGCCGAGGACTTGACTATCGATCCCCCCACCATCCAGGCAGATGTAGATTCGGAGCCACCTGTAGCGGGACCAATTCAGATACTCACCCCACTCGGCTTCCAAAACGCAGCTGGAAAGATTGTGGACCCAGAGATGCCGCTATCGGTATACGTGACCGTGTCTGACGCCGATTCAAGGGCATCAGACGTCACCCTGAGGTACTGGCGTACTGCGATGGACGATGCAAATGGAGATGGAATCCCTGACCCAGAAGAGTATAGCTCAATGACGCTCCCCCTATCCATAGGTTTCTCCGGCGAGGAGCAGAAGAATTTCGCAGGAATCGATCTGACAGGTGTCCCCTTCAATAGCCCTGTTTACCTGTACATCGAAGGTACTGACTGGTCTGGACGAACATACCAGTCAGGCGGCACAGGAGGAGGTCCAGGAGCATCTGAAGCATGGGCGACCATGCTCGTCGCGGAGGACGTCGAGACTCAGATTCTGACCTCAGGATTCTCTCTCGATAGGAAATCCGGCTATCTGCTACCTGGAGTGGAGCATACGTTCACTATGGTAATAGACGAACCAAACGGCATCGCAACTCTAGATGGCATTGATGTGATGCTTTGTGACGATGGACCAACAGGTCTCGGCAAGATGTTCTGGAATCCAGCTGAGCAGATCCTCTCCACACCCGAGGACTCTTACGTACATCTCATAGATGCAAGTGCTACACCGATGGAATCCGACTCAATCCTCTCAGTGGAGTTTGATTTCATCCTCGATTGGAACTACCCGTGGAATGCAGGCGACTCGGACTGCAGCCCAAGAGCCAGGATAACAGATGACTTGCAGATGATCGCTCAATCATCGCTGCTAACTTCCCTTTCGTGGGAATTAGACAACATGTTGGAAGCCGTCCCGACGCTGACTGAGGACCTCACTCTTCCGATCGGCGAGTCGGATGCGACTGGTATCTACCTCATGAAGGGAGATTCATTCAGAGTCAATGGAACGCTGTTGCATGCAGGATCGGGGACACCATTCACGTCCGGTCTGGATGAAACCATGGTGGAAGTATCATTCGTATATGGCTCTGAGAGAGTGAGCGAGGCCTCTTTGCTGGGCCAGGACGGCACATGGTCCGTGGACCTCACCCTCCCCAATAGGCCACCTGTGTACCCTATCATGGACGTCGTTACAAATGTCGTGAATGCACCAGGATCCGCAGTCTCATCCGAGAATACAGGTACCTCAATCACAGTCGACTCTTCCGCACCAACAATACTTTTCGATCAGACAGCGTATCCTGACAGCTCTTTGTCGGTGGAGGAATCAGATCGGCTGAATAGGGTGAAGGTAACTCTACAGATAAGCGATTCAGTCGGCATGCAGCAGGGGGACCTCGAAGTCGCATGGGTATTCAAGCGAGGAAACGATCCACTTGGCGCCGAGGGGAGCGGTTCTATACCGCTCATACTCGATCAGGAGCAATTCGACGTGTACCAAGGCGAACTGGACATGGCATACCTTGTGAATACGAAGTTAGTTGATGGAGACTACATACTATTCTGGGTTGTTTCAACGGATCGTGCAGGAAATGAGGTCAACGGACTTGGGAGCGAGGACAACCCCAAGCGAGCCGACATCAGAATAATGGAATTCCTGCCGACTCTGACGAATACCGTATTCGAACCAACAGACAGGCCACTCCCAGGGGAGAGAGTCACTGTGAAGACATTCTGGTCCAATCCCGGAAAGCGCGGCGGCTCGATTGATGTTTCATTGTGGCAAAACAACGGCGGCGAATCATGGTCCCAATCACCACCGTCTGATTCTGTTGAGCTATTCCTTGAGCCAGGCTCTACCAGCGTAGCGGTCGACATGATCTTCGAACCCAGCCTGCCTGGCGTCCCTGTGCTCTACGTGATTGACGGAGGAGACTTCCAGAATCTTGCATATCCTGTGGAGGGGATGGTAGTCTCTTCAGCCGATGTATCTGGTGTGAGTTCAGGCGACTCTACTCTAGCCTATACCCTCATCGGAGGAATTGCAGTAATCACTGTCGGCGTCGGCATCGCTATGGCAATGCGTGCAGGCGCAGGAAGGGACGACGACTACGACGAATAG
>PAUH01000031.1 GCA_002712645.1 Methanobacteriota archaeon
AATTTCTTCAATCGTCTCATCCTTGGCAGGTGCCCCCTTTGCATCCCTGAGATAACGGCCAACGACATCTGATCCAAGGTGTGCGAACTGCTCCCTCATGGCTGCAAGCGCTTTCCATCCGTGCCCTCCGCTAGCTGTGCCTATGGCTATGCGTCTTCGATTGAACATTTTTCTGAAATCATCGTGCTGGACGGAAAGCCAGGTTAGGGCATTTATCCAAACTGGGGGCAGTCCCCCGTTATACTCGGGAAGCAATACGAACCATGGGGAGGGGCTTTCCAGTGATTGAATTAGTGAATTGAGTGGATCTAAATCTCCATCAGGTGTCTTCCTAGTGTATAATGGGAGTTCGTATGTAGAGAGGTCAATAATCTCAGAATCGCACATCCTATTTGTCGCGATATCTCTGACTCTACGTGCGAGTTCGAGGTTCTTCCCGTCAGTCGCGACTATGATTTTGAGGTCCGCCATCAACTAACCTTAATCTGCCCCATTCTTGAATCTCCCGCATACAACCTCGCGAAAGAGATACAGGGGTGAGTTGGTTCGACAGGGTTATGCGAGCATCATCTTGGGCCATTGTGGTATCTGTATTGATGATGTCTCTGTCCCTCAGTGGTTGCTTTGGAAGTGGCGAAGATACGCTTGATGTCGAACCTGATGGCGAGGATGCTTGGCATTACAGCGTGGTCGCCCCTATCGATACGGGAATCAATGTGTATCACATCCACTTCGCAATGAATGAGTCATACCCGCAATGGTTGCTAGATGGTTTGGGAGTTACGATGTGGTGTAATCTTACTCAAGAGGGGAGTTGGACAGAGAGATATGAAGCAGATCGCTCCACGTGCTGGGACAATATCACGTCTCAGGACATCGTTTGGTTTGTGGGTACCAGGATAATAGGCACAACTCCGGATGATGAGACAGACATACCAATACTCGATGACCCATCTGACGGACACGGCACTGCTGTTACCGGATCTGTTCTCGATGCAAATCCAGATGCCGTGATCTTCTTCGTCGAGGGTTTCAGCGACGCAGCGGTGCTAGCGGCTGCTAATCAGCCGCTTGTTGACATCATCTCCACCTCGTTCGGACCGATTGGTTCCATACCTGTGCCAGGAATTGAAGATGCCACCAAAGTAGCGGTTGTCCATGAAGGCAAGATCCACACGGGCGCATCAGACAACACACCATCGCCAGCAGTGCAAGACTCGACTGCAGGGCCGCCATGGTCCATCGGTATATCTGGCTACGCTGAAGAAGATGACGATCAGAAGGAGACTATGAGCGGCTCCTACCCAGACATAGCTGCGGATTGGACCCAGCTTCTTCCTAATCACGATGACATCGACGGCTATCACGTGACTTCCGGCACATCTTTTGCGACGCCAAGAACTGCAGGGATACTCAGTGAGGTCCTCGAAACCCTGAGGGAGACTGGGGCGGACTACGGGTCAGGTGCTTCAGAGGAAAGAGGTGGTTTCTTGGTGAATAGCACAAATTCACTCAAATCAATTACAAATTCAGATCTTCGAGAGGCACTGAATCTATCTGCGTGGTATCCGAGCTTCTCGACGTGGAATCCGACGACTGGGACGCTTCCCATTTCTCCAGTCGCACCATGTACTCAAGTCGGATGGGGCGTAGTGAACATGTCCAACATAGAGCCGATAATCGATCATCTGGATGGTACATACGAGATGCCACAGAGGCCTGCTGACGTAGTTGCTTGCATGGATGCCAATCAACAAATCAGAGAAACTTACTGGTCATTCGTCGCTTGACTCTTTTTCACTTCTTGATATCAGGATTATCCCGATTATCGCCCCAACAATGAGCAGTGCGACAAGTATGCCGAATACGCCGACTTCCGAACTTTCCTCCGTGTCTCCTGAAGATCCGTTACCTCCCAAATCGTCACTAGGTCCATCTTGACCGGGATTGCTATCATCCGGGGAATCGTCATTAAAATTGGTACACTCGGAGGTGTCAGATGCATCATCCGAATCAGTGCAATCCTGATCCGAGTTATGATTGAGAAGCGCGAAAAATGCATCGGGCCACTGATACGTGCTCTCATTATCCCAGTTCCATATCCTGCTATCATCAAAATCGACATACGTAGTGGAGAATGATCCGCCTAGTACTGATACGCCTGCTGAATGATCGAGGGGAGTTGCCTCGGGCCACTTTGCCATTCCCGCATTCAAAGCCCATTTCCATGCTCCTGAATCCCCGATTCCAGCGATCCACAGATCCATGTTTAGGGGGTCATCGCTCTTCTGAATGCCGTGACTCCCGAATGTCATGGAGATCGAGGCTGTTCCCCCTGAGACCACGGCTCCTCCATTCATCGTGGCTATCGAATGTGCATCGTCATTACCGGCGCCAATCGCTGATGATGTCCAGAGCCATTCGCCGTGACCGGTAATTCTGGAGACTGAGACGTCCGTGGTCCCAGGAAGGCCGGAATTTGGATTGGGTATTCTCGAAGAGTTGTCCGGATTGATAGAAAACGTGACTAGCGAAGAGGAGCGGGCAAGAACGTATGCTCCTCCCTCGTCATCTGGCGAGATTGAGTATATCTCGTCGCTCCCAGCACCCCCGATTGAGGCCATCCACATCCATGTTTGATTGGCCGGTTGCCAAGCTGCCACGAAGCCCTCCGAGTAACCCGGGGCTTCATTGACGGTCTTATTCGGTACAGCATATGCCGCCTGGCCGATATAGTGGCCAGCAAGAAGGACCACGCCCTCCGTGGTGACAGCGAGGTCGCTGACCTCAAGACTTGAGTCGGGATCGAAAACACTCGAATGTGCAAGAAGAGTTCCTGAAGAGTTGAATTCGGCAAGGAATGCGTCAGTCATGCCCCCGTCACCCCATCCGGGCATCAGGGTGCTGCCACCATGAACC
Source organism: Methanobacteriota archaeon (assembly GCA_002712645.1). Lineage (GTDB taxonomy): Archaea > Thermoplasmatota > Poseidoniia > Poseidoniales > Thalassarchaeaceae > MGIIb-N1. Next base: position 2,920 of record PAUH01000031.1, read on the forward strand.
AGTGAGTTGCTTGCATAATTTCCGGCGACATAGACTCCTCCTGAAGAGCTGGGCTCGATGGCGACAGACCAATCGGAGTGTCCTTGACCCTCGAATCCAGAAACCCACATCCATTCTCCGTTAGAGGGATCCATTCTTGCTAGAAATGCCTCTGAAGTGGGTGATGTGGTCAGCGTCCTTGGAGTAGTGTCTGAATTCGAGAGCTGGTGCGTGCCGAAGGTTGAGGTATTAGAGCGGAAGGCTCCAGCCACGTACAAAGAGCCGTCATTCGTCATCGCGAGTGAGGAGGCCCAATCATTGTCAGGACCCCCGGCAGTGGCGATCCAGGCCCAGTTATCTCCAGACCATCTTGCTACGAATATATCGCTGGTATTCCCACTATCATGATGTTGCTGTGCAGCCAATGAGAATGGGCCCGCATGAAGGTCATATCGATATGTCCCAGTGACAAAAATATCGCCTGTTGATTCGTCGATCAGAACATCGCTAACAACGTCTTCCCACCATCCTGTTAGGCCCTGTGCGCCATCCCAGTCTGGTTGGTTGGAAACAACAGAGGCAGCGGTCTGTGATGAAAGGATGATGACGGTCAAAAACGTCCATACTACGCGGTTCATCGAGGCATGCGGAATTGGATTAACACATAATCGGTGCGGCGTGTAGTTTCCCAAGGAGTTCAATCCGAATCTTCTCCCTCGAGCGGGAGTGGCGGGGGGCTTGGAGGCACGGAGGGAGCGAATGATTTCTGACCCATACGCGCTGATATCGCCATGCCTGCTGCTATCATCAGAACTAGCACTACCACAGTTAAGGCGTAGTTTTCGAACGATGTGGAGGATTCCATAAGGTTGCATGTCCCATCTGAATCGTCATCTGCAGGGGTATCTGTCCGGACTAGCGGGTCGGAGTTGCATTGCGCCTCATCGTAATCTGACCAGCCATCTCCATCGTCATCTACATCAGTATTGTCGCCGATACCGTCGCCGTCGGAGTCTACGGACTCTGTTGGTATGAGGGGGAAGGCATCGTCGACATCCATCACGCCATCGTTGTCATCATCTTGATCCTGGTCGTATCTCGAGGTGGCATCCCCTATGACCCAATCTGGTTTGCCGTCTCCATCTGAATCGCCCCCGACGTCGGAGTCTAGGGGGTCTATGTCATCGGCATCAAGGACGCCGTCATTGTCATCATCCGGGTCGACGAGCAGTGATGTCGGGCAACCTGGGACGGTGAATTGGTCGGGCATTCCGTCCATGTCTCTGTCGGAACTGGCACATATCTCGAGAGGGAAGGCGTCGATGACGTCATCGACATCGTCCCCGTCGTCATCTGCATCAATATGATTGCATGTGCCATCGCCGTCCGTATCCCGTGGTGTGTCGGAAGCGCTGAGTGGATCGGTGCCCCCGCACCCTGCCTCCTCGGCATCTGTCCATCCATCTGAATCGTCATCGTCATCCTGATTATTGCCGATGCCATCGCCATCCGTATCTTGCCATTCCAAGGGATTCAGGGGGAAATGGTCTGAAGAGTCGCCAACTCCATCCCCATCGTCGTCATCATCTTGATCGGAGTCCCTACAGCCATCTCCATCCAAATCCGAGGTCTGATCGGAAACCCATCCGACCTCGGGAGATGCGAGGCAGTGATCATCAGCATCCATCACGCCATCTCCGTCTGAATCGAATGTTATTTGATAAATCAGGCTGCCATTGTCTACAGAGTGGTATACGCTATCTCCTATGCCTGCCTTGCAGCCGGTATTGTTATCGGAAACACAAACGGGGAAGTTGGCTGCGATATTTCCAGTGTTACTAACAGCCAAATCGCTGAGAAAGGACGCAGCAGATTCGTTGTAGTCGTTTATATCGATGCCTCTCATCCAAGCGATGTCGTTCCATTCCATATCGTGGAGCATCAAGAAGCCCTCGGCGTTTATCGAGCTGTATCGTGTCTTCTCGGCTCCTTGCTTTGTTTCGATGGTGAATGGGCAATCTGCACCATTGCCCCAACACTGTGTGCCTCCGAGCACGAGATTTCCATCCGGCATAACCGCAGCAGAGTGGAATGCCTCATTGCCACCGCTCTTAGAGTCCCATAGGTTCTCAAACTGATGTGAAGAGTGATTGTATATTGCATACCATGCGTCTGATCCCCCTGAATTATACACGCTCAGAGAGCCCGCGTATAGAGTCGAAGAGTAGTGATTGCCAGCGACTAGGACCCTATCGTCATCGACAGCGACCATAGCCTGTATGAAGTCGGCGCCGTCCCCGTTCATGGTAGTTAGGCGCTCTATTGTCCCATTACTTGCATACTTGAGTATGTACGCATTATGATTGTAGACAATATATCCCGTCTCAATCGTCATTTGACAATTAGCATTCCAGCCCTCGCATCCCCACCCCGAGAGCAGGACTCCGCCATCTTGGGTGGCCACGACCCCCTTCTGACTAAGGGAGTACCAGCCGCCCCATACGTCAGTATCAGTAGAGCCGCTTCCGAATGACTTAGACCAAAGTACATCTCCATCCGAGGAGATTTTCACCACCATTACATCTGCACCGCCCTTTGACTGATGGAGTTGATCTCCTATGGATATCTGGCACAGAAGCGTAGTCCATTGGCAGAATGATCCTGAGACGAATATTGAACCATCAGGTGACTCGTCTATGGAGTGGATGGTATCGAATCCTTCTGACCCGATCATTAACGACCACACCGCCTCTCCGCCTGGGCCGAGTCTTGCTATCCAAGCATCTCCTCCCTCATCGACTGCTGATAGAGAAATGCCGAAACCGGTGAGTGTGCAAGACGAGTCTTTCAGCCAACAGGCACTGCCGCCGACCAGCATATCCCCGTTATCTGCGAAAGCAATTGAGTCGACTCTATCGCCGCCATCTGAATTGAATATCTGGATATCTTTCGTATTTCCCAGTGAGTCCATCGTCAAGACATAGGCAGAGGCAAATTCATCGGAGGAGACCTCTACTCCATCGATGGAAATTGAACAGTCTTCCGGGGATTCCGGTAGTTCGTAGAGAGCGCAGAAGGTGCCTCCAACTACAAGATCGCCGACAGGGGAGTAGGCCATCGCATTCACTGCATCGTGTCGAGTTCCTGTGTCGAACAAATAGGTCGTTTCGGAAGCCTGGGATATCTGTGTAGTGCTGCGTTCCCGATTTTCATCCTCAAGTAAAATTCCCGAGGCCTGCGAGAGTGACATGGCTAGCATCAAGAAAATCATAGAGAGAGCGTAAAACGGATTCTTCTTTGGAGTCGAGTGCATATCTATCATGTGTTAGTGAAAGTTCCCAGTTAACCTAACTTTCGATTTTATCTGACTCCACTTTTGTTTTTTTAGTGGGGCAAGAATGATGCCGTATGTCTGATCGTGATCCATTATGGTGGATGTTATGTGGTTAGTGGTGGATGTCCTAGAGATAATGTTCGTGCTGGGGATATTCGGGCTAATCGCGGGACTCATGTGGTTCGACGGGCCCAGGGGGTTGCTGAATACCATCAGAAACCCGCCCATTATCCCCGTAGTAGGAGCCAGGGAGATGGCTATTTGGTACAGGAATGTACTGATTCCGTGCACGATACTGTTGATCATAGTATTTCTCTTCAGTACTGGAAATATCATGAAACAAATGGGGACCTCTGACTGGAATGAGACGGATGCTATCGTAATAGGATCAGAAGAAAGATCTAGCACTTCTTGCGATTCGGAGGGAAACTGCACTACAACATATTGGCTTCACATCGACTACTCGTATACAATAGAAGGGATTGACTATAATGGGTCCAGATATTCATTCTTAGCAGATGCATGCTGCGACACAGACGACTACCCCGCCGGCAAGGAAATCATAGTCTACGTTGACCCAGATGACAATACGGAGTCTGTAATGATTCGAGGATTCGAAGGTGTGCTAATTGAGGTATTGACGGGTTTGTCCTTCCTTGTTCTGATTGCCTCGATACTGACTGCCGTCCTAGTCCTGTGGAAAATTGGTTTCCACCTCCAGCCCGCGGAGAATAGAAAGAAGGCTCTTGAGGCGCCAAGAAGGGAGGGTAAAGGTCTGCGAGACATGTTCGCCTCGACTGGTTTTATGAGCGAGTTGCGTGAATTGAAAAATTTCGCAGTTATGGTGAAGAAAAGCCAGAAAGATGCATTTGAGGGAGAGGCGAGAACCCTCGTCACAGAGATTGATGGAGAACCCGGGACTCTCATTGTGAGAAATCTAAATGATATCATGATGTCCATGTCGAACATGAATGAAAATGCCAGAATATACCTTGATGAGAATGGGGAAAGCGGACGCATCATCACATTCAGGATGCTTGGCGACATCGACGGAGACGACTATCTCGAGGTAGGGGAATACACTGGTTCCGATCTAGTTAACGAGAGGAGGATAAACATGGACAAAAATGCGAGTGATTTGTTTGAGTTCATCGAGCGAGCTCTAGAAAACGCCAATGAGGAAGAGAAGCCCTGGTGGGTATGAAAGCGATATTGGTGCTCGTGCCGGGATTTGAACCCGGGTCGCCGGGATGAAAACCCGGAATGATGGACCGTACTACACCACACGAGCGCTGGCGTTCGGTCTGAAGCAGCCGGTTTAACCGGTTCGCAATCTTTCCCCTTCAGATGCCTCAAAATTCCTGAGCCATTGAATCATCGGGATCATCATAATTAGGCCTAAAATCGAGATTACAAGGAATCTGAAAGGCGTGAACCATTCCAACGCCGTCTCCCCATAGAACCAAATGGCATATACGGGTATTGCGAATCTGAGAAGTCTTCCAATAGTTCCCGAAATTAGGAACGGCGTGAGAGGCATGGATGCCGCACCGGCGGTCCATGCGAGGGCCTTGTATGGAACTGGCCCCAAGGCTGCGAAGAACACCCCGAGTGAGCCATGTCTCTCCATTAGAATCTCGAGCCTATGGATGGATGTCTTGCTTACGAATCTGGTCAGGAGCATGTCTCCTGCGAAGGATCCTAGCCAGTACCCCCCAAGTGAACCCAACACAGACCCCAGGGTAGCGAATACTACGATTGCAGTGGCAACAAAAAGGCTGTCTGCGCCAAGGGCCATCGGCCATGCTACAAGGTCAGGGGGGACGGGCTGAATGGCTGCCTCTGTAGCAGAGACTGCGAACAGGCCGATAAGTCCGAAAGACTCTGCTGAGTCTACCGTCCAATCGATCCATGCCCTGGGTACGATGCTCGCCACGTCAAGGGGGCCGACACTGGTGCAATCAAGATTGCCTGCCTCGTGCGTCTGTAGAGATGATACGCTGGACCCCCCAGCGCTATCCAAGGTGGTTCATTGATTGTAGACACAGCGGGATTCATCCATTGGCCCCATGAACGTCTCAGGGGATGTACTGTCGCTTCATCCCAAATAAGGGAAATCGAGAGGCATTCGCCTTCGGTCCATCTGCTGATGGATCAGTTGGGAATCAATNTACTGACGCCTGAGAATGACGATCTTCAACATATCGAAAATTTGGCGAGGTCGACGGGCGACATAAACGGTCTCTCTCCTGTGGATATCGATGTNTTGGCCGTGGCTATAGGGGCTGGCGAAGATATTGCCACAGATGATCACAGGGTGCAGAATGTGGCTGAATCAGCAGGNATCGCCTGGATACCNGTAATCGGTAAAGGGATCNCTGAAAAATGGAATTGGATAAGGAAATGCAGAGGATGCGGCAGGGTATGGCCAAACGAGTCTGGTGTTGTTTCAGATGAATGCAGTGACTGCGGATCTGAAATCCGCTTGGTTAGGAAATAGCTACTCTTCGGAAGCGGCTTCGGTCTTGCCGCCTCTGTCGAGATCCATCTCAGTCTCAGTGGCTCCGACGAGACCTTCGCGGAGACCTTGCTGGAACTCGCCTTTAGCGCGTCCCATGCTCCTGAATAATGCTGGAATTCGCTGCGACCCGAAGAAAAGTATCCCTATGAAGGCGAGAATCGCCAGCTCTGGTACGCCAATTGTGCCTGCCATGATGCGTCATGGATGCATTTCTCACTCAAACCCTTCGCATAGAAACTAGTCAACCACCGGAAGAAGGGGGCAAGAATGCCACTTCCGACCCATCGCCCAACTCAGTATCCACAGGGGCTCCAATAATTCCGTCGACAGCCACCCTCACCCCCGCATCTAGTGAATCGCCAAGTTCGAATCTCCTTGCGAGATCCAGAGAGGTCGACCCAGCGGGAAGGGTCAGTTCGATTGACCCGGTTCCGAATCTTTCCCTGAGTTCTCCGAACAAAAGCATGGTTACCCTGATTGCAAAATTGTCGCCCATGTCATTCGGAAGGAGGGGCATGAGAAAAGTTCGCAGGTCGGAAAGCCGAAAAATGATTGTACAGGGGGTGGTTCATGACTCAACCTCTGGCTGTGGCGTTTGACTGTGACGGGGTCCTTGCCGATAACGGTTCATCTTGGCAGGCGATACACGATGGTTTCGGAACAGAAAACAAACAGATGCTTGCGAAATTTATCGCTCAGGAGATAGATGACGACGAATTCATGGCTGATGATGTGGCGAAATGGATGGAGGCCAAGGGACGTATACACAAAGACGACATTGCCCGCTGCTATGGGGGAATTAGGCTTATGCCGGGAGCGCGAGAGGTTGTTGGCCGCCTCCAAGAAAGAGGCGTTATGGTAGCAATAGTTTCCTCCGGTGTCGATATCTTCGTAGGGATGATAGCAGCGATGCTCAAGGTTGACGACTGGGTTGCNAATGGTTTTGATTGGGATGAAGACGGGTGGATGAATGGACCAGCACCATCTCGTGTGCTATCGTTCGAAAAGGGTATAATGGTTGACAAGCTAAGGAGGATCAATGGCTTTTCGTCAGAAAGAATCGTATCGGTGGGTGACTCTGGTTCGGATCTTTCGATGATGATCGAGGGGTCTTCATTCATCGGTTTTAATCCGGCTGGGGCGTGGTCTGTGGATGCTTTCAACGAAGCGGGCGTTCCAATTGTAAAATCACGTGATCTGCGAGACATATGGCCTATCCTAATGGATGGCGAGGAATTCTGAGAATCATACGAACGGGATTGATGCGACAGCATGCGTATGTAAATTCACGATAGTGAGGATGCAGGGCCTCGGTTGGAATCCAAGCATCCGTTGATAATCGGTTTGATTCTGCCAGGTAGAGCTATGGATCACATGAGTCCCCTTGTATTGGCTCGCATGATGACCATGGACGTGGCCAGTAACAAAAATATCCGGGATCGTTTGTATTACCATAGAATCCTCTGGCTCGGGAGAAAGAGGAGTCTTGCCGCCCCACGAAGGTGCTAGATGCCTCCTTTCCAGCATAGCCATCATGGCTCTCTCTGGATGCTCGAATGTTACCGAACGTAAACTGGATACGAAATCGGATATGCTTACCCCGTGATAAGCAAGAACCCTGACCCCGTGGAGGCTGAAATCAGAGGGGTTGCCTGCGAATGTCACATCAGAGTAGTCTTGTTGGACCTCGGGATCAAGCGCAGGTTGGGGCTCGGCTGGTCTGACCGCATCGTGATTACCAGGGAGTATTATGGTGTCCACCCAATCTGGAAGAGCCTCCACCATTCTGGCNAATTCGCCATACTGCTTGTAGAGGTCCTTTATCTGTAGATGTCTTTCTTGGCCAGGATATATCCCGATGCCATCGACGCCGTCACCTGTCATCACGAAATAACGAATGTTCTTCGCTAGAGGGTCTTCCTTGAACCACTGAATCATCTTCTCCCATTGGGGGGCGAGGAAGGTCTTGCTGCCCACGTGGATATCCGACAGGAATGCCACGGAGACGGCTGCATCTGAACCTGCTCGTGCCTTCTCATGATATTCCAGGCCGGGACGGTGTAAGTCGGTCGCTCTCAATCGACCGCTCTCCGTGAAATAACCAGTTACTCCGAGTACGTCGTCGTCCAAGAGGCCATCTTTCACAGGGTGATATCTGTATTCTGGTTTTTCCCATTCTGGTTTTGAGTAAAGTACGCATTCAACCGAGCCTGACTCGTCTTCAATGGCGAATTGGATATCTCCATTCTTTCCGAATCTCTTGAATTCGACGAGCCCGATAAGGGTGACCTCCGCGGCTGAAGAATTTCTTGATTTCCTTTCCGCCCATGCCTCTGATACCCGGATTGGCCTCCTAGGTAATCTCGGTATGCTGGATTCGATAATCATCTTTCGAATTTTAGATAGCCTGTCCATGAAACATGACTGCATGTCGATTAGTCTGCCCTCGGTAACAGAGTTGCCCGTTATGTCGAAATGGATATCGATCTCGGTATCGACATCTTTGGCTTGTAATGGGAAATCTTGGAGCGAATAGTGGTCTAGGCCATGGGGTCTTGGGGGAGGGGCGATCTCATTCGGCTTGACTGGCGCTATGACGCGACCTGGTTCGTTCTGAGGAGTCTCGTGGATATCGGAGGGAGGGGGCGATCTTGCGTCGATTGCGGCGCCAAGGGATTCTTCAGAATTTGAAGTCGGTTCCTTTGAACCCATTTCAATGAGTCTCCTCACAGCAGCATCATCCAGTAATCGAATTGAGTTTTCAACTGCTCTTTCGATAAGCAGATCGAGATCCGGTGCAGACTCTACCAGAGGCATCGCTGAACGCTTGATGAGTAGCCCCTTCGACATGAGTCGGCGGCTAAGATCGGCACCGGAGTCGGACGACACAAGGGCACGAAGTTAGAGGGATGCTCATCATGGTATCGGGAGCAAATATAGGACATTAGTGCCCTAATATTCAATCCCAATGTGTTTCTGAAGCGAAATCAATTGACGAGGGTTCGGCCCTACTTGCCCCCTGGGGGGCCCAGCCAGATGCTCCGTCCCACTCGTCCACATCTTGGCCAGTCCTCTCCTCATTTGAAATTCGACGTTCTTCGGCCCTACGTCTCCTATCATCAAGATCATCGCTATGATCTAGAATCTCTAGGACCATTCGCATAGCAAACTGAACAAATGAACGCTTATTCTCAATTCGGTCATTGGTACCAAAATCGTTCCTTCGTACAATGTATCTTCCATCCGCGGTCGTGACTGCAACGTACACCAAGCCCACTTCCTTCGACTCTGTGCCTCCTGTTGGGCCTGCAATCCCCGTTATTGACAAGCTGATATCGGCTCCTGAGTGGTGACGTGCGCCATGCGCCATCTGCAGTGCTACTTGATGGGAGACTGCACCTACCCCGCCTTCTTCGAAAGAAGACGGAGAGACATCTACCTCCGATATCTTTGAAGAATTGGAATAAACAACCCAGCCCTGTTTGAACCATTCTGAACTTCCCGAGATATCCGTGAATGTCGAACTTATGAGGCCGCCAGTACAAGATTCAGCCACAGAAATAGTCCATTGCCTCTTCTTTAACCGTCTCCCGATCCTCGAAGCCAGGCCTGCAATCTCCTCGACCATGTAGTTCCCTGAGACGTCTACCCTATTTGCATTGATGGTGGGTCCGGCAGGAATTGAACCTGCGATCTTCGCTTTGTAAGAGCGACGTCATAACCCCTAGACCACGGACCCTGTCCACCCGCTATCCGCATATGGCTTGAACAACACGGTTGTTTGCGGGGGTTCANGCGGGACCTCTGTATCCGAGTTACATGCTGACGAAGGAGGTGGCACGCCTCAGAGACAAGGACGTTCGTCAGAGAAGGAGGGCTGTTAGAAAGCTCTTCGAAGATGGAGATCCATCCGCAATGNCGCATTTCNTGCCTTTCCTCGAGGATGATGACGAGTGGTTTGTCAAACGAGCGTTACTGGCNGTTGAACGCTGGTATGATGGAAGTGACCCGAATATTGCGAAATCTCTGGCTTCGAGCGAAAACAACGAGCGAAGACTCCTCGCAGCGAGAATCGCATCGCGAACATCGTCCCCCGGNGAAATGCTGAGAGATCTGTGTGAAGATGATGATTCGAAGATCAGATTAGCTGCGTGGTCGAACCTAATTCGGCATGATTCAACGGCGGCTCGTGAGGGGTTGAAGAATGANGATCGTGCAGTCAGGAGATTGTCAGCTTCGGAGCTTATTGATTCGGGAANATTCACNGAGGAAGATGTACAAATCATAGCATCGGATTCTTCCTCCGCAGTTCGTAAAACCCTGATCAANAGACTNTCNGACAACATNGGGGAAGACCCCTATCCTGAATTGCCAGAAAATCTCCTTGAGGAGGTATCTGGTAGCGTCGAAGACGCATCTAGAGAGATCTCCGTCTCTACGTCTTCTGCACTACGGACGCCATGGATACGGGATTTTCTGGGATCATCGGTGCCTGAAGTTGTTACGATTCTCACTGCAGGATTTAGAGAGAGTTCCTGGGTAGAAGATTCTGATATCGTGGATTCAGTTGTAGAAATTGCCTCCGACCCCCTGCTGGAGAGGATTCTTCGACGAGGGAAGGGAGTGTACGTCGAAGCCGCTTGCATGAAGGGCATCATGGATCAAAAAAGATCCGAAGCAACCCGCTCCAGACTGGTGCTTGACAGAATCGGCAGGAGCCCCTCATCCGATTTTATCGAATCGCTTGGTTCCGTGGGTGCTCCGGCTGAGAGTGAGCTTGCAATGGCGATATCCACGCTTGTTGTTGAAGCGAGCAGATCAGATAGCGGGAAGTAGGAGTCTCGAGAGTGGGACGGAGATAGGCGGAAGGTCGTCGGAGAGCAAATGCCTACTTGTCTTTGGAGGGAGCAGTTCTCCTGAAGACGCTGCTTCCAAGACATCCGCCTTCGATATCTCGATCCGGCCACTGCCAGGCCAGNGAATGATGGTGATCGAATCATCCGAAATATAGTCAACAAGAACACAGGGGAGNCATAGTAAACCCATCCTCTTTGCTATCTCATAGCGATGGTGTCCATCGAGTATCGTTCCACTTACCCTNTCTACGAGTAACGGCTTGGTGTATGCATTCCATCGGACTGTCATACGTTCAAGCTGATCTACCTTTTTTAGGACGATCTGCTCATGCGGCCTTAGGATCTCGAACGGTACGAGTTGGACCTCCACAGTCCGAATGCAAGGNCATCTCGTTTAGGCCTGCCTGAACGGCACGATAAAACGNGAGTCGCATATGCCGAATTGTGAGAGACCGCCTGACCCTGCTGAGTGATCTCAGTGAAAACGATTCAGAAGTACTCGGAAAATTGGCTTCTAAGGGCAGAACTTGGATCGTAGGCGGGTGGATAAGGGACGGTCTGATCAAAGAAGGTCGACGAGATCTGGACATCACAACGGAACTTACTCCCGAGGACATAGTCAAAATTTTTCCAAATTCCCTGACTCATGGGGCGAGATATGGCACAGTAGTGGTGAGGATTCCGGGATCTGATTCTGGATGGGAGGTGACCACCCTGAGGACTGAAGCAGACTATAGCGATGGCCGACGCCCTGATGTCGTTAATTTTGGGACTGACATCGTGGAAGACCTATCGAGACGCGACTTTACCGTGAATGCTATGGCAGTATCTTATCCTGGTGGGGATTTTATCGANCCATTTGGGGGCCTTTCAGATTTGAATTCCAAGATAATTAGAGCAGTGGGGGATGCTTCTGATCGTTTTTCAGAAGATGGTTTGAGGATCCTGAGAGCGTATCGATTTGTTGCCGTTTCAAGTGGATGGGAAATTGAAGATGAGACGAAAGCTAGTCTGGGCAAAAGCCTACAGATGCTAGATTCGGTGTCTGCCGAGAGGATCGGCATGGAATTCAGAAGGATGCTTGAGCTGCCCGGATCGAGTCGGTCTATCTCGATAATGGCTGAACAAGGCGCTCTCCAGAAGATTCTCCCAGGGTCGTGCCCGCCAGAAAATTATCTGCCCACTGGGAAACTGGCAGTAGACTTGGCGGTCATGTTCTCAAATGGGGGTATTCCGAAAGAAGAAGCAGTGTTACGAGCTCGTAAGGGGCTTAAAGCGACGAATACNGAGATTCAATCTCTCGAACTCCTGATGAATATCAAGCCCGAGACAGCCCTAGTTAGCATTGGAGAAGTCAGAAGATTTCATGCTTCGATTGATCCTTCTCAAAAAGAAGACGTATTGGATTATCTAGGAGTTATCGGGCATGACAGGAGAGNGTACGTCGATTCCGTGGAGCGACCATGGGGTGGAGGNCGNGCCCTCGTCGATGGGCGTGTTCTTGCAGAAGAGACGCTCCTTGAGCCCGGAGTAAGACTTGGAAGGCTCAAAGATTTCCTTCACAGAATGCAAATCGAAAGAGGACTGTCGAATAGTAGCGAGATACTCGGCCTTATTTCAGAAATAGACTGGGAAAACGGGGATCCCTTGTCGTGGCCAAAGATGGCCTGGCCTTAATCAGAGTCCCTCGGCGAGGAATTCGATATATTCCTCGGGGGACAAGAAATGATCTTCATCATAGTCGTGAGGTCTGACAATCATTAGCCAGCCNTCCCCATATGCTTCTGTATTGACCATGTCTGGCGAGTCTTCGACTTCGCCGTTCAATTCCAAAATACCGCAGGGAAAAGGGCTGTCCAATAGAACAACGTCGTCACTTGTTCTCAGTGTGACGAGGATGTCTTCATCAGACAACTCGCCCTCGAAAGAGGATTTCTTTCCAGACGGATTATCTGAGGAGTCTTCGAAGCCCTCTAACTCCTGTAGATTTGGCAGAGTGACACGAATAAATTCNCCCCATACTGCAGCGACGTACTCGCTTACTCCGACTTTGACAGACGTCTGCACATTGCCGTCTTCATCCTCTTCTCTATCGATAACTTGGAGCCACAGGTGCTCCTTTGTGTATCTCCTATCTTCTGCAACACTGAACTCGATGTCATCGTCACTGGCCATGTCAATCCGACTCGCGGGCCGTACCATCTTAACTTGAATTATTCGACTCTACCGCATATTGTGTATTCATCGCCAATACGATGGATTAACAACCCTAGGCTTACTCTTGGAGTTGGGGCGGATATGGATTTCCAAGAGACAGACGAGCAAGCCATGATCAGACAGATGGTTAGAGATTTCGCTGAGGAGGTTCTTGCACCGACTGCTGCATTGCGGGACAAAGAACAACGCCCTCCGCTCGCTGAATGGGAATCGTTCTGCCAGCTAGGGCTACAATCAATGACTATTCCTGAGGAGTACGGGGGCAATCCTATCGATGATATCTCGGAGGCAATTGTTGTGGAAGAGCTTGCAAGGGTGGATGCCTCCTTCTCAGTCATGTTTTGTGTGCACGTTGGTCTGTGCGCCGCTACAATAGCGATTCACGGCGATGACGATCAGAAATCAAAATATCTGCCTCGCTTGGCAGCAGGCGAGGTCGGGGCCTACTCTCTTTCAGAGGCTGGTTCGGGTACCGATGCTGCTGCGATGAGTTGTACTGCGAAGTTGAGCGAGGATGGGGCCCATTACATACTGAATGGAGAAAAAATGTGGGTTACTAATGGGAGCAGTGCAGGGATATATGTTCTATTCGCGAAGGATGTCGATCATCCAGAATATGGGTCCAGAAGCCATGGCGGCACTACGGCTTTCATTGTGGAGAAGGGTTTCGATGGGTTCTCCGTGGGGAAGAAGGAAGATAAGCTGGGAATCAGATCCTCCGATACCTGCTCTTTGGTTTTGAAAGACTGCAAGGTACCTGTTGAAAATGTACTCAGAGGTGCAGGAGAGGGTTTTCCCATCGCCATGAATGCATTGGATAACTCCAGGATAGGAATCGCTGCACAAGCCCTCGGAATTGCGCAGGGCGCATACGAAACTGCATTGGATTACGCTCAACAGAGAACAACATTTGGGAAACCGATATCGAGGCATCAATCCATTGGAAATTATCTTGCAGATATGGCCACTAAGATTTCAGCTGCGAGGTTGGTTGTCTACAAAGCATCATGGGCGAAACAGCAACACTACCATGCAGGAGGGCCTAGGCATACCACTGAGGCCTCGATGGCCAAGCTATTAGCTGGAGATACCGCCATGTGGGTTGCTGAGAGGGCTGTCCAGGTTCTTGGAGGGTACGGATACACTACTGATTTCCCGGCTGAGAGGTTCTTCAGAGATGCCAAAATCACACAAATCTACGAAGGCACACAAGAGGTTCAGAGGATTGTAATTAACAGATCGATATCCTCTAAAAATTCAGATTGAGGGGTATTCTGGAAATCTGATGACACGGATTCACTCACGCTTCTGCGTGATGATAGCTCAGATTGAACTCCATCAAGACGGGGAGTTCTTTGTTTTCAAAGTTGAAAATGGCCTGGTTTTCCCAGACGGAGCCGTTTTCAGATTCCGGGCCGTCCCATGAAATCATATCTGCACCCCAATAGCAAAAACCGATACCGCCATCAACATCAAAAATCTGCTTTTTGAGGTCGTGAAGAAAGGCCCTCTGGCCTTCAGGCGTTGCAGGGTATTCTGGGAAAATCAACTGATTTTCAGAGCCCAGAATATTGTCTGTCCAATCATTCCAACCGAGAGTGAAGGGGTATGCCGTCTCCGCAATTACGACTTCTTTGCCGGTACTTTTTACTATGTTTTCCAGTACATCCCCAACATTTTCAATTGATTTCCCGTGCCAGAGAGGGTAGTATGAGATTCCAGCCACGTCGTAATCAATGTGCTTGACCTGATCGAAAAATGATGTCGATGATTCGAGTCCCGCAAAGTGAAGTATTATTTTCGCTCTTTCTGAGCTATCCCTCACTCCATTAGATCCCTGTTCAAGAATCTCAAGAAATTGAGTCATATTGTGGTGAATATTGCCATGGGGGAACAACATCCCGTTGTTCACTTCGTTTCCTATCTGGATGAAATCTGGGTCAATCTCAGTGACAATATGCCTTGTGTACTCGTAAACCTCGATTTTCAGTTCCTCGAAATCAAGCGACTCCCATGAAATGGGCGTCTTTTGCTGGCTTGGGTCAGCCCATGTATCGGAATAATGTGGGCATAGCCATATCTTCAGCCCCTTTGATTTTAGTAAATCGGAGAATTCCGAAACTTGGGCCAAAGAAGAGGGACTGTCGGAGATGTTATTCCATATTCTCAGCCTAACCGTATCGACTCCATTCTGAATCAGAGAGTCGATGAAATCAACTTGATCTCCATTCCGATCGAAATAGGTATGATTGAACTCTGATATCAGCGGGTAGTATGAGATATCAACAGCGGAAATCTTGTTATTAGCGGTCTCGAGTTGATTCTGCGTATCGCCTACCGCATTCTGATCTTCATCACTCACACAGCCCGGCATGATTCCGACGAGGATGATTATCACGACGAGCCCCGATCGCCAGATCATGTATACTGGGTCGAGGCTCTAATCATAAAATATGACTCGGACTAATTGACCCAGGAGTATCGTCTCTCTCCTTCCAAATGACCCTCAGCACCTATTGAGATCAGCGCAAATTCTCCTGAAGGCGAAATCACGGATGATCTTCTGGAGCCTCGATGTAGTGCTTCATAGATCGATTTGTCTATCGGTTGGCGGTCATCGATTCTTGAAAATAATGAAAATCGTGATGCGATGTGTTTCCATTCTGATTGGATTATTCCCTCGAAAACCTTGGCCTTTGCCCCAGAACCATAGCCGCAGAGCCCTATTCTGCTTCCTTTCATATCTTGATTCTCATTGAAATCGGACTCTAACGCGGACATTAATGCAAGGAATATTGACCCTGTGTATTGATTTCCGACCATAGAGGATGCTCTCTGGGTCTTCTCAATTCTTTCCTCGACGAACTGTTTGAAATGATCGGTCTTGGATATCTTCCTGCGGTATCCGTCGTTTGCTGACTCGAAGTCTGAATCGCCTGCTATGCCTTCCGGGAAGTTTGTCCTGACCGGCTCAGGGCCTATCTCAGATTCTATCTCGTCCCATATGGGGAGATTTCTGCGATCATGGCGAAAGACATCCGGAAACATTCTTTTTGCCTGGAAGGCATATGGGAGATGGACAATTATTCTCGCCCATTGATCTGTCAGTATTTTGTCCTCGTCGGGATCGTATCTACCTGCAGACATTGCTTTCGAGCGGAAATTGATGAAAGCATGCTTGACTGATTCCGAGTAACACCTATTGGAAAACGCTCCATCGAAAACGGGAGTATCTTTGTGCACCTTGAGGGTCTCGGATTCGAATAGTGTGTGATCTCTCTTATCCGACTTGTCGATCATTCTCATAATCTTCTCAGAGAGATTCTTCCTGAGGTTTTGACCGGCTTCAGAAGCAAGTTCGAGGACCGTATCGACTATTGATCGTCTGGATATCTCTCTTCTGGGTTTGAAGAAATCATGAACAGGCATGGTGGACACGCCCCATATGTCTGGTATCACGAGAAGTCTTGGATTGTGGCGAATGAGAATTGCTCCTCCGCCGGCTCCTTGGGTGTATTCTCCAGATGAGCCCAAGTCGTACTTCGCATTATCAGCAAACACTACTATCCCCATTCTATCTTGATCTGGGCCCCCTCTTGCAACCCAATCCAACGTATTGTGCATGGCATCAACAGCACCAATGCAAGCGAATGTCATGTCTACAACATCACAATTCCTGAAACAGTCGACTCCATACTTCTTTGCATACCTCTGTTCGAGCATATCCATGATGTAGGTAGCAGTTGGTTTTGAGCCATCGAGTGCAGATTCGGTCCCAAGATATATCCTACCAATTTTTCCAGGGTCTATCTTATTCCTGTCGATGACCCTGGCCACAGCATTTGCACCCATTGTCGCAGTATCTTCGTGGACGTCGGGTATGGCCATTGCAGAAAGGCCCAGGCCTCGGTTCAACTTACCATAATCCGCGCCTCTGAACTCTGCGAAATCCTTGATATCAAAGTAAAGACGGGGTATGTGAATTGCGATATCATCGATACCCACTGACTGAACCATCGCGTGGACGCCCTTGATTTGCTATTTAGCGAAATCGCCATTCATGCTACTCTTGAGGCGCAGTACAGGGCGATACCTGTTTAGCCAGTGATATCCATTATCTGTTTCATTAATCGATTATTTGAGTCGAAATGCTCCCTCAGAGGTTCAAGGATTTCAGAGAGAGAGTCTGCAGTGGCCATCTTAAGATCGAATGGGTGCAAATCGCCATTTGATACCGCCTTTGTCAATTCATCGATATCGCTCCATTCCGAAGGCTCACCGAACTCTGGCTTGGGGGTGACAGTCATACTCCCGAGCTGCGGGAGTATGATGTGATTAACAATCTCGTAGACTGGCGAATCTGCATCTTGTACATCGAGAAATGCCTTTCGAAGTTTCTTACGTAGGGCCTTGTGGGAATCGTGTAGTATTATCGCATTGGAGGGATCTGACTTCGACATCTTGTGGTCGAATGAATCCATACGGCCGCCTTGTTTTCCCTTCAGTCCAGAAAGCATTGGCGTGTGGATGCATGTTGCCTTGTGCCAGCCATTCCTATCTGCTACGTCACGCATGTACATGTGGGCCTTTCTTTGATCCATTCCTCCGAAGGCTATGTCCACTTTGAGGCGAAAAATATCCGCTGCCTGCATGGGGGGATAGAAAAATGCAGCTAAGTCGTCATCGGATGAGTCCTCAGTCCTCCCCATTATGCTAAATGTGCGTCTAGCTCTAGCCAAACTCATTCCCTTTGAACATCTCAAAACGGTCTCCCAGTAGGCGCCCTCATCCATCAATTCACTGGCTCTTAGAAATCTGATCTGCCCTGCTGATTCGCCTTCGGGGGGTTGGTCCAAGAGGACTCGGAAAACCTCCGACATATAGTCGGCAGCTGTCGATATCTTCTCCATATCTCGGCCGAACTTGTCGTTTACCCATGCGTGCCAATCGGCCAATAGTATAGTGACGTTAACGCCCTCCCTGAGCATATTGCCGATACAATCTGCAATCAGCATCCATCCAAGGTGCGCCTTGCCGCTTGGTTCAAGCCCGATATATGCTCGAATGATATCGTCTCCTCCAGCACTGGGCGATCCATCGATTACGGAAGCGACGTGATTGGCACCAACGACTTCTTCGACATTAGCAAACATACGGACCATGGCGGCATTGGCAGCCTCGCTGAATCCGTCTGAATTTTCCATGTCGAATCCTCACGCGCTCAGTAGTTTGCCAAGCTTCTCTGCTCTTCCAGCCGCACGGGTGTTCTCCCCATTCTCCAGTGCCTCTTCTATTTCCTCAATGAGTGCATTTGCCTGTGATTTCACATCTTCCGACAGGTTCTCTGACATCGACATGAAATGCCGAGCTGACGAGACGCCTGACTTGGCTTTGGTTGCCTTCTTGGCCCATTCTTTTGCTTTGTCGCCTCTTTGCTTTGAGTTGTACCCTGTTGCCTCATCGAGAAACTGTGTCCATCGCTTTCTAGCATCCATAGCAGCGCGCACCGCATCAGGGTCATCGAAATCCGGAGGGACGTTCGTTACATCCACTCTCAGCGCACCTGAATCGTCATACTTTCCTTCGATGGAGGTCATGATTCCGTGGGAAGCCACAAATGCCTGTGCGTCGATCTTTTCGACGTCGTCGAAATATCTCTTTGCCAGGGACGATAGTCCTCCGTCTGCTGCCACTGTCTTGACTACTCCTCGCTTTACATCGAAGCGCTCCATGTGCCGTGGGATGTCCGAGGGGATTTGAAGGCTGTCCGTGGTGAGCATGCCTACCTGCTGAACGCAGTGGCTAAGCAGGATGAGTCGTGCCGAGCATCATGGCCGCAAGGTTGCTGGTGTTTCTGATGTTACTAGGGATGGCTCCTACAGCGATTGCAGAGGATGGCTCTTTGATGAGGATAGACCACTCATTTACATTGATGGAATATGATCCTGGGATTGAAGATGCTGCTATGCATCCGGCTTCGAATTGGGTCGTTGTAGTGGGTGCAGAAGGATATGCTGTATCGATGGATAAGTCATCTCCAAGCACCATGATACCTCTTGCAGATATCTCGGATTCGGATCTGTTAGATTCAGATTACCACCCTGGTGGCAACACAGCGCTGATTGTGGGTGAAAACGGGTCGGTCCTCAGGTATGCGATTTCCGACCATTCGATAGAGAGAGCAACATCGGCTCAGTCAGTAGGGTACGACACCATGCAGGCCGTATCTTGGAATGCGAATGGCGAATGGGCATATCTGGGAAGTTCGGATGGTACCCTGTATCGAATGCGCCCAGCGGGAAATGGTAGTTCAGAGATTGTGCCCATGCCAGGCACTGGTGGCTCACCAATATCGAGTATAGACTGTCTTCCAGAACCGTTTGTGTGTTTGGTGGCATCCGCCGAGGAAGGTATCGGGATGATCGATAGGGACCATGTTCTATCCTGGGTCGGGGGGAGTGGCTCATCTTGGTCGGATATTGTTTGTAGATCCGGGGGAGTGCCTGTTTGTATTGCGATATCCATGGATCGATCGATTGCAGAGATTGAGTTTGAGTCAGGAGTAGTTGGATTGAACATGCAGACTTTGGAGGGATTCGAAGGGACGCCGCGCTCTATTTCGTTAATCTCTTCAGAGCAAATTCTAATCACGGCAACACCTGCTGAAATCATGGAGCACCGGCCTTTGGGGGGCGGCACATTCACCTGGCTCACCAATGAGGCGATCGTTGGGCAATCATTCGGCGTAAGTGGTTCCACCATAACAGGAGTGTGGGCTGGCGATAGCGGCGACCATTGGATCATGACTCGGGATGGAACTGTTGCGCTACTGGTTCCTGAGGAGGTAGGCGTAGCTCAAGGATTACCGAAATTAGTGACCATGCTATCATTTGGAATCATGGGCGTGATGGCGATCGGGATATGGTCTACAAGATCGAGTAGATGAAATCGAAGTGCGAACCTTGAAGGGACTCTGCCTCGGCGGATGAATCGATATTATGGGATACGAGGCACTCGACTTCTACGATGTTGATTCACTTCTTACAGATGAAGAACGCATGATTCGCGACGTCGTGAGAGACTGGGTGGATGAATCAGTTATCCCAAAAATAGAGAATGCTTGCAGAGAGGGGGTCTTCCTGGATGAATGGCGCCAGGAGCTTGGTGGCATGGGGATATTGGGGGCCCCATTGAAGGGGTACGGATGCCCTGGACTTTCTTACACTGCATATGGCGTGATTTGTCGAGAATTGGAAAGAGGAGATAGCGGAATCAGATCCTTCGCAAGTGTGCAAGGTTCTCTTGCGATGTACCCGATATGGGATTTCGGAAGTGAGGAACAGAAGGAGAAGTATCTGCCCAAGATGGCAAGTGGAGAGCTAATCGGTTGCTTCGGGTTAACTGAACCAGACTACGGATCGAATCCCGGCGATATGGTGACCAAGGCTGAAGAGGATGATGACCACTATATTCTGAATGGCGCGAAGATGTGGATCACAAATGGGACTATTGCTGATCTGGCAGTAGTCTGGGCCAAACTAGACGGAGTCATCAGAGGTTTCATCGTTGAGAAAGGCGATGAGGGTTTCTCTGCACCAGAGATGAAAGGGAAGCACTCGCTAAAGGCTAGCGTTACATCAGAACTTGTATTCCAAGACTGCAAGATTCCAAAAGATAGGATCCTTCCAGGCGTCAAAGGGCTCAGAGGGCCGTTTTCATGTCTTAACAATGCTAGATATGGAATCTCATGGGGCGCGGTTGGCGCTGCTCAGTCATGCTTCGACTCAGCCAGAAGCTATGCGATGAGTCGGATTCAATTCGATCACCCAATAGCGGCTTACCAGTTGGTGCAGAATAAATTAGCCTGGATGCTTCGTGAAATCACAAAGGCGCAACTTCTCGCATACCACCTGGGTGTCAAGAAGGATTCAGGAGAATGGGTGCCTGAACACATCTCTCTTGCGAAAATGAACAATGTGGACATAGCTCTCGAAATTGCACGTGTTGCTAGAGACATCCACGGTGCGAATGGCATACTGGACGAATATCCGGTCATGCGCCACATGGCAAATCTCGAATCTGTAAAGACGTATGAGGGAACTCACGACATACACAATCTGATACTAGGAAGGCACATAACCGGCATTCAGGCCTTTACGAGAGAAGCCTGATTCCGTTGTATTGATAGGACTGCTGCCGGAGCGACGTATGGTGATCGCGTGAAGGTAGCCGTCCTAATCAAGCAAGTACCAGACACAACAGCAAGAATTAGCATAGCCGGCGGATCGGTTGACGAGGGCTCTATATCGAAATGGACAATCAGCCCGTATGACGAATATGCCCTTGAGGCCGCCCTTAAATTGCAAAGCGAATCAGGGGCGAAGGTAGTTGCAATTACTCTTGGGCCACAGCGTTCTTCCAAGTCTCTTATCGATGCCGCAGCGGTTGGTGCTGATGAGCTGGTGCACGTATTGTATGAGGGGGATACGGGGTCATTATCACTTCAGAGTGCTCTGGCGGCTGCTGTCCGTAAATCAGAAGCGGATATCGTTCTCGCGGGCAAGCAAGCAGCAGACACTAACTCTGGCTCTACAGCACCAGGAGTTGCACAGATGCTTGGCCTTCCCTGTGTGGGTCTTGTCTCGGAGGTAAAGGCGGTTGACGGCAACTTCGTGGCAACTCGATCGACTTCCTCAGGCATGGAACGTGTTTCGGTGAATGGCCCATGCGTATTTGCATTCGACAAAGGCGATGAAGAGCTACGAAGGCCGAATGTGAGAGGCATCATGATGGCTAAAAAGAAGCCGATAGAGTCGCTATCCCCTGCTGATCTTGGTGTTTCAATGGAAGATGGCGGCGTGAATGTTGAATCAGTCGGATACCCTCCAGAGAAGCCTGTCGGGCAGACATTCCAGGGTGCGGCTTCTGCCTCTGAAGTCGTAACCAAACTGAGAGAAGAGGCCAACGTAATCTGAGGAGGTCATGACATGAGTGTAACAATCGTTTCAGAACCGCATGAAGAAGGAATGCATCCGACCTTGCCGCAATTGGTGAGGGCGGCATCGATAATCGGTGAATCATGTACTGTGATTATACCTGGTGGAAATGGTGCCGATGAAGCATCGAAAATACAGGGTGTTGAGAAGGTCATAAAACTCAATGGAGACTGCTTCTCAGTATTCGATTCATCGGCATGGTCAGCAGCAATATCCGGTCTTGTCGATGGTACTGTTCTGATGGCTACTACTCCCATGGGGAGGGAGCTTTCAGCGAGCATCGCAGCAGGTCTTGGACGTTCAGTTGTCCAGGATGTGACTTCGATAGCCCCGGGCATAAAGGTCGAGAGGCCCGCCTACTCCGGCAAGGCTGTGGAAAGTATCTCCGTGAGTGGCGATGCAGTCATTACGATCCGTCCGAACGCAATTGAATCAGCGGAATCGGGGGGTTCAGCGGATGTTTCGACGGTTGACTCCGGGGAGAACTTGAAGATTGCAATCTTAGAAGCCATTGCCAAGGCAGGAGAACGTCTCGACGTCTCTGAGGCTGATATCATAATTTCCGGGGGAAGGGGCCTTGGAGATCGATCTAATTTTGAAAAACTGGAATCTGTTGCTGATTCTCTCGGTGCCGCGGTGGGTGCTAGTCGCGCAGTTGTGGACGAATGGGGCCTTCCTCACAGTATGCAAGTTGGCCAAACGGGGAAGACCGTCACCCCATCCCTCTACATTGCAGTCGGAATATCTGGTGCGATTCAGCATCTAGCCGGTATGCGATCAAGCAGATACATTCTCGCAATCAACAAGGATCCCGAGGCACCTATCTTCGGTGTTGCCGACTATGGAATCGTTGCTCAGTGGGAAGACGCGCTGCCAATCCTACATGAGGCCATCAAGTCTCTTCCGTGATCCTCGAAGCGATCACGGCGATGTGGTCTACGTCAGAGATTTTGACATCGTGGCTGTTTATCGACCATCTTGATCCCATGGCCGTCCATGATTTTCCATCATGTGTGATATCCTTCGAAATTGACATGCCAATACCGAGGGCTTTCGAAATAGCTTCTTTCGACATCCATATCCGGAGTCTTGAGTGCTCGTCATGAACATCATTTTGTTCCTCTTCATTCAATATCAAATTAAATGCCCCCTGGGATACTTTCCGATTTCTAGGTTCCAAATCCACCCCCACGGGCATATCGGAGGGTGCTACCACAGCTACAGCCCCATAATCAGAATGAGATATGCTACATCTCGCAAAGATTCGACCATCACGAACCAGACAACCGCCCATGTCAGGCACTATTTGCAAAGTGTCTCCATCTCTAGACTGTGAAATTTTTGAAAGGGCGTGTCTCCCTGAAATATGGTGTAATCTTCTTTTGGGGCTCCTAGAAGCCATTATTTTCGGATCTAGGAGAGGAGGGTTGTTTGTATCTTCAGAATGAGCAGAATGCTCCACAAAATGAATCGTGAATGATTTTTGACTTGATACGATCTTTGAGGCATTGTGGAGCATATTCCCTACTCCGCGTCTATCAAACCTGGGCGCTCGCTAGCATCCAGGGTAGCCATTGATTTCATCATAAGACCATCAATTTTGAGCACGGGGGTGCCATCGAGTCTTATTACTGAATCGTGGAGAGTGGAAGAATCGGGTGAAGACCCGATCCTGACGGACAAGACGGTTAACGAACCGTCTGAAATCTCGTCTGACAGGACTATCCTGCGTGCACCCACGGGGAGAGAGTCAACACCATCGATATCCATTGATGTTAGACCAGCCGCCTGAAAACATGATTCAATGAGCATCGGGTATGCTATCATTGTAGGTTGTTTTTCACCCGCTCCACTGTTGAATAATTCTGGATTGGGGATGTCCCTGATATCGTGCACACGTGCTTCAATTCCTCGGCCATTTTCATTCTGAATAGATGCTACCACTCCAATCAGAGGTTGGAATCTTGGCCCATGGAACATACGGTTGTAGATATCTGCTGAGGCAAGGATTCTTGATCCATCTTCTTCCTCAGGGATAATGTCAGGAATTGATTCAATTCCCATAGAAGGGCGCAATATTGCAATGGCCTTGTGATGGATTATCGATTGTCCGAGCCCTCCGGGGGCCATGGACTCTATGGTGCAAGAAAATGCAATTTCAGCACCATCGTGCTGAATGGATTCAACAGCACAACGAATTTCCTTGGTCCCTCTTGTGATTTTCACGGGTATTCCGAATTCAACATTCTCGAATCTGACAACTTTGCCATTATTTGAACACAGACTAACGGTCTCAGCCATCATTTCGAGAGCCATTACCCCTGGAAAGTATGGCACTCCAGATATTGAGTGGTCTTTGAGATATGTGTGCGAATCCGGATCCAGATCGATAGAGGTGACTGCCTTCATGCCGATATCGCATTTGAGGATCTGCTGAATCATCGGGAAGGTAAGAGGGTCACCATAATCAGAAGATGCACTCGGAGACAGATGGACTTCCTTTTCTCTTACTGATTTTCTGTGATCTAAAGTACCCATTTTTCCTGCGATAAGGACTGGCGTGCCTGCTGATCCCAATACCTCTTCAACGAACATACGGGCACCGTCGTCGACGGGTATCATGTCCACTCCTGCACGATCGAATACAGTTTCCAGCGATCCCCTTGTAGCCATCCCCGCACCGGCCCAAGGCGACCAAGCAATTGAGATTGAGACCATGTTTTCCGAGGATATCCTGGCATGTTCGGCATCCAATATCCTGTTCGCTGCACAATAGTCTAGTTGGGCTGCATTGCCCAATCTTCCGGCTACGGACGTGAATGAACATGCGAATCTAACCGGCTGCTTTCTCGAAGATAGCGAACCGTAAATCGACAGCCAGCCCCCTACTTTTACGCCCATGACCTTCTGTACGGTTTCATCTGACTTTGAATCGAAAGGTGTGGAGTCCTCAATGCCTGCGCCATGCACTATACCAGTTATAGGCCCGTAATTGCCGATGATTGAGTCGATCGCTGTATCAACAGACGTCCTTGATGTGACATCCACTGAGACGTATTCTGCGATGGCTCCGGCAGCTCTGAGTCTCGAAAGGGTAGAATGAATCCCAATGGCCCGTTTCTTAGATTGCCAAGCATCGTCCCACTGCTTTAGAGTGACTTTCCCAGAACTACTGATTGAATCTAGATGCTGCTTCAATTGGTTCTTCTCATCTTCCATGNCATCCTCATCTGAATNCGCTAGATTGGCCAATTCCGGGTCCAAAGCGGTCCTGCCGAGCAAGATGAATGTGGGCGAATCGGATTTCTCACTTGATGCGAGGCGGATCATGCATTCTGCAGTGACNCCGGCAGCCCCACCACTCACGATCCAGACGTCGCTAGGATTGAGGGATATCTGAGGAGAGGGGGCATCTGANATTCTTAGGGAGATTCTTTGTCTCTTGAGATCAGCATCGATNCCCACCTCAATCGGCCCTGTCTTCCTAGTCGTCTCTGCAAGTATTGCGAGTGCGGCAGAGTCNGGATTATCGAGTAATTCGGGATTCAAATCGACTGCTCTGATTATCACATTTGGGCGCTCTCTACCGTAACTCATTGCGACTCCGTGTGCTCCTGCAGCCGCTGAGTTCAGATCNCCTCCTGANAAACCATGGGCACCGTCCAATGCAGAAACTGTCACAAATGTTTGAAATTGAAGGTCGGGATTGGTATCGAAGTCTTTCAAGAGCGAATGTGTCGATATGGCCCATCCCAATGGGTCCGGGTCGCTGGCCAGTGTCCCCTCTGCGTCAAGGGGGGCCAGATGGATGAGTGCTGTATCCACGTTTCTTATCTCCTCATTTCTCCCCTCGTCCACGAAGATGGANCTTACGCCAAGTGACTGGAGTTTTGCTGATAGGGCGTCGGCTACGCCTCTTTGATCCCTGGTGATAAGAATCTGCGAAGGCAAATGACCCATTGCCAGGGAGGCCATATTTTCGATTTCGANCCTATGTCTGTGAATTTCAGGGGGGTCACGAGAGCCATTCTTGTTATGGGCACCTGGGTCGCGTAAGGGAGTGGTTCCCCCGCCATTGANTCCGGACACGTAGGAGGCGACATGCCCCAGAGTTGGGTGATCTCTGATCTGGAATTCCTCATCCACCTCTAGATTGAATTCGGTTCTTATGTCTGACATTATCTCTGCCTGCTTGATCGAGTCGATTCCCAGCTCGCCCTCCATGTCCGCATCGATTTCNATGAATTCTTGNGGGTAGCCGGTGTGNTGCACCACGATTGGGAGGATTCGGGAAAGTGTCTCTTCATCGGATTGTGATTTCACTGNNTCAGCAGTCACATTGCTATTTTCATGTGNTACAGGCGCATCGGGAGATTTCTGGTTAGCAGNANCTGGCTGTCGGGTGGTTTGTACTCCGTTCATTGATGAAATGTAAACTAGGATATGGGCTAATGTTGGGTGGTCCCTGAGTTGGAATTCTTCATCCAAAGGCAATGCAAATGACGATCTTATCTCTGCCATTATTTCTGCCTGCTTGATCGAGTCGATTCCCAGCTCGCCCTCCATGTCCGCATCCATTTCAATGAATTCTTGGGGGTAACCNGTGAATTCAGCAACGATTTCCAATACTTTAACACGAGTGTCATCAATATCGGAAGGGNTTTTCAAACCGGAAGATTTCAGCTTGTTTNCTGGGGCTATTTCCGGGNTTTTGGTCTTAGTTGGTTGAANAATTGGCCGGATGTTTTCATCGGNCTTTGAAGGGATCATCNGTTCAGAAATGGGTTCNGGTGAATATTCCTCGCCTGCAACGCCTCCGACCAGATTTTCATCAGCATCGACATATGCTACGAGTTTCCTTTTGATGACTCTGAGGTCGACGTTGGCNCCCCCGCTTGCCTGAAGAGTCCAATTGGATATNCTNTTTATGTCNAACCTCTCTGTATCGGAAACAGCAATTCTGCGCATAAGTGTGAGTGCGATCTGGCTACCAAAACCTGCACCNTGCCTCAGTGCGAGATCCAAATTATGTTGACCGCCTTTGCAGAGATTGAGGGTTCCGAGGGCAGGGTCGTCAACCATGTGATTGGCAACAGGCGGCAGGATTCCTGCAGCAAGGCCTCTGATNACCANTGCATCCTCTAAACCAACACCCATCGGGTGGCCGGTGTATCCCTTTGCATTGGTGATTAAGATATCAGATGCATTTCTCCCGAATACATGTCGAAGAGCGCTTACCTCGGCTGATGCTGAGCCCCCTCTCGGAGGNGTGTATGGCTCATGAGACATGAATGTCATACGATTCGCCATATCGGTTCTTTCGAGACCCCATCGATCTTCCATGCGAGAGACGAACGATTCCATTACTGATGCTGCATGTTCCGTATCAAGGCGTGTTGGATGGAATGCGCTGTTGGCAATCTCTGCCCCAAGCAGTTCGACATACGGCATGATGCCTCGATCTTTCGCGTCTTCGAGACGCTCCAACACGAAACCTGCTCCACCCATTCCGAGAAGCATGCCGTGGCGACGTGCGTCGAAGGGCAAAGCGACTTCTTCCACGATATTGCCCATCGCATGGGCGCCGGCCCCTGCAAATCCTGAGCCGATCCAAGGCATCAGCGTATCCGAGGTAGAGTCGTCTCCGCTGACAATTATTACTCTGTCACATCGGCCTCTTGCCATCCAATCCTCGGCTATTGCAAAGGCTGCTGGAGTCGATGCGCAAGCATTGTTTATTGCCAAATTAGGGCCTCTTGCTCCGATCCATGATGCGAATTGGCTGTGGCCCATGGACAAAACCTGGAGCAGATATTTCCTGTCGAATTGTGATTCTTCAGAAGAGCTGTCCTTCAACGCATGCTCAATTGCTTTCTCAAGTCCTGGGAAAACTGACGCGAATATCACTCCAGTTCGATCACGCTCACTTTCCGGGAGTGTCCATCTCCGAATTACCCTCATCCCGGAGCTATTGGTTTGCTCGATGGGGAACAAAGGCAGACCTGCGTCTCTCAGGGCCTCGAGTCCTGAAGCGAAGGCTAGCGAAGTGGCGATGTCAAAGGCTTCAACCAATTTGGGGTCGATACCATACTGCTCAATCAGGTCAAAGACTCCGCCTCTGCCAGCAAGTTGAGGCACCGTCTCGAACGTATCAGCAGAAACCAATCTTGAGGTTCCATCCTCGCTTTTTACGAGACGGACAATTTTCTTGTCGACCAGTTTTTGCTTCATTTCAGTCGGAAGTTCAGAAATCAGATTTCTGCCTGCTAGAATCGCGTCCCACACTCCTTCGTCGAAGACCTCGCTCATCCCAGGTACGCCCAAAGATACCCCGCTTACCACGGGGGCCTCTGTGATTGAAGGCTCAAATTTCTCAGGGGTTGCCTTCGGCCCATACCACTCGACTAGATCTTCTACGGTCGAAATTTGCTCGGGTTTTGATCCTGTGAATTTTCCATGCTTCGAGAGTTTTTCCACTACTCTCGGAAGCATTGAATCGTCGAATCCTAGCTCCGTTAGATCCACTCTTCCCCCCAATACATTAGCAGGATACCCGGTTTCTTCTGCGAGTATTCTAGCGACCATGTCTGCAGATTTCGACATGGGGTCAGAAGTTACGACATGGCGGCCATTGCTGTTCTCCCCCGGTGCTGCGGGCAAAGGCCTTGAGCGTGTTCTGAGGGCCTCTAAATCGTTAGACTCTGAACCCATATCGGCATCTGAAGGCCTAGATCTAAATTCAGAAGAGAGAATATTGCCCCCCCACTCATCCATGATTGGTTGTTTCCCATTTATCGAAAGGAATGCTAGGGCTCCAAGGAATGTTGCTATGCCCCCCACCTTTGGATGATTTGTCGTTGAGGATTTGGCATCGTCTCCCAGTATGTCGCTAACCGTTGACGATAGTGCTCGTTTTGGGCCGACCTCCAAGAATAATCTTGCACCGGCGGCATACATGGTCTCTATCTGATCTATCCAGTTTACTGGGGAAGACATCTGTGGGGCCAACTTCTCCAATATTGACGATCTGACATCATCAGCCTCTGATGGGTAAAACGAGCCGTCCACATTGGCTGTTATCGGAATATCTGGGAGAGATATGTCGATCGACTCAAGAAATCGCTTCAATGGCCCATTTGCAGGTGCGACTATCTCTGTGTGGAATGCATGGCTGGTTTGCAATGGTATGACTGTTGCTCCAGCGTCAGACAGTACCTTCATTGCTAATCTGACTGCTTCGGTTTCTCCCGCGATCACAGTGGAATTTGGNCTNTTTCTATTCGCGGCTATCACGTATCCCTCAATCTGGNNAATTNCCTCGATGACCCTGTCCGNAGGAGCNCCNACNGCAGCCATGAGNCCTGGNTCNGGTACATCNACNGAGCCCATCTCGGTCCCCCTNGCTGCTGCNGCTCTCATTGCGTCTTGGAANCTCANAATTCCCGAGACCATCAAGGCAGCATACTCNCCGAGACTATGCCCTGCAACCATATCNGGNCTGATTNGATGTTCTGCTAGGAGNCGATCTATTGCCAAATCTGCAGTGAGCATGGCNGGTTGGGTNTACTCNGTTTGGNTNAGNCTCNTCTGTGCCGCTTCNAAATCNGNGCCAGCGAGNTCGTTCGATAGAACTAGNCGCGAAAGAGAGTCTTGGATTACGGGNNGCATTATCTCNTCTGCTTCNGCCCATGTCGAGCTTACCACNCGGTACCTCTGTGCNAAATCNAGAGTCATTCCCAGNTACTGNCTNCCTTGACCNGGATACATGTGTGCNAGTTTTGCATNNGCATCAACGGGTTTTGTCTCAATCAGAATCTGTTGNCTCTCCAAAAACGGATATCTTTCAGGATCTTCTATGCTGTCTATNGCGATTGAAAGTCTCTTCTCCAACTGNGCCCANGTGACTGCAACNAANGATANTCTGATTCCTTTTGCTTTGAAGTCTGAAGAGTANAGGGGTAGTTCNCTAGAAAGTCGCCTACCNNTCGGACTTTCNTCGAATGTTGGCNTTCCNTTGAACAATTCTGAAGATGCNCGTTTGAGTTTCAAGNGCATNTCTTCTANGCTNTCTGCATTGAGAAGAAGNACTCCTCCTTCNAGNGCTTTCAGATGNTTCCANGGAAGCNGTTTGACATCATCTGAATCAACTCTTCCAGCAAGNANNTCAAGNCTNCTTCTCCANCTATTGGATAGTTCNGTNTGGGCTTCGGGGTGGTATTGCTCAAGNGCGATNTGNAANTTTGTNCCNCCGAATCCGAAGGCGCTGACGCCCGCCCTCCTTGGATGCGANCTTGGCTCGGGCCAAGTTCCTGAAGTGGTCGGGANGTAAAATGGGACATNCGCCCANGGNACGGTGTCGTTNGGTTCCTCGAAACCGGCTGANGGGGGTATTGTNCTNTTNTGNAGCGCTAGAACTGCTTTGAGGATGCCTGCAAGACCTGCTGCTGCTTTGAGATGNCCNATCTGCGACTTCACNGACCCTACTGCCACCGAACCGGGCAGCAANCTATCNCCNTATGCTTNGGCCAAAGAAGCCAATTCTGTGGCNTCCCCTACAGATGTGCTAGTGCCNTGGGCCTCTATCAGCTCNACGCTGGANAGATCGTANCCCGCCTGGGCATACGCNCGGTTGATNGCCTGNATTTGTCCTCNTTGNCTGGGNGCNGTGATNCCCTTTCCACGGCCATCNCTACTTGCCCCTATCCCNCTTATCACNGAGTATATCNTNTCATTATCANGNANNGCATCNTCGAGNCTCTTGAGAANCAAAGCACCCGCNCCCTCNCCCATGACGAAGCCATTTGCACGNCGGTCAAATGGNACTGAATGNTTNGGGGATAGGGCTCCTATCGCACTAAATTTGGCGAATGTGGCTGGATCCATNGTTCGATCTGCNGCGCCTGCAATCATCATGTCTACCTGTCTGGAATGCAAAAGATGGCANGCATCCANNACNGCGGCAATTGCNGAAGCGCATGCTGCATCTGTAGTGTAATTNGGACCTTGTANATCTAGAAGNTTGGCTACTCTTCCNGCGACGACATTAGCAAGTTCNCCGGGCATCGTATCTTCATCNACTCGNGGNGANCCNTCGAGTATTGACTNCTTCAATTTNGAGAAGTCTTCTTTNGATATCCCNGANTCTCTAGCATGCCTCTCNTACCTGTCTATGAGNACNCTCTCNGTAGAACGAGTTCTATTCTCGCCCCCCAANGCATTGGCGAAGATTACGCCAGTGGCCTCNCTTGGAATTGNNAGNCTTGCATTTTCTCCGAGATANCCNGCGTCCTCGAGAGCNGCNGCTGAGACNCTGACAGCCCACTGCTGACAAGGGTCGATTTGAGGNAGTGAGCCNGGNGGAAGTCGCCATCTCCTCCAATCAAATTCGTATCCATGGACCCATGCTCCGATTTTGCTGTAGGTCTTACCCTCGTCTACATTCTTTGGGCCGCCTANGNCCCAATGATCNTCAGAATTCCANCNATCATCGGGGAGTTGCTTTATGGANCATCTNGCATCCAAAATATTCTGCCAGAATTCNGNAGCATCATTCGCATCTGGAAGCAGGGCNCCCACNCCNATTATTGCAATNGGCTCGAANGCTTCATGGTCTNTGCCNGAAGATTTCATGCAATCACTCACTTATGTCATCGGGCACCATCGTAGAACTNTATCCGGCATCTACGTGAATTATCTGAGCAGTGACTCCAGATGAGAGCGGNCTTGCCAGCCATGCNGCGGTTCCAGCCACGTCCATTTGNTCGACATTCCTNCGGAGNGGCGCNTTTCGTTCAACATGCGCCAATATGCCGTCNAATCCNGGTATNCCTGAGGCNGCAAGAGTACGAATCGGGCCTGCNCTGATTGCATTTACCCTGTGGCCATCGGGNCCNAGNCTAGCAGCGATTTCCCTCACCCAAGCCTCTAGTGCTGCTTTTGCNACNCTCATCAAACCGTAGCTAGGGACATGNCTNGTGCTTGCAGCGTATGTGAGGGTGATNGTGGAAGAGTTTGGGGCNANATGNGGCAGNGCGTGTCTGACNATACCTTGGAGGCTNTGTGCGCTTATTCTCAATGCTACATCCATNGGNTCCATATCTACGAAGAGGAGGTTCCTGTCGAATGCTTCTCTCGGGGCNAAACCGATNGCATGGACGATGATGTCTGCTTTGGCNCCNGGAGAATTTGCCTGCCATGATTCGAAGAAGGAAGCTGTTGAGCCCTCNACGTTAACGTCTATTGGGTGTAATTCGGTCCCTTCNGGCANTGTNGCNACTAANTGCTGTATCCTACTTCTGAATCTTGGTTGGAAGCCCAAAATNAGNGAGCACCCTGCTTGTGCNAGTCTCTGGCATATTGCATAGGCGATNCTATCTTCGGAAGCGACNCCGAAGACCAGTGCTTTCTTGCCATCGAGTTTCATGATGGAATCGCTCACCGTATCGACCGTAAGAAGCACANGGAGAGGGGTTATTGACCGTTGGGCCTCAAAATCCGNNCTAGATGNCATATATTTCAGATAACTCTCAACGTCACAATNGCCTCGCTCATTGCATTTTTGTCATCNTTCACACGTAAACGGAAAACNTGNGTTCCCTNNCTGACTCTGACCTTTATCATNGAGGTGGANCCTACAACTCGTTCACGCTCATCGAGCCATTCCCANGCATTAATTTCNCCATCNGGATCATATGATGCNCTNCCNTCCAGCAATATTTCTGCAGTNCCNTCTTCGTCGGATGTTACNGTTAGNTCTTCGCCAGCATCNGCTACTGGCGGNANATTGATCATTTTNGCCTCAGAAGCTAANTCTTCNAGAAGGTCGNNATCCTCTNCNTCNACTATCTGATCTTCGACTTCTTCGCTCATNTCGTCGAGAATCCTNGTTACCTCTTCGCCACTGTGCTCAAAACGGGTGTTTTCTTCATCCTCGTAATTGGGGGCATCAATTGTTTCCTTGTTTTGAGANNCCACATCAGCCTCGTCCTCTACATCCCCTTGTGGNTTGAATACCCANGCGGATACAGCGTCCGTTGAAGGATTGACNCACACCGCGATTGACCTNCCATCAGNTAAACGAGTGATTGAACGGGGGATNCCNTCCAGTTCACACTTCCAAAGTATACNCTCGNCCCTGAGNCCGATTATATTGAACCAAATCCCGNCGCANATTATCTCNTCGGAGCNTGACAATGTGCTGATACGTTGGTCGTCTAACTGAATCCTNNCAGATNGTTGNCCCGATATCTCAANTTGAGTCACTCCNCCCATCACATCNCCCACGATTACNCCGCTTTGGGTGGGNGTCATTGACGATAATGGATGGTCCGTCTCAGAGCAATGTATCCGNCCACNGGAGATATNCCAACATTCCACCCTATTCTCCGGCACATGGTCNNCAATTCCGNCCAGAGACCTTCGTGAGACGACAAGGATTCCGGATGGNCGGAATTCCATGCAGCTGATGGACTCGATCGATNNNTCAGAAGGAGNTGATGTATGAACGATTTCNCCCTCATTCGCTATCCACANTGTTCCAAAAACACCTGAAGCTGCTATTGANTTGGAATTAACCCGCACGATTTCAGATTCGCCGAACCCTTCGATGGCATGGACGTTTTTGTCTTCATCCATCCACCTAACTTCTCCGTCGCNATCGANTATCGCTGCACATTTGCCCCCACTCAATATTGTCTCAATGGATGCTTCTGTCTTACCAGAAAATTCGACTCCCGACTCGGATAAAACCTCAATTCTNCCATCATTATGACCGAGGATNANNCCCATNTCAGTTACCGCAACNGCAGACAGGGANTGAGGANTCANGTGAGATGGNGGTTTTGCGGAAGAAAGTAGGTATTCGATTTTCGAGCCGTGTTTTGCAATCACCAGGCCCCCNTCCGGAAGAGTGCNCCAGATGATGTCTGNAGATGGCTCCAAGATGAGTTCGGACTCCAAAAGGCGTCCGGGCATGATTCAGGGGNGCGGNCTGAAGGCTTCATGGTTGTCCAGTNTTCAGGANAAAACAGGTTCAGNGTCTTTCGCTGCGTCTTTCCTTCTAGATTCCAANCGATTCAGATANTCCTCGTCAATGGTGCCGGCNANATACACNCCGTCAAAGCATGAGCANTCGAAAGTCACTTCTCGCTCTGNGGCACCCAGGCATGCAGTTACTAGATCATCGAGTTTCTGATAAATCATCCAATCCGCGCCNATGGCGTTNCCTATCTCATCTACAGTNCGGTTATGAGCGATGTACTCTTCCCTNGCAGGCATATCAATTCCGTAGACATTGGGGTGTATCACCGGAGGTGCGCAACTGGCGAAAAAGACCTGTTCNGCCCCTGCNGACCTTGCCATCTCNACNATTCTCTTNGAGGTATTNCCACGGACTATGCTATCATCTACGATCANCACATTCTTNTTCTGAAATTCACCCAGAATAGTATTGAGTTTCTTTCTGACAGATTTCTTACGGACATTCTGTCCTGGCATTATGAACGTCCTACCGATATATCGATTNTTGACGAATCCCTCCCTGTATTGGACNCCNAGAGTCCTTGCCAACTCNAATGCTGCTATACGGCCGCTATCTGGNACGGGTACAACGACATCGATTCCATGNTCNGGATTTTCCTTCAGAATCCTCTCGCCCATGATTCGCCCCATCTCGAGNCTTGCGGCGTGCACAGATACNCCGTCTATNGTAGAGTCAGGCCTAGAGAAGTAAACGTGTTCAAAGATACANGGNCTAGGTTCAGNNACTGGGGCGCATATCCTAGAGGTGATTGCCCCGTTGGATCTCACTATNACTGTCTCACCGGGCTTCACNTCTCGATCTAGTTTGAAATCCAGTACGTCTAGAGCGACGCTCTCGGATGCGAATATCCTCTCCACCATGCCATCTTCTGTNCGAGATCCCATGCACAATGGGCGTATGCCATGTCTATCNCGTATGGCGATAACCCCCCANCCAGTTATCATGGCCACGACNGAGAATGAGCCGNTTGCTCTTCTGTGGAGACGCTCGACGGCAGTGAATACGGATTCCTCGTCCAATGTGCTCTTGCCTGACGNGGTNTCCTGNATAGCGCNTTGAAGCTCCGCTGCGAGTAGNTTGAGTAAGGCCTCTGAATCNGAATCTGTNTTGATTCGTCGTCGGTCTACGTCAAATAAATCCGTGATNAGTTCTTCCGAATTTGTAAGATTTCCATTATGTGCTAGGCTGATTCCGAATGGNGAGTTTGTGTAGAANGGTTGTGCTTCTGCGGCTGAGTTACTGCCTGCTGTGGGATATCGAACATGCCCNATGCCCATTGANCCTNGAAGCAGTTCGATGTGTTTCAGCTGGAATACATCNCGAACCAATCCATTCGCNCTNCGATGGAAAANGCGTGACTCGGTGCTAGTCAGTATACCTGCAGCATCTTGGCCCCTGTGTTGTAACACGAGAAGCCCGTCGTAGAGTGTGGGNGAGACGGTCGANCCCTCGATTCCNACAACACCGATAATGCCGCACATCGAGAACACACGGACCTTTGGCTGTCGGGACTTAGNCATTCCCCAGAAAACTAGGNGTCGTTCAATCCGTCATTCGACGATTNTTCTTGGCCCATCTGTAGCCTCGCATGCGAGCAGTGACNCCGAACCCGCAAGAGGCGCATCTNGCCTTTTGTTTGTGATAGGAGTGCTTNCCACATCGCCTACATCGGATGTGGGTTTGCTTCTGCCTTTTNCCCATACTGGGTGTTCCNTTTGACATATGCAANCCTCCTTGACGTTCGCGCCAACTGCCTTTCTGTTATGAGGCTTATCACTCGCTATCTGATACAGAATCTGCCTCTTGTAAGGCGATTNGATCGAATTCATTCGANTGNGAAACNGTGATTCTCAAGAGGAAGGGNNTGGCAACCAAGGGAGTCAGNGCCAGGAAGTAGATTAGAGATTTNAANGACGAAGAAACCGACTCATGCGGTACAGAAGTAAGAAGATACAGAGCCACTGCANAGGATATCGTGGAGATGGNAACGAGNCTNNCGGNGGTNTTTCCTCTCCTGTACGTGGANANGACGTGGATNNTTAACCATACAAGTGAAATTGTGAATCCNGNGGNAAACTCCTCTAAAAATGGGCCAGACATCAATTCACACCCCCGAGATGATCTTCCACAATCTTACGAACGTACATCCTCTCATCATCATCGAGCCCGGGCGTNGGGGGCAGCGGCGGTTCACTATACTCGGACCAGGCCACTATTGCTACAGCTGCGATTAGCCCNGAAATCATACCTAGAATGATCGGAGCTGCGGATAGGGCATCCCATATGCTGAATACGCCCCTCATCGGGTCTAGNAGATTGGNTCCAGGTCTGAATACCANNGCCACGGAGATNGAAGAAATGACAAGTANCCANCCNGTNANGAGGGTTNTAGGNGANATNNCGCCATAAACTCNGGAGCCTCTTATCGTCAACATCGAGCCGANCGCGANNAGNAGGGCCCATATNGNGAAATGGACGANTGACNACNCCCATNTCCTGNGANGCGTCGTCGCNGGANANCCGATCATAGAGNTCGGATGGNGNNAGTANNTCGNGNCCGATNANAAGNNCGATTCCGACCNTAGCAATCACGAGNGCNATTCTGTATCTGGAGTCNGAGGGNCCCATCCTATTCCANGAAATNGAAACTAGTAGCANGATGNCGCCNGCGACTCTCGCANANGGGGCNTCCATGNTNTGCGGAGAGGGTATNNGGCTTGAAAGAGATGGGGGATNCAGGGCCCNNTCNGATGANNAGTGGTATCGCCACACTCAAATAGGAACCGTCGGTGGACGGCTCGCTGGTGGTACAAATGGTAAAGCGCCCACGTAAGGTAATGCGTTACAGCCCATCTGCTGGNAAGCACACCGAGCATACGGTGGAGCGCGTCAAGAAGCGCCGCGCNAGTGAGCTCAAATGGGGTCAGCGTNGATTCCGAAGAGTTACTGCTGGATACCGTGGTTTCCCTCGTCCAAAACCTTCAGGAGAGAANCCCACAAAACGTGTNAATCTGNTATACAGGTGNACTGAAACTGGCAAGGCGCACCAACCTGCAGCTAAGAGGGCGAAGAAATTCGAACTCGTGGATAGGTGATTCAGATGGCCGGTGCAANTTTTCTCAGAGTNANTTGCAATGACTGCGGTAACGAGGCCGTNGTGTTNAGTCGTGCATCTTCCGTCATATCNTGCCCCGTGTGNGGGAGCACNTTAGCAGTGCCAAAGGGCGGCAAGGCCGANTTNGTNGGNAGCAGNTTANNAGAAANCCTCGAGTGAAGGGGGTTCGACATTGGCTCGTAANGAATNTTGGCCNGAGGAAGGAGANCTNCTNGTCTGCGTNGTGAAATCCGTAAGCGACAAGGGCGCCTACCTAGAGATAGACGGGATGGANGGCGCGGAAGGATTCGTATTCATAGGAGAAGTCGCAGCGGGATGGGTAAAATCCGTAAGATCTCACNTGAGAGANGGNCAGCGNGTTGTGGCGAAGGCAATAGGNGTGAAGCGTGATCGNGGCAGNATTGATCTTTCCATAAAATCAGTTTCCGAGGAGCGNCGNAGAGATGCNCTCCANTTCTGGAAGAACGAGCAGCGNGCNGGNCANATAATGAAGGTCGCNGCNGATAGNNTCGGATGGTCCGAAGACGANTTGGATTCGACTTCGGATGANCTNGNGGATTCTTTCGGNTCTTTGTACGGNGCCCTNGAAGAGGCNGCGGCTGATTCNANTGCCTTGGATAATGCNGGTTTCAAGGGGAAGTGGATTGCNACCGTAGTAGAACTCGCTGTNGAAAANATCGTTCCNGAATCAGTNCATCTNAAGGGNAATTTCCACGTAGAGATATGGTCNAGCGAAGGTGTTNCNGGNATTCANGANGTGNTGGAAANGGCTGAGGCCAGCATAGAAGGNATGGANGAAGTNGTACTTACGTGCCACTACGACGGNGCNCCGAATTACAGNGTCGAAGTGGAAGGNCCGGATTACGATTCTGCCGAGTCAGCATGGAATNCNTGTNTNGAAGCTGCAGAGTCCGCGATGAANGCNTATGACGGCAATTTCTCNGCTGAGCGCGTCTGATGCCCGCAATACTTCATGAACCCGGTGCGAGGGGTCGACTTGCGTTCATGCCTCGAACAANGTTNCAACGATGCCCCGCATGCTNGTCATACGGATTCTCNAGANAATGCGATTGTGGNGNAACCAGAGTNGCGGTNGCNCCACTCCGNTTCTCTCCAGAAGACCCNCAGGGNGATAGNCGNNGGCAAAGAGANGGCTGGGGCTCAGAAGAATGGGTNAANNNNCTCCCTACTCCNAGNAAGGAAGGTGANGAGGANGAATGAGNCGNACAAAGATTCAGNATATTTCCGATGTCCCCNNTCATGACGCCATTATCGAGGCGGTTCCNGGGATNGGGAATGTGGGTAANCTCGTNGTTGATGGCNTNGTGGCGTCNTANGATTCGAAGATNATAGCCAGNATACTTCATCCNGANATGCCNCCACACGCGACTCTTGATTCAGAGGGCCTACTTCGCCCCCCGCATCTCTCAATTCANTCNGTNANTATNGGGNCTCAGACNGTTCTCTGNATCTGCTCAGANGCNCAGCCAACTACTGCAGCAGGCCANNATGAGGTGGCAGAATCAATTCTCGATTTCNTAAAGGATCATAGTGATTCTCGNCTGTACGTGTTNGCTGGCCTGGCNATGGACCCNGAGGCCCAAGGAATNCACGTTGTTTGCTCGGAAGAANGNACCAGGGGNTCGATGGAGGAGCATGGTATNGAGGTTAGAACGGGTCAACCNGAATCAGGGATGATNGGGCTGGCAGGNCTATTGGTTTCTCTTGCCCCGCTCCACGNAGTGGAAGCGNTTGGCCTTGTTGCGGACACCGTTGGTGGNGCCACNGATGCNAGAGCAGCGGAACGGCTATCCATGTTCGTNCAGGATAAGTTCGGATTGAACATTGGAATGGACCTCGATAGGACGCAGGCGATTGCCTCCAGACTGCTNGAGAGTGTCGGGATATCCGAGGCAGCTATTGCAGAGATATCNGGCGAGCATGGCTATGGCGATTTATACGTCTGAGTGGTCTTATGAGGGTCNTGCTGGGNAGCGGTGGAATTGGAACTGANGANCGNCGANCCAAGTANANGGATTTGATTTCNGATCACTTCAGAGATTCNGANAANGTGGTTTTCATACCNCTAGCAACACATGACCATGAAGGNCGGACTGCNCGGTTGAAGGANTCTCTCGGACCCANNGGGGCGAAGTTCCATGGATTGAATGTGGATCNCGGCGTCGANCAGATACTTGCCGCTGACGGNGTGTACATGGGCGGNGGNAATTCCTTCCTGCTGAACAGGGATCTGCACAGATACGGTTTGATTGATNCNCTGAGGGATGTTGTGANGCANGGAATNCCGTATCTCGGAGTCAGTGCTGGCAGNAATGTCGCNTGNCCNACGATGATGACGACTAACGATATGCCNATTGTNATGCCGTCTTCGTATGAAGCGCTGGGNATAGTTCCCTTCCAGATAAATCCGCATTATTATCCNGGGAAAATAACCTTCTTCTCAGAAGGCGAGAGCAATGACCACTTCGGNGAGAGTCGTCGGCAGAGGATNTCNGAGTACCATCAACANGAGTCGATTCCTGTTCTGGGNTTGTGGGAAGGATCGTATGTGGAATGGGATGGTGCCAGAGGTCGTCTGATAGGTCGTGCTAGGGCATTCTTCAGAGATTCTGAGCCNNTGNANTTCGAGGACGGNGCNTTATTCGATGGAAACCTGGCTCTCGAGTAATCATTCANCCGCCTGATGAAACTATGACNAATTCGAGTNTCAAATCCCCTTCTATGACGGAATTGTGAGGNACGATTGTATCNTCGTACACTGCTAGGACAGTGGATGCGTGTATNNCCAATTCTTTGAGCACATCCAGGATTGTCGCAGGGGCTTGGATCTCCACAACGTGGTCCTGATTCNGATGGTTGACTGTGACGCGCATGGAGGGGCTGCACCTGAACAGGCTTATGTCTGATTCGCAGGACGGNCNGACGCTGCCGAGATCGCATAGCCCGGTATTGCGGTGGATTCGAAATCCACTGTCCCTTGGACGCGGGGGTTCAAATCCCTCTCTCGGCGCCATTTGTGCTAGAGCGCAGCGATTCNGGCTGTTATGCCTCGTCTTCAATGACCACGACGCGTGTACCTGGGCCCATCTTGATTTGCGGGCGTCCCGCCCATTCCCCGACTTCCCCATTCAGTACACCAATGACATCGCCCCTGGAGATAGATGCTGCTGATGTTGGTATGAACTGCTTGAACGCGACTGCGGATGCGGACCCGGAGGCGTCGACCAATGTGATGGCCCATCTGCTAACTGAAGCTCCGTCAGGATATGCATCGATCGACCAGACCCTCCCCACGACAGAGACTCTCGTCTCTATATCCACTATGGATGCCTCGTCCCCTTCCTCAGCAGGTGATATGGATGACAAGCTATCTAGATCGAGATTCAATTGTCCTTTCCAAAGCGAAGGCATCGCATTGTCCACGCGTACCCTCGATCCTTCTTTGATCGATCTTGTTACCCTCTTTGGGCCGCCCATCCGATGCGGCCTGACAGTGGCCCTATCCCAACCATCCACCATGGTGAACCTCACATCAACGGTCTCGTCTTCATTCAGATCTGGACCGGTTAGCCTGGATACGTCTCCAATTGCAGAGAAACGGGTTCTGATCGCCTGCAATGGAGTTATTTCCCAGGTGTGTCCAAAACGCTGAATCGTTTCCATTTGTATCAGATTTGGCTCTTGGTTCGATCCTTCACAGAAACCAGCATACTCGCACCTGTTGCATCGGGCCCTAGTGTCGGATTCAACTGGTTCGCCATCAGGGACGCCACCATCCTTGAATCTCCGAAGAGGTGCGGGCTCTGCAGGGCATTCTTCGATAGATGGGTTGCTCTCCCTTATCTTCGAGTACAACTCGAATAGATCCCTGTCCATCGATTCCATTTCTTCCACAGCGGGCATGACGACGTCTTTCGGGTCTCCCGCACCAAGATACCAGATTGCTAAACCGGTTACGGTTTCTTTNCGCTCGTGAGTGGCCCACCAAAGCCATCCGTACATCCTTAGCTGGTCCAGATAGCCATGAGACCTATCTCCTCTTCCAACTGAGGCCTTGATGTCGATTATCCGAGTGGCTCCATCCCACCTGTAGACAAGGTCATATTCTCCCTGGAACCATCCACCTGGGTGCGTTGAGGTCTGAGTGAAAGATGCTGCATCGGGGTCCACGAACCATGGTCTTGCGATCTCCCATGCTTCTACGACATGCATGTCTGACCCGATGTCATAGGCTGCATGGCTAGGACTGCTCCAATCACGGGGAAACCCATCAGGGGCTGGCCAGGCAGGTCTAGATTTCCCTGAACGCCACGCATCCACATCCACATCCTCTGAATTTAGGCATTCTTCGACTTCTTGCAGGTGTAGATCTATGCCTCTCAGGACCATTGAGAGGCATTGGTCTGGGTCTGCATCTTCAACCGTGCCTTTCCTATTCGGATTTGCTGCCCAATCATCGCACGCCTCGTCCCAGCATCGCTGAAAGTGGACCCGGGCACGTGCATGTGCCCATGTCCTCAATGAGTCCATGTCCGACGGGCGAAGAGTATTCTCGACTGGTTCAATTCTCGGGCCAGGCCAATTGGATGGGTCGTCCCATTCGGGGGCCCCGTCCTCGTTCAGAGGGGTGGACATCGCGTCTTCATCCTCTGCAAGATGAAGAGACGGCGAATCACGCATGACTCTGCAAATACACGCCTCTGCTGCATTTCCGCGAATTATTTGTGGTGGCAGCGGGGTCTTCAGACGACGTTCCCATCCATAGTACCAGTATCTCGGACAGTTNNTGTAAGCGATCACCTGTGAGGCTGAGAGTCTTCGNTAGGGATCTACAGAAGATGCCTTTTGATCGATGGTGCTTACCGGCATCGAAAGTCCCTTTCCCTCATGGCTCTTAATTTCAATCGCCTGAATCCGCACTATTGAGATAGACAATTGTCATCTCAAGTCGTTCNTGAGTNGGNTGTACCTCGACAAATGCTACTGGAGCCTCGACGGCATCNCTGATCTCCTCTGCTGTGGAAAGAGGAATTTCTATTCGGCCCCTCTCAGAATCATGATACAAGAATCTTCGAGGNAGACCTGTTTCCCTAATTATTTCGTCCATGTAATCATCAGCTACTTCATTCTCGCATTCGATCACTCCGAAGATNAGNGTNCCATCTTCTGTCAGTAATTCATGAGGNGCGATAGTNGCCTCGCCGCGTCTCAGGAATCTGTTTCTNAGTTGTCCTGCATCCTTGTANACCGCTGTGCAGAACTTGAGNTGGAAGCCGTATGGCTCGCGCACNACCCCATCAATGGGATCTGGCTCCCCAAGNGCAGCAGCAGCGACNCTGTCGCGCATATTGATTGCCAGCTCGGCGGATCCCGCTGCTCCTGCGGTTATCTCATCGGAGAGATTGAATCCNCTNACTTCCATGTTGCCATGATTGCCGACGGTGATCTCAAGCTCATTCAGATTGAGGAATTGNATATCCATCTCCCTCATGTCTTCCAATGCGCTCATCAGCTCTTTTTCTTGGTCTGGCTCGCAGGGTATCTCGATTCCTGTTTGTATTCCTTGAGCGGNGCATGCCGAGATGACGCTGTCGTATTTCTTNGCATCCAAATCGAGGAGATGGAATCGTATCTCATCGAGTCCCGCGTCGGCGAACTCTCTCGCGTATTCGGGTTTGAACGGGATGCTCGTATACATGTGCATGTGAAACGAAGGCCCGAATTCCTGTCTGAGTCTACGGATTCCTTCCAATGTGTGTTCCCTGTCCATCAACGGGTCGCCGCCGGTGATTCCGGCTCCCGTTGCGTTCATCGCCCTGGCCTCCTCGATTACCTCGTCGAATGAGGTGCAGGGACGCTCGTTGGCAAACATCATCTCAGCCTCCCTGCGATTCTCGGAAAGAGGGCAATAATCGCATTTCCAATGGCATTTTCCAGTGATGAACAAAACCAACTTTGACCCCATCTGGCACTGTATGCACCCCTCGGCCTCTTCGACCTCAGGGGCATCGAACAAAGTAGGAATCGTGGGGAGGCTCAGAGTCACGCTCATGCAGCGGCCCCCCTTTGCACCGACAGAGCCGCCTCGATTAGCATCTCATGAAAAATCGTCGTTCCGGAAAGTTCGGGGTGGAATGTCAGTGCGATCCTGTTACTTTCCCTCACGCCCACTGGCTCTCCGTCGAAAGTTGCGATTACTGATGGTTTCCGGGCATCCGTGAAGCGCGGGGCCCTGATGAATACGCATTGAATGGGGCTGTTCGCGTTCTCAACGGCCACTGGACCGATGAATGAGTCAATCTGCCGCCCCCACGCGTTCCTATCCACCTCGGCAGAAATAATCGGATCGCCNCCGTCTTGGGGGTCNGCAAGAAGAATGGNTCCTGCACATGTTGCTAGNACGGGNATNTCGCNATTCTCNCTNATGATCGANTATAGTGGCCCNAGGAGNCCCGTNCCNNCCTCTCCGCCGACTATCCTCATAGTNGTGGATTCGCCACCTGGCAGTATTATNGCATCAAGTCCGCCGCCGATGAGGTCGTCCAGNGANCGTAATTCCCTTATCGATACCTGGGTATTGGTNAACTCAGATGCNTTCTGGATTGCAATCTCATGGGCCCTCCTGGANCCCTGAAGCATCACNAAACCCACTTCGAGCACGATTCCCCGGCATATGCATGAGACATGAACCCCATCCACGGNATGCGGTTGATGCGATGCTCTCAAGGACCGGNTAACTCAGGCCGCATCATGACCAGGCTACACAACTTTGGTGCTGGACCNGGAGTTCTGCCNCTCGAGGTNATTNAGGCGTGCAAAAAGAANCTCGAGGAGCTAGGNTCGAGTGGCCTCGGGCTGATGGAGACATCGCACAGAAGCCCGGTCTTCCAGGNAATCGTNGATGANGCNGATGCNCGTCTNAGGCGNTTNTTGNGNATTCCNGANGANTACTCGGTGCTNTTTCTNCAAGGCGGGGCGTCCCTTCAATTCCACATGTCNGCNCTCAATCTTCTCGANCAGGGGGAGCATGCNGAGATAATCGTCACCGGGACCTGGTCCCAGAAGGCCTACNCAGAGATCGGNAAGTTGGGGGGNGTTCGAGCCATATGGGATGGNGCGNAAGANGGTTTCACNAGNGTNCCNGATCATTCNGAGTANTCTGTNAGCGAGGANGCGGCNTACATCCACTACACGTCCAANAACACGATCTATGGNACNCAGTTNCACGAAATGCCGGACTCNNGNGGGAGGCCGNTNGTNGTTGACGCCAGTTCNGANATNACCGGNGNCCANCTGGACGTCTCGGCGCATGACGTTGTNTACGCNGGNGCCCAGAANAATCTCGGGCCNAGCGGNGTGACCGTGGTCATACTCTCNCCATGGGCCCTGNAGAA
This sequence comes from Methanobacteriota archaeon, assembly GCA_002712645.1. GTDB lineage: Archaea > Thermoplasmatota > Poseidoniia > Poseidoniales > Thalassarchaeaceae > MGIIb-N1. The sequence goes on from PAUH01000031.1 coordinate 47,393, forward strand.
GGGTCGNGANGGGCTNCCNTCTATGCTGGACTACAAGGTCCATGAGTCNAANGGAAGNCTGTTCAATACCCCGAACACATACGGGATNTTCGTCNTGAAGGAGGTACTGGGTTGGATCGAGNGGGNNGGGGGCGTTCAAGCAGCCATANNTCGGAATNCCGCCAAGGCNTCCCTGTTGTATGNNCATCTTGATTCCTCNGACTTCTGGGNGCCNCNTGCCCTGAAGTCCTCGAGGTCCGTCATGAATGCCACNTGGAGNATATCAGACCATNGTCTNGANGCCGNCTTCCTCGAAGGNGCCGAGGAGAGGGGNCTAATGGGCCTGAAGGGGCACAGGAGCGTNGGGGGGATCCGCGCCAGCATGTACAATGCGCTGGAGCTTTCCAGCGTGGAGGCCCTNGTGGCATGGATGNCCGNNTTCGAGTCCATGCACTCCTGACGGCTGATTCAAGCCACATGACTCCCACGAGGCGCCATGGAGGGAGACGGACGGATNGCNCTTCTCGATCTGACTCTTCTGGATAAAGAGGCTAGTGAGTCTGATCTCGAACATCTGATTGGGCGTGCCAACAAGCATCTTCCCGCTGCTATTTGCGTNTTCTCNGANCAACTGGANGGGNTACGGGATATGCTCGACCCCAGNATAAAATTGGCTTGCGTGGCAGGTGGCTTCCCCTCGGGTACACGTGATTCGAGCGCCCTATCCAAAGAAATTCGAGCGGCTCGCGATTCGGGGGCGGATGAGATAGACATAGTGCTGGAACCCGGAATGGGGCTTGAAGACTCGATGTTGCTGATGGACTCAGCCAGAAGAGCCTCGGAGGGGCTAACCCTGAAGGTGATACTCGAAACCCCCCTCCATGACGAGAGATCGGCCATGGGCGCAGCCAGGATCGCCTTGATGGGCGGGGCTGATTTCGTCAAATCGTGCACCGGGAGGAGGGGCGCTTGTTCCATTGAGGCGGCCGGCTGGCTGGCGAGGGAGGTCCATCGTCACCAGACAGTCACCGGTGAATTGCGAGGGGTCAAGCTGTCAGGCGGCATACGGACCAGCGAGGATCTAGAGGCGCTACTTTCTGCCGTGACCGGGGAAGGGCTGTCCGTGACAGACAGCCAGTATCTTCGTATCGGCGCATCCTCGCTGCTGGATTCCCTGCTGAGCGAGTGAGCTCAAGAATGCGATCGCAGCGCTGTGGAATCAGGCTACATCTGAATCACAGAGGAGATCGTCTCCGGGCTGAAGAGGAAGACGAGCAGCACCGTTCCAGCGAATATCATCATCCAAGATCCGATGACCTTGATCCACTGTGTCAGGGGATTTATCCTGGATGCGAACGCCGCATTGCCGTAGCCCACCAAAGATACGATGATCACCATGAGCAATATCAGGCCAAGCGCCAGGCCCAGCAGCCCCGTGAATACCGCCTCGACGCCCATCGTCCCCAGGAAGACGACGAATGGCAATACTGCAATTGCGGTGCAATCGATGCTCGCAGCTGCGTATCCGACTCCATAGAGGAATGTGTTTGCCTCAGCAGAGCGTTTTTTCGATCCGTCGGATGGCCTGTCTATGGCTCTCTGGACGAAGGAGAAGAGGTTACTTGTCCAGCCCATCAGATTGAGGAAGCCGAGAGCCGCGAGGCTGAACGCGACGAAGATAGCGATTATTCGTATCATCCCACTGAGAGCGAACGCTCGCCCCATTATCGCCGCGATTATGCCGATTACCAGGAAGAACGAAACCATGCCGAATCCGCTCAGGAGCCCGAGAATCGGGGGCTTTATCCTCCGACGTTCACGTGAGTCCGTCGAAGCCTCAGAAGCCATCAGAGTCATCTGGAAGGTGACGAAACTTGGCAGGACCGGGAATGCGCAGGGAGAGAAGAAGACCAGGATCGAGAGGAAGACTCCCAAGGCGAAAATTGCAGATGCTGAGGATTTCTCCTCGGCGATGCCGATTGTCCTCAGAGATTCTATCTCAAACTGATTTCCCGTCAGAGCCGTTTCCACAGCGGAGTCGAAGGACGACCAGCCGTCAGTGGGCGTCCCGGTATTCTCTCTTGCAATGATGTATCCCTCGTGATCGATGACGAGAACTGCGGGTATCAATCCAGTTCCGCCAGTAGTCAGAAGCCGAACGGGGTCGGAAAGCGTCCCATTCTCGAGAATGGCTGCATGGACGCTCCCAAGGCCAGTCGGGAATCCTGGTACCTTGTAGCCCCCCTCTGATGTGTTGAGGTATTCCAAGCTCTCATCATACCACGCCCCATACGCAATCACATGCAATTCTCTGGCCGATTCCATCTCTTCCCAACGGGGGATTTCATCCTCCAGATGGTGCTGGACCGCATGGCAATTGGTGCAGTCATGCGCCATCAGATCAATGATCAGGACTCCGCCCCTGAGAAGAGAGGTGTTGATCCTGCCCTCCTCGTCCATTATCTCTGATTCTATCCCATCACGCTGCAGGGAGTCGAACAGAATCACGGGTATTGGCTCAATCTCCCCGCCTTCCCCTATGCGATCACCAGCGATATCGAAGGCGCTCAAAGCCAAGGCGGATATGCCTACGAACATCAACCCGGCTATCACGGCAGCGGCCCATGTCTGCCGTTGCCTCAGTACCGACATGTCCAGTCGCATTCGTACCTGTGCTCGGAGATGGCGTATTTCACATGCTTGGAAGTCTGATACAATTCCACTAGCCTTAATCGGAAGTCGCGGCAGGAGACGGCCACAGGGCTCGTGGTCTAGGGGTTATGACGTCGCCTTCACATGGCGAAGATCGCAGGTTCAATTCCTGCCGAGCCCACCATCAGAATCTATTCTATCAATAGTATTATTCAAAATC
>PAUH01000032.1 GCA_002712645.1 Methanobacteriota archaeon
ATACACGTGAGGCCACATGTATACTCCGCTGTCAGCGTCAGCAACGAAACCCGTGGGGGATGACTCTGCTGTTATTCGCCCCTCTCCATAAATCCGTGTCGCTCCGCTTGATTCGCACATTTCCAACCCATCAAGGAAATCCAATGCATACTTTTCAGACAGCATCGGGCCATAAAGAACATCATCGTTACTCATCGAATCACCAATTTTTGTACTACGAACTTTTTCCATGAATCTCTCCATAAAATCCTCGTAGATATCTTCGTGTACAATTAGATTGCCGAGGCTTGTACATCTCTGTCCAGCAGTACCAAATCCAGCCCAGTAAGCCCCTTCTACGGCATTCTCAAGATTGGCGGAGGGCATGATGACTAGTGGATTTTTGCCACCCAATTCGAGTGAGCATGAGACTAGATTACGGCCACAGATCTCCCCGATCATCTTGCCAACCGAAGTAGATCCCGTGAATGAAATCTTGTTGACCATTCCTTCATCAACTGCATTAACGAGATGCTGACCAGCACCACTTCCCTTCCCATGAATGAGATTCACAACCCCGTCTGGTAAACCAGCCTCATGCATTATCCTTGCCAATGCAAATGAGAGAAGAGGGCTGTCTTGTGGCGACTTCCATACACAGGTGTTGCCGCACATGATTGCTGGGATCATTTTCCAGAATGGCACAGCAGACGGAAAATTACACGCATTGATGATGCCGCAAACCCCGAGGGGTCTTCGATAGGTGAACAACTCCTTGTCAGGAAGCTCGCTGTTGACGGTTTGTCCGTATAGACGCCTTCCTTCAGATTGGAAGAACAGACACGTATCTATGGCTTCCTGGATTTCTCCAGCACTCTCTTTCAGCGTTTTCCCTATTTCACGGGTCTCTAGGCGTACGAGATCGTCCTTGTGCTCCATCAACAATCTTCCCATGTTGCCTATGATCTGGCCACGTGTTGGTGCAGGGGTAGAAGACCAGCCGGGGAATGCCGACTTTGCCGACTTCAATGCTTTGTGCACATCATCTTTGGTAGATAGGGGGAAGACTCCAAGACAGTCAGCAAGGATAGCAGGATTTTTCGATTCAAATGTCGAACCATCAGATGCAGGTTCTAACTGCCCCCCGATTATATTGTATCCACGAATCATCGGTGAACCATTGGGGTTTTCGCTATCTATCGCCTCAAATCCGGTCTCAAGTACATGGGGCATGATACGCCGACCCCGGTTATTCACATGAATGCTGCTAACGTCGCTGTCGTGCAAGTCGTCCGGTAAGTGCACAAACAGGACGACTTTGGATATGGGGGTTTAAGGCAGCCCAATACACAGACATCTCCGAGGGATACTCCATGTCGGACGAAGAAGGGGAACTTACGCTTAGGGTTGCAAAGGCAATTCCAAGTGATGTGGGGCATGGAAGAGCTAGAGTACCATTCGATAATGATTTGAATCTCAAACCCGGCGATGTTATCGAAATTAAAGGAGAGAAGTCCACTGCCGCTATTGTCTGGCGATGCAGACCAGAAGATGCGAATCTAGGAGTCATAAGGATAGACGGCATAATCCGAAAAAATGCAGCAGTATCCCTAGGCGATAGAGTAAATATTAGCAAAGTCGAGGTATCTGAGTGTGAGAAACTTGTGCTCTCCCCTGTAATGGCCAAGCAGCAAAAGGTCCGTTTTGGGCCAGGTATCGAAGGATTCGCTCGCAGGGGCCTAAACAAGCGTCCAGTTGTAGCTGGAGATAGAATATTCATACCAGGTATGACTTTGTTCGCCGAAGCNCTGCCATTTCAGATAGTCAGCACTAAGCCAAANGGTATCGTGCAGGTTCTACCTTCNACAGAGATAGTCATCAAAGAAGATCCAGTTGATGAAGAAGANGAGAGTACCATTCAGACNATTTCCTATGAGGANATAGGCGGTCTNGGAGACCANCTTCAGAAAGTCAGGGAGATGATNGANNTGCCTCTCAAGCATCCTATACTATTCCGTAGACTNGGCATAGACCCACCTCGNGGNGTCCTTCTTCACGGNCCNCCCGGGACTGGAAAGACATTGATNGCCAAGGCNGTTGCTGCAGAGACACAGGCACACTTCACATCAATCAATGGCCCTGAAATTATTTCCAAGTACTACGGTGANAGTGAGAAGCANCTTCGCGAAATATTCGATGAAGCCGCTTCTAATGCCCCCGCTATCATTTTCATAGANGAATTAGATTCAATTGCGCCCAAGCGAGAAGATGTTAGTGGAGAAGTAGAAAGGCGGGTAGTTGCNCAACTTCTAACGCTTCTCGATGGTATGCAGGGNCGNGATAATGTGGTNGTAATTGGGGCTACGAATAGAAGAGATGCNATAGATCCCGCTTTGAGAAGACCCGGACGATTCGATAGAGAACTGGAAATAGGTGTNCCNGATAAAAANGGCCGTTCTGANATCATNGANATNCATACACGTGGNATGCCCATAAGTGANGATTTCGAGATGGANTGGCTTCTTGAGAATTCATATGGTTTCGTAGGGGCNGACATATCGGCGCTNGTCCGAGAATCTGCAATGAAGGCCNTGCGAAGATATCTTCCTGAGATTGACCTAGATGAAGATGAGATNCCCGCCGAAGTACTCGAGAAGATGGAAGTCAAAATGGTCGANTTCCGCGAGGCAATCAAAGAGATAGAGCCTAGTGCACTCAGGGAGATTTATGTCGAAGTACCAACTGCTTCTTGGGATGATGTCGGNGGATTGGATGAAATNAANGAGAGATTGAAGGAAAGTATCGAATGGCCTNTGAATCAACCAGAAACCTTCGAGCACTTTGGTATCAAGCCTCCACGNGGNATCGTTCTGTTCGGCGCCCCAGGNACTGGAAAAACGCTAATTGCCAAGGCTATAGCNAACGAGGCAAAGGCCAATTTCATNTCAATCAAGGGCCCGGAAATGATTTCNAAGTGGGTCGGAGAATCAGAAAGAGCNGTACGNGAGGTTTTCAAGAAGGCGAAACAAGCAGCNCCCTCNATCATCTTCCTTGATGAATTCGAGTCAATCGCNGGTGTTCGTAGATCAATGTCCGGAGAGGGNTCNGATGTCATGAATAGNGTGGTAAATCAGATTCTCTCTAGCATGGATGGCGTCGAGTCGATGGAAGGAGTCATCGTTGTAGCCGCNACCAATCGGCCTGAAATGATCGANCCNGCACTTTTACGAAGTGGACGCTTTGAACGCGTTCTGCATGTTCCNCCCCCAGATCGNAAGTCAAGACTGGAGATTCTGAAGATTCANTCNTCAGAGATGCCATTGGGNCGATTCAATCTCGATGATCTCGTTGATNGACTTGAGAACTATACCGGCGCTGATATAGAGGCAATATGCCGAGAAGCAGCACTTATTGCGATGAGGGCAGGTAGAAAGAGCGTTTCAAAAAGNCACTTCGAGGATGCNATCAACAGAGTCAGNCCAACAGTCAACAAAGACATGTTAGATTACTATTCCAAGATGGAAGAGACCCTTGTTAGCGGTNTAGAGTCGGTTAAGAGAGACTCTAACACTCTCCAGGGCATTGAGTCGGTGTGATCNNGATGCCGCCGTCGGGATTCGGCCGTGAAATTCTAAACCGNCCNATCCTAGACGGTGCAGGNGANACTCTGGGATATCTATCCGATTTCATATTCGACCCAAGATCTGGAAAAGTAGTCTCGCTACTTGTCTTAATATCGGAAGAACTCGATCCCGCCNTACTCCCATGGCCCGTCAAGAAAGGANTACTCGAAGTCCCTGTCGAAGAGGTCGCCGAGATATCAAATGCCATACGTTTGCATCAGTGATACGTCCCAAGGCCGGATAAGCGTCTTATATCGTTGGATTGGGTTGTACCCTGCTGCTGTGAGGTGACCGGGTGATAGAGAGACCAAGAAGAGCATCCCGATTCTTCAATGCAACGAATCGAAGAAGGTTCCTAATGTTCTCATTCTGGTCTGTTTTAACACTCCTTGTAGCATTTATCGCTTCCACATATATCGTAGACGGGAAGACCCAACAGTCCGCATATGGCGACGATTGGAATGATCTTGGCGATTTTCGTTCAGACATCAATGCCATGGGTGTTGAGACAACTGCCATGGTGTCAAGCCCGCTCCTCCTTGGAGAAATCGACAATCCTGATGAGACAGTGTTTGTGATATCTGGCGTAGAGCGTGACACAATCTCTCTCCCTCGCTTCACAGATGATGATTCTGTAATCGAGCTCTCCGACTCTGATGGATATACTGGATCAGAAATTGAAGCTATAGTGCAGTATGTGCAGGCCGGCGGAACTTTGCTTCTTATGGATGATTTTGGCTACTCATCTGCACTTGCACAGGAATACAATATTGTATTTTCAAGCCATCAGCTTTACGACGGAGAGGCATGGGCGAGAGAACTCGATTACAACTATGTGTGGACAAACGTAACAGACGCATACAATTTGACACAAACATCTGGCTCAACATCTAATTATCACCCCTGTCTTGCTGACAGAGACGGAGATGCAATACTAGATTCCATAGATCCAAATCCAGATTCCCCCGATACGGGATTTACGCCTGATGGCGGCTCATTCGGTCTCTGCAGCCATCGTTGGAACGATGTCGATGGGGTCTACGATTTTAGTGAAGATTATGATCTTCTGACTAGTACCCCGTCAGCATTCGATAAAGAGTCTGCATTCTCTCCGGCTGAAAATCGATATCCTGTTGTCACATCAACATTAGATTCGTATTTGGACTCGAATGATGACGGAGACCTGACGCCCGCGTTCGAAGCAGCAGGCATACAGGGCGATGAACAAGGTCCATTTGCAGTATATGCAAGAATCTGCTCATCAAGATTGTGTGCAGAACCCTCCTCTGGACAGGTACATATTGCGTCAGATGGGTCATTACTCATCAATGCAATATACTCAGCTTCTGATATCGATGATTCCGCAGTGCCTGAGAATGACAATAGGGTGTGGGCACTCGACATTATTGCAGATGCATTACTAGTTGGCAACGGGTCTCTAATTCCAAGCGATGACGCGGTTGTTATATTCGATGAGAGCCGCCACCAGCAGTCTAATCCACTTTCCGACACATACAACTTAGCGTACTACTTTCTTGTTTACTTCACCAATGACTGGATGGCCATGCTCATCCTGTTCCTCGCCCTCTTTATGATGCTCGAAGTCGTTCTTATTCGCAAAGAAGACCCTGAAGATTGGAGACATGTTTTCAGAATCATCTACTATGGTTTTGGTGACGCTAAAAGATACGAGTTTTATCAACACCCAGATAAGATCAGACAGGTATTACTTTCCAGAATCAGGAGTACCAATACTCTGACCAGAGAAGAGTTCGACGCGCTCTCTTCAGAAGAGTTGCAGGCACTTGTTGAAGATCCCATACTGATTCGATTCATCTATGATAATCGACGGTATAAGACAGAGGAATTAGTTGCAATAGTCAAGCGTATGAAGGAATGGGGACCAGATGACGATGAGCCAGACGACGATCTAATGGAGGTGTGAATTTGTGGACTAGGAAAGCTACAATGATGATTGTCGGAGGAGTATCTCTGATACTTGTCGGCATGATGGTCAGCCATTTCCATCTGATGATTCTTGGGATGCTAATGGTTTCAATTCTGGTGATGGCTAGCTGGATNAGCGGATTTCCNCGATTNGTGGTAGAACGTGAGTTATCTGAAGAGAATGTGTACAAGGGAGATGATATTACAGTCACTTTGAGGATAAAGAACCCCTCGCGACGTAGAACGCAGATACTGGATATCTATGACAATGTCCCGCATGAAATGAAAATAAGACGCGGAATCAATCTAATTCGAGCCAATCTAGGNCCGGGGCAATCTACAACTCTCAGATACACGGTGAGATGCCCTCTTNGAGGCCACTATTCCATNGGNCCAACCTCTCTTCGATATCGGGATGTNTTTGGACTNTTCACAGACGAAGGCNTTGCCGATACNAGAAGCGATGTCATCGTATTTCCTCAAGTGAGGGATATTGAGGANGCTCTTCTCAGATCGAACGTTCCAAAGATGTANACTGGTGCAACAACTCTCCGAACCCCCGGTCAAGGAACCGAGTTCTACTCACTTCGCGAGTACATGCCAGGGGATTCATTCAGGTCAATCAATTGGAAGGCGTTCGCCAGAACTGGAGACTTGATGGTGAACGAGAAGGTCAGGGACGCAGTTACCGATGTTCATATCCTATTTGATACTCGAGATATTTCGAGAATCGGAACCGTTTTGAAAAATCCTCTAGAAATGGGGGCAGTTGCCACTGCCTCGGTATCCAATCACTTCATCAGAAGGCGTGATGCTGTCTCACTAACGACCTATGGGAGGAGAATGGATCACCTTCCCGCTGAGGCAGGTGATAAGCAGCAGTACAAGATTCTGAGCCTTCTAGCTGGAGTTTCTGCTGGGGGATCAATGCCTCTTCAAGCAGTCACAAACGCATTAATCCCCAGGATGAACCGAGGATCCCCGGTATTCGTGATTAGTAGCCTAGAGGGCGATGGAACAACACTTCCCGCCATAAGAGCGCTATCCAGTCACGGCCATACTGTGTATGTCTTATCTCCCAATTCAATAGATCTCGAGAGGCTCGTTAGCAGGATACCTAGGATGGCATACGAGGTACTCAAGATGGAACGACAGAATAGACTCATGTCGCTCAACGGATACGGGGCGAACGTCATCGACTGGGTTCCAGACATAGATCTGGCACAGGCATTGCTGCAGGTCAAGAAGGGTTGAGGTGATTGAGTGGCAGATGAAAACCCGGAACAAAAACACACCCTGAGACTCCGTTCATTGCGTATGAGGTGGCAGATATTGACTCTCCAATTAGTTGCCACATTGGCTCTTGCATCGCTATTGCTCACAATGACCTCTGTGTATGGTGAATGCAATCAAGATTTCATCGATGAGGCAGAGGGTTCCACCTATTGGTGCCCTGCTTTCGAACACACGCGAGGGATGGCCTATGTCGAAGAAGCATTCGATCGAGAATCAATACTTCCTGATTTCATCACAGGAGCAGATCGGGTAGGAGAAGCAGCATTACTCATTCCTTCTCTATTCTGCCTCTTGTTGACAGGCATTCATGCCTATGCGTCAAGCAGAAGCTCCAAGACACGCCGAAGAATCAAAAATACGATCTACGCAACAGCCTTCATCGCAGGATTTGGCCCTTTCCTGTTCGAATGGATTGCGAGCATGATAAGCTATCAGATGCTGTACATTCCTTTCGGTCAAGAGTTTTCAGCATTGAATCACGGAGCAAGACTCTCATTGACCATGCAGGTAATATCAGAAATAATCGTAATGGGCGTTGTTTTCATACCCGTCCTATTCGGCCTGATCGGAATATGGAATATCTCAATGCGCGCCATAATTGCAACTATCAGCTACAGCGTTATGTTCATAATTTTCCATGCTCTACTGACCTTCGAGGCAGTACTGGAATCTGTACAGGGAATAGGTCTCAAGCCGCTCCCTGCTCAAATTGGCGACTCAACACTGTTTGGGGGCCTGGTATCGCCGTTGGCTTTCGAGCTGATCACCATATCGATTCTGCTTTTCCTGTTTTTCGAGTCATCACACATGGTCATTCGATTATTTGAGTATGTAGCCATGTTACCGGAGAGCGCTAGGACGGATAATGAGCATATACGGATGTTTCAAACAGTACTCAACACACATCTCTCCCAACTTGTTGGAGTTCTTTCCCTTGCCACTGTATTGACCGCGGTAGCACTTGATTTCGACGAGATAATGATCATGGTGATATCAGAGTTCCAACCCAATCAATGGAGTCAGCAGGTCAACGACTCTCTCGAATTGCAAATGACCTATGGCAAGGTGATATCTGCTGGTTTATTCCTGCTCTTTGTTAGTATGCTCAGATATCTGGTACCATGGCAAACAGTTCTAGGCTGGTTTGAGTCAATCTTTAGAGGGTTTTCCGGCTCCCGATCCGAAGAAACAGATTCGTAACCTCACCTTATTCCAAATAGCCGTTCTATCAGGCGCACAAGATGTTCGGTAGTGATAAATGAGACGAGTATTGATATTGGATAAATTAGCAAGGATACTGAATAACCAAACGAGTCAGAGATCGAAGGACGGATCTCGCCTGCAAGTATGATGAATATGAGAATGGAAGATACAAACAGTATGCGTTCTAGCCAAGGACTGGATACTCTCCCATGCCATTTTTCCGAGTTTGGAAGTTCCGGGCCCACATCCATGGGTGTCTGCACCATGCTATCTCGCAAGAACCCCTCGCTACTTCCATCGTGTTGAAACACAGATGGCGCCTCCCAATGTTATGTGCGGACTGAAGGTTGAGTCATGNAGTCGGTGTGANCACACCAGTCTAGTACACCAGCCATACAGTGGTCAGAGNTTATGTGGNCGGCATTTNCANGANTCAATAAGNCGNAGAGTATCGAGAGATCTAAGAGTCCAACTACCTCTTCCAAAGGATGCNAGAAAAGAGGACGGAAGTCCATTACGAATACTCGCCGCCGTGAGCGGNGGCAAGGATTCTGCGATNATGCTCAAACTCATNGTCGANATACTCGGACGNAGAAGAGANCTNGAAATAATAGCNGGTGTNATCGATGAAGGAATAGANGGNTATNGATCNCCNTCCATNGCTTGCATAGAGGAATTATGCGANTCTCTTGGNATAGAATTACTCCAATTAGGGTATGAGGAGATGGGGTACTCAAGAATGGATGAAGTAGTCCGTATGATGCCNGATATCGCAATGAAAAATCCACAGGCGGATGGAATGATGCCCTGCTCGTTTTGTGGTGTTTTTAGAAGACAGAGTCTGAANACTCTCGCTGAACGATCAGGCGCAGACGTCATGGCNCTGGGCCACAATTTGGATGATATGGCCCAATCNATACTCATGAATCTCCAGAAGGGAGAAGTNGACAGATCGGTNAGGCTGGCGCCACATACGTCNACGCCAATAGANGGNCTCCCTCCGAGGATTGTGCCNCTTCGATGGATCCCTGAACAAGAAGTCCATGCACTTGCTATGGTNCTCNATATNCCATTCCATCATGGNGATTGCCCTCACGCAGCNGGAGCNCAACGTCAACGAAGNCGAGAGATTATAGCAGCCCTTGAGACAGAAACACCCGGTGCAAGACACGGNCTATTNCACAGCCTAGAACAGATACGTCAGATGCATGCNTCCTCTGGAAATACTTCTTCTGAGATTCGCTCATGCTCGCTATGCGGGGGCGTTACAAGTCGAGAAATATGNCAGTCTTGTGTCATGCGTGCCTGGTTGGATGAACAGAAGTGAAGTGTTAGGTAAACTACTCGTGNATTAAGTACCGNATCCTGAATCAACCACTGTGGACCGTGAAAGTCTGAAGTTAATGACAGTCGCACAACTCAAGGAACTCCTCGCAGACCATTCACTGCCTGTGTCCGGACGAAAGGCAGAATTGATTGACAGACTTATCGAGAATCAGGAAGATCTCGGAGGCGAGGATTCGCACGAGAAAGAGGAAACCGATATTTTGGAATCCAAACAGGATACAGCAGCCGAGGCGATTGAAACAGTCGTGTCTGACATCGGAGACGGCCCAGTTGCGCTTGAGGAATCCGATGTGACTCTCCAGACCATGATACTCATCGGAGCTGTGATTCTGGCCCTGGGTCTAGTCATCTTGTCTCTATGAGGCGCTCTTCACAACGTTTTCAGATCCCTATTCCCACTTCCACCGGGACCAATCCATGCCTCAGGCTTATTCCCCAGAATCTCGTCTATCGATTCCATATGGGAGTCATCGAGTTTCAAGGCGACATCAATACAACCTAGATTCTCTCTCAATTGCTTTGAATTCGTGGCACCGAGGAGGACTGTTGAAACATTCTTATTCTTCAGACACCATGCCAAAGCCAATTGTGCCATTGAACAGTTTAACTCATTTTCAGCATATGCTGTCAACTCCTTAACGATCTCTACTTCACCCCTCTCTCGTCTGTCCTCCAACTCTTCCTTCAACCAGCCATAGATTTCCACAGTTGCACGAGAACCCTCGGGTATGCCATCATTGTATTTCCCTGTTAAGAAACCAGATCTTAGGGGCGACCAAATCGTTGTTCCAATAGAATATGGAGGCCGATAAAGAGGAAAATACTCCTTTTCAAAGCGATCCCTGTGAAGCATGTTGTATTGAGGCTGCTCGAATGAAGGGGGTTCAAGTCCCTCGCTTCTTGCAATCCAGAATGCCTCAGTTATTTGCTGCGCTGACCATTCGCTTGTGCCCCAAGCAGTAGACACCCCCGCCCTCACGATATCGGTCATCGCTCTAACTACTGTCGAAGTTGGGGTGTGCGGATCGGGCCGATGACAGAACACCATGTCGACATAGTCTAACCCAAGACGATCCAGAGAAGCATCCATGCCTTCCATGATGTGCTTACGAGACAGCCCACGTTCATTGACACCCGTCCCTCCCCAGAATATCTTAGTCGTGATTACCAGGTCCGATCTCCTCCAAAGTTCAGGATCCTCTTCAGCTAATTCGGACAGGGCAAGACCGAAAATCCTCTCTGCCTCTCCTACTGGTGTCCCGTAGGCTTCTGCATGATCGAAGCAGTTCACTCCTGCCTCCCTGGCGATCTTCAAGAGTTCCTTCGCAGTTTCAACCCCTTCATCGCCCGAAAGATCGTTCTTGACTCCATATGTGGCCCAGAATCCATATGACAATACTGAAACTTGAATTCCTGTAGATCCCATCATTCTGTAGTACATGTCCTCTGCCATGAATATCCGCTCACGGCCAGATACTCAAGCCTTCGCCAAATTCCTTTCAAGTTCTATCATCCACTACTCCATATATGGCAAGACATATGTTCGGTCAGCCATTGAAAGGGTCGGAGGAGTGACGCGTGGACCTCATTACAATGGACGATTTGACTAATGAAGAGGCGATTTCACTACTAGATGATGCAGAGCGACTCCTCCCCGTTGCTCGGGGCGATGCATATCTCCCATTGCTAGAGGGCAAGGTCTTAGCCAATCTCTTTTTTGAGAACTCAACAAGAACTCGACTATCATTCGAGACTTCTATGAAGAGACTTGGGGGAGAGGTTCTGAACCTTAGTGAAGTGGGGTCTTCCATCAAGAAGGGTGAGACACTCTATGACACAATGCAGATGATTGATGGGTATGCGGATGTTGCTGTAATAAGGCACCCGAGACAAGGCGCGGCACAATATGCTGCTGACGCCGTCAAAATACCCATAATGAATGCAGGTGATGGCGCCGGCAATCACCCGACTCAGACGCTTCTTGATCTATTCACAATCCGTCAGGGGCAGGGCAAGATCGAGGGACTCAATGTGGTACTGGTTGGGGATCTAAGATATGGGCGGACAGCACACAGTCTGAGCCATGCCCTCAGTCGCTTCGGAGCTTCATTGACATTAGTATCCCCCGAAGCTCTCAGAATGCCATCCGAGATCGTAAGAGATCTCAAATCTTCAGGATGCAATGTCGAAGAAAGTAAAGAACTCTCCCCTGCTATTTCATCTGCGGATGTCGTGTACATGACGCGAATCCAGAGAGAGCGATTTCCAGATGAGGCAGAGTACGAGAAGGTCGCAGGCATATACACCTTGAAGGCCGAGGATTTGAGGAGCGTGCAATCCGATATGATGGTCATGCACCCTCTTCCAAGAGTGAATGAAATTCACCCGAGTATCGATGCCACTAGTCATGCTTGGTACTTCAAACAAGCATTCAATGGCGTCCCAACTCGTATGGCACTACTTTGTCGAAGTCTGGGTATTGATATCCCGGAGGCGATCGTATGAGTGAGATGAGGAGAGTTTCGGCTATCTGTAATGGAACTGTGATTGATCACATACCATCTGGAAGTGCTGTCCAAGTCATGCGCATGCTCCATATTGACGGCTCCCATTCAAATCCAATTTCACTTGTCATGAATGTTCCCAGCAGCAAAGTAGGCAGTAAGGACGTACTCAAGATCGAAGATCGAGAATTAAGTCAGGAAGAACTTGATCGACTCGCTCTAATAGCCCCCTCAGCGTCAATAGCAATCATCCGAAATTATGGTGTGGCTGAGAAGAGACAAATTGAACTTGGCTCAGAATTGATAAATATTGCAAGATGCTCATTCTTCAATTGCATAACTCAGAATCCGAATGAGCCCCTGCCCCATCGTTTGCAAGTCGTTTCTAAAGACCCCCTAGAGATAAGGTGCGCATATTGCGGCCGAGCACAATCTGTGGGCGAGATAATCGAATCACTAATCTAATCCAGATACCAGGGCATGAACGCCCAAAGTTCAAACCCGAACCAGCAAGCCAGAATCATGGCTGACAGCCGACTCAACTTCTTTTTGCATTTCAGGAAGGCCGGAGGTACGAGAATCGTAAATTTGGCCATTGCAAATGGCGAGAGACTTTGGTCGAGACATGATAACGGGAAGCCATGCGATGAATCTGGAGCAACAAAAGACCTCAGTTCTATGAATCATTCAGAGGCTACAGATTTCTTTAACGAAGCCATTGGAAAAAAGATATCATTTGTTTCTGCACCAGGGGGGAAAGAGCTAGTTGAAGCTGCATTGACACATCCAAATGTTAGGACAATATGCTCTCTCAGGAATCCTGGAAAAACATGCCTCTCGAATTATAATTATGACTATTATCTCGGTCTTACAAACGAGAGAAAACTATCCTCTTACTTGCATCATGCTGGATATTCCAATCCATTCACGAGATCTCTTCTTGGTCATGGAAATTCCGAGTATAGTGAAGAGGAGTCTATCAATGAGGCCATCAGGCTCTTACAGCAGTTTGATCTTCTGATTAGATTAGGTGATCCTGACTCCGATTCCAAAACCCGTGATGAGACCGGATGGTCTAATTTCGATGTTAAATCGCATAGTACGAGTGGTGAAGATAGGCTATGGAAAACCTACAATCTCATGAGTAAAGGACGTCTATTACGAGCCTTTGAACTCATGTCAGGAAAGAAGAGAGGTAATTTGCAAGACGTTCCGACCAATTCCATAAAACTAGATTCAGAACTCATGGAAAGACTCTTTGAGATTGATTAAATCCCATCTCAATCCATCAAAGACGCTCAATTATACTTCGAAAAAGCTCAGATTCAGATCCGCTGGTACGAGCTTCCAGCCTCTTCAAGATTAATTCAGGAGTAGATCTCGCCGGAACCCCAATTCTAGGTACTCGATCGACGATTAATTCCATCTGCTCATCCAATCCCCTGGCTTCAATCCCATCAATTCTTGCCTCTGCAATCATTTTCTTACATATTGAGGCACCTATGTGTGTTACCATGACAATCGATATCAAAGGATTCGAAGCGGCTGCGTCTAGCAATCCGGCCAGAATTCCAGATGCTGCTTCTGGCTCGGTAATAGCCTCAAGCTCATCTGCTAGTATGAATTTCTTTTTGCTAGAAATGACGATCTTTGAGAGTCCCATCAGAGTCCTTTCTAGAGCACCTGCACTTTGAGTTCCAGTAACTTTTGCCAATAGATGAATCTCATCCGCTAGTGAAACAACCGCTTGATCCGCTGGAACAGGTAAACCAGCATGAGAAAGAAGGAGAATCGAAGCCACACCCTCAATTAACGAGGTCTTCCCACCTGAATTTGCTCCTGTTAAGAGTACAATCGATCCCTTGGGGCACGGTTTTGGGAGGTTTCCAAATCCATACTTCACAGGAATAGGATCAACTCCGAGAAGAGGATGTCTAAACCCTGAGAAGTAGCAACTAGGTTCTACATCTGGTTTAATTTCTGGAAGAACGCATTTTCGATATCTCGCCCATTTTGCAATCCCGACCCACATATCAATATCAATAATCTCAGAAATAGAATCCTGAGCCCTGCCAATGACTGAGGAGGCCTTTTCGGCACGAACCATAGCGCCTTCAATTTCGAAATTCGAAATCATGCGATCTAGGTCTTGTTCAATTGCCTCAATGGTTTCCCTCCTGAAAGAACAAGGATATTCGCTCTCAAAGCAGTTCGTTGGAATTGAGATGCCACTCAGTTCCAGATATTCTGAGAGCCTCTGGCGTCCGCATTCGAGTGACTCAGAAATCGAATCCGATACCGCCCCCCTAAGTCTGTGTTGAAGCCTGTTGGCGTCTGAATAGTAGGCTAACATTTCTGATCCATCTAGAGAAAGGCTGGCCTCAGAAGTAGAACTCACTATCGAGTCGTTTACGGAACCCTCTATTGCTTTGATTTCACTCCATAGCCCATCTCTGAGATTTTCAATATCCGCCCCATCATCTTCTGTTTTGAGAAGCCAACTAAGATCACTAAGACCATCCATTGCATCCCTTATCCTCTCACTAAGTGGGTCTAATCCAAGAGTAATATTGCCCAGATCTACAAGCGATTCGAGGCTGCTTCTGTTATTCTCTATCCATTGGAGTGATATTTCAGGAATCATCGACCGGAAATCATCTGCTATCTTACAAAACATCCAACCAGGAGGCATTTGGTCAGGTGCATATGGTCCAATCCATGTTACTCTGGGAAGTCCCTCATAGTCTTTCCAAGTCTCATTTGTGCCACGAACTACTATTCTGGCGTATTTTTCTACGTTCTTGATTTGCTGTGCTGATACAGAATCTGGAACAACAATTACCCTGTCCACCTTGCCAATATGGCTCTTCAAACTCTTAATTCCCTTCGACGCTTTATCCCATTCAATCACTGATGATGGAGCTGTTGCAACGAATGACATTGCCTCAGAGACCATCTTTCTTCGAACTTCAATTTCACTTTTTGATTCAATACCCATTGGTTGTAAGACGCCCAATCTCTTCTTGGCAGGGGATGAAGAAATATGAGTCTCAATATCGTAGAGGAGACGATCATGGAGTTTCTGCGCGTCACTTGTTTGAGCGATACTCTTGCCGTTCCCTCCAAACTCATTGATTATACGCACCGCTCGATTTATCGAAAGCCCCTCAATCTTTGCGAGGGATGCTACATCCTTGCTCTTGATAATACGGAGAACCTCCCCCTCATCACCAAGCTCGTCGATAAGCCTCCGAGATAGTGATTCACCAACCCCTGGTATCGCAATCAATGTGTCCATCGAGACAATCGAAAAAGTGGGGTTCTTGATGACATCGGTGAAATAAAACACCAATCAACCTCGATCTGGGCTGTTTGCGTGAATGGGGAGTTTACTTGATACCGCCCTTCTCATATCTTCGCGTCCACTTGAGACGTCGAGGATTACGATTCAGGTTTACATGATTCTTTCTCGCCTTCGAGTCTTTGAACCACAGTACTGTACCATCTCTTCGAACAAACATGATCCCTGTACCGGGCTCTATCTCCTCTCTAGTGAAACTGCAGATTCTCGTTTCGGGCATTGACAACACTTCCTTATCTCGCACCGAGCTTACGAGCTTCCCTGCCCGTATCTTTCAGCATTAGGATATCTCCTATTCTGACAGGTCCGACAACGTTTCTGGTTATTATTCGGCCAATATCCCGAGGGTTAGGGGCATCGTTAACCCGTACTTTCACCTGAGTTGCCTCACCAGTCATGCCAGTACGCCCGACAACTTCGACCACTTCGGCAGGCCAGGATTCTTGTGACATCTTTCAACCACCTCAAGCAGAGAGGGTCTCATAGTGGCCCTTAACTTCATTAAATCGATCTTCACCATCTTTCTTTACGTCAACAACAGCCACTGCAGCGGTCTTTGTCCCATCGGACATCCCAGCTGCCTCAGCCAGGTATGTTTGATCTGGCACGTACATGAATGGAATCGATTTTTCCCTGCATATCATTGGTATGTGGGCTAGCAGCTCGCTTGGATTCACATCTTCAGCCATGACTACCATTAGAGCGGTTCCTCTCTCAGCAGCTTTGGTGACTTCATTTGCACCCTTCTTCAGTCCTCCTCTGCCATCTTTTCCGAGGGCCTTGACCATCTCGTAAACAATCTCATGAACATCTTGTGGGGTCTCGAAGGCAACGTGTACACTCATTGGAATCATCCTCGTGCTGTGTCCTGCCGCTGAACGCGGCCTGTATAAACACACCGCAGGACCTGGGGTGCTATCACAGGGTGGTCAATAGCTTCTTGACGCCTCGTGCTAAGGCCGGTGCCCCAGAAACGACGGCACGTGGATTAGATAGCGAATCAGTACTGTATACGCCATCAACGTGCTTAACGAGCCTAGTAAGTGCCCCTGAGGTGAATAGTCCATGAGTGCACGCTGCATGTACTTCGGTTGCACCTTGTCGGCGTAAGGCGTCACTCGCCCTACAGATTGTACCGCCTGTGCTAATCATGTCATCAACAATCGCCACAACCTTTCCAGACACATCAAGATCCTTTGGAGTATGCTCTATCGTGTGTGCATCGATCCTCTTTTTCTCAAGGTAGCTGTATGGGACCCCTATTATCTCAGCAACTTCCTTCGCCCTGTCAATGGCTCCTTTATCAGGTGATAGAATGAAGTCTGGAGATACATCTGTGGAGAGTAAATCAGAAATTTCAGGTACCGCGGAGACAAATTGAATGGGGTGTTTGTGAGATTCCAAAACTTTGGGCTCATGGATATCAAGTATGACAATTCCATCGCATGCTGTTGCTAGATGATCAGCAATGACCCCTGCAGCGATTACCTCTCCCGCTGAGAATCTCTTGTCTTGGCGCGCATAGCCATAGTACGGTACTGCAAGCAAGATTCTTCGCCCCGAGTCATCTAGATTCTGTGCACCTTCGCCCTTTAGGTTAGACAAATCCCCCTTTTGGATGTCGGCAACACCGGCCAGCATCATCATCGTCTGGACAATTCCATTATCCGGGAAGGTGGAAGAGACCACAATCACTGGTTCAGATCGCATTGAATTAAAGCCCTCAACAGGAGTGCGAAGATACCCCTCACCATCTGGAAAACGACGAGTTTCAGTAGCAAGGTACTGCATGCCCAACTCATTAGCGAGACCCATTGCGACCTCCGTGTAGGCCGGGCCACTAACTACTGGCATCTGGTCTTGCGAGCCCTATGCTACTCATGACCTTGCCGGATCGCGAGCATGATTATTATTATTCGAATGGGCATCTTCAAATCAGTAGCGCCTCACCGGAGGCCGCTCAGGGCGTGTAGCTTAGCTTGGCTGGAGCACCCGGCTGATAACCGGGAGGCCGCAGGTTCAAATCCTGCCATGCCCACCATATTCACTCGTTGAGTTGTAAATAACTTGGGAGAGAGAGGAGTCTATTGAGCGGACATCTCAGAATTATCTCATCGAGATAAGCAGTAGTTCTAGCAAGTTGAGTTACCGGTATTATAATTTGATCAGGAAGACCCATCCTTCGTTGAAGAACGCCGTGCACGTCTACCACAACCCCTCGATAAGTTCTCTTCACCTTGACCAGACTAACGACATTGCCTATATCGACTCCATCGTTATCCATGACTGCACGATCCATCAACTCATCAGGTGCCCAAAGCTGCTCATCAATCCTAACGGTATTTCGCCATCTTCTCTGAAGTTCACGCATCGATTTCGATAATTTAACTGAACCATCGGGTCTTATGCTGTGGACCAATTCTTTGTGTAAAGGCGCATGATCCGCAGGCTTCCTCATGTATTCTTCTGCAACGCCATCCAATACCTGGATACGCATCGACCTGACAAATTCATCCCGCGGGTGAAACCGTTCACCAACGATAACCCCCACCAGGGTGTCTCCAACATACACTTCTTTCTGCAATAATTCCTGTATTTCCAACTTCTCACTCATTTGATCACCCTCCGACCTGCACCCCATTGCCCTCGATCTACGCGAGTGGAGCAACAAGTCGGCATATAATTCAATCGAATAATAATTTAATTTTTCAATTGAAAATTTATTATTATAAATAAAATATCAATATAATTATTGAATTAATTTTTATTTTTTAAAGTGATTATCAGCCCTCCAATCATCGTACTGAAAATTTGAAGCAAACAGCGAATATTCATTTGATGGCCTACTCCTGCGTTGTTCGATGGATAGCCGCATCGAACTGCTCAGATCTTCTTCTGGACCGGCATTTACCTATGGCCTCAGTAGCGAATCCATCGAATCATTCCTTAGCAGCGACCCAAATCTCGATTTAGCAATAGATCAGGCTATGCTCGCCAGAGGTCAGATGGATTCTTCCATTGAAGAACTCCTCCTGAGTCTCGATGAAGCAGATTTTGCGAAGGAGCTTCAGAAGTATTATGTGAATTTCTACGAGCCATCAACTGTAAATCCGTACATACCTCTTGCAGCCAAGGGTCCTTGGATCGTAACAACTCATGGCGCTGTGATACACGACAATGGAGGATATGGTATGCTCGGAATGGGACATTCCCCATCCCAGGTTATGTCGGCAATGTCTGAGACACATGTGATGGCTAATGTCATGACCCCTTCGCTGACTCACATGAGATTCGCCGAGGCCATAAGAACAGAAGTAGGGCACAGTCGAGAAAACTGCCCATTTGACAGATTCATATGTATGAACAGCGGTTCAGAATCTGTCACAGTAGCTATGCGAATTGCAGATATCAATGCTAGATCGATGACTGACGTAGGTGGACCGCATGAAGGAAAGAAAATCTGGACTGTTGCATTGGACCACGGCTTCCATGGACGAACTGACCGACCTGCCTCGATTTCGGACTCATGTCTGCCCAAATATCGCGATAAACTTGCATCATTCAGAAATCGAGAGGGAGTCAAACTGGTCCCTCCAAACGATATCGACAAACTTCAATCTGTTTTCAAGGAAGCAGAGGCAAACAACGCTTTCATCGAACTCGTTGCGATGGAACCCGTGATGGGCGAAGGAAACCCAGGCCTCTCGATTACGAGAGATTTCTATGACGCCGCAAGAAAACTATCGAATGTGCACGGCTCCTTCCTTTTGATAGACTCGATACAGGCAGGTTTGAGGGGACAGGGCTGTCTAAGTATCGTAGACTACCCAGGTTTCGAAGATTGTGAGGTGCCTGACTTTGAGACATGGTCCAAGGCGCTCAATGCGGGGCAATACCCCCTCTCAGTATTGGGTATGAGTGAAAGAGCATCGAGGACGTATGTCGTAGGCGTCTATGGGAACACCATGACTACAAATCCTAGATCTCTGGAAACGGCTATCTCCGTTCTTGAGAGCATAACTCCAGAACTACGTCAGAATATCAGGGAAAGGGGTAAAGAATTCGTAAGCAAATTAGAGAAACTTTCTGCAGCAATGCCCGGATGTATAACACAGGTGCAGGGAACAGGTCTTTTGCTTTCGGCAGAATTAGACCCTACANGATTTATCGTGGTAGGGGNAGACGGAGTCGAGCAATGGTGTCGAAGAAATGGCCTGGGTGTGATACATGGCGGTGTAAATGCGCTAAGATTCACCCCACATTTCCTAATCACGTCAGAAGAAATTGATATGATCGTATCACTCGTAGAATCTTGTTTGAGATCTTTCATCGAGGACGATCAGATACTAACTGAAGGAATCCTTGCAAATTGAGAGATGAATATGCCGGGAGTGGCTGATGTCCTAGGTCCTCAAGGAACTCTTAGAGATGTCATATCATCTAGACTTGATACAATACCATACCAACAACATCAGTACGACGACTCGCATCAGCTCGAGATTGGGGTCGGCATCGAGGCATCCGGACTTTCCATCCTCCCGTGGAGCGAAGAAAAAATCCTCTCCAATTCGCCACTAATACTGGTGAGGGACGTCATAACGGATACTTTCGACCCTTTGTGGGAGGATGGCACCTTCCATTCAATAATTGCCGACGCGATGTCCGGTTCCGATATGCATTCTAGAATCAAAATGCCAAGATTCTGGTTGCCTGTAAGTGATGTTGCTGAAGCAATACGGATAATGGTAATAGAAAACAAATTACCGGCGCCCGGTCAACCATTGTTGATGACAGGAAGGAGACCATGGTGGCCTGAAGCAGTGTATGCCGAGGCAGCCCACCTCTGGAATCGTTATTCCGCTTCAGTAGAAGGAACGCATGATCCGAGCACTTTGGAAGAGCCCCCCCTTACACCATTACCGAGAGGACACGGCAATATTGCTAGGCCAAATCTCGATCATATTGATAGGCACATGAGAAACTGCGGGGAGCCTCACGGCTGGAGACCTTCAGGATCCCTCAGACTCGCCATAATGCGAGTATTCGCTAATCTTCATGAATGAGGATGCAGATCATCCGTTTCGAATGCTGCTGATCTTCATACGAACATCCTGTGCAGCGCCCTTTGCGGACTGCATTGCCTTGCGGACACGAGTCATGGCCGCATTGTTACCATTGTCGGACTTCACTGCGTCCGCCATGGCTTCGTTCAATTCATCAATCATGTTCTGTACCATATCTGCAATAGACATAGGCCGGCCGAGTGAAGAGTACTCTTTGAATATTCTCCAAACTCATTGATGAAGTAATGCTGCTCCTAAAATTGGGAGAATCATGCTGGCCTCCCCTTCAACCAGAACATGAGGGGCCTCTGGTCTGATTTTACCCCAAGATATCGCTTCACGAAGCCTCGCCCCAGATAATGAGCCATCGTATTCGGGAGCGGTCGAAATCCCAATCGCCGAATCAAGTCCCCCTCGATATTGATTCCACCAAATCACATGATGCTTGCTGATACCGCCTCCTACCATGAGTGCATTCGCTTTTTTAGACGTCCATGATAGGTCTGAACATATTTCTTCATCTGCAAGAACGTCAATCATGAATGAAGGACTCCTTTGCCTGTGCATGAATAATTGCGCCCCGATTGAACCATCAGTTATACCGGGAATTACAATCGGAATCCTGTGTTTAGCAGCCCAGTAAAGGAGGCTTCCTTCATCTTCCATCCGATCCCCCAATGCCCAACACAGCTCAACAGTACCGAAACCATTCCATGGAGAATCACTCGATACACGCCTCTCTTCTTCTATCTCGCTCAACCAGGGTAGAACCTTTGCTTCGAGAATTTCTCCATAGCATTCATTCGGAACGATAACATTGCCAAGGCGATTAAGGCCTTGCTGGCCAAGAGCAATGTCATCCAATTCGAAATCACCGTGGAAATATTGTCTATATGTTCTTGCAAGGTCATGGTCTAGGGTGCCGCACGTTGTAACTATGACGTCAACTAGACGCCTTTTTACCAACTCAAGGAAGAAGCTACGAGTGCCTGTCGCACATAGAGCAGCAGGGAAGGAAATCCAATTGACGATGCCCTCGCCCCCTGCTTCTTCAAACATTTTGGATAGCATGTCCCTCGCCTTGGCCAATTTTGTCGCAGTAAAACCTCCGGCCACGGACATCTGATCAATTAGATCGGAAGTATTCTGAATTTTATTGAAATCATAATCCAAAACGGGATCTTTGAAGTCACGCGGATTGTACTCGGCCATGCCTTTGGCTCCCGCATCAAGATTTCAATTGGTCGTATACTGAAGTTGAGAAATTCTATCTCTAATAGCGGCCGCTCTTTCGAAGTCAAGCCTAGCCGCCGCCGCCTTCATCTCTTTCTCTAATTTTTCAATAAGCCGCCCCATCTCCGAATCCTCCACTTCACCGGCCAACACCTCTTCGGCCGCATCAACCCACTCCGGCTGAGAGATCGACTCAAGAACTGAATCCGAAGAGGTCCAGGCTCCTGCGCCTAGATCAAACTTCTTTGCGAAAGTGGACACGTCTCTAGTTCGTTGCTTCTTAGCCACCAGCCGTCTACCGCCCTTGGCACCACGTCCTGCAACCCCCGCAAGCAAGTCTTCTGATTCATCCCCCATCGTCGGCAGTGCCTTTTTGATAGTTCTTGGGATCACACCGTGATCTAGATTGTACGCTTCTTGTCGCTTTCTACGTTCAGAAGTTTGCCTAATCGCACCCTCCATCGCAGGAGATATGCTGTCTGCATAGAGTATGACTGACCCCTCCTCGTTACGTGCCGCACGACCAATGGTTTGTAGGAGGCTACGTTCATTTCTGAGAAAGCCCTGAGCAGCCGCATCAAAAATAGCAACGAGAGAGACCTCGGGAATATCGAGCCCCTCCCTCAAGAGATTTATTCCCACAATGACATCAATATGGCCAATTCTCAGGGCCTTGATGATTTCAGAACGCTCAAGAGTGTCTATTTCTGAATGAAGATAATGCGCTTTTATTCCCATTCCTTGCAAATATTCAGACACTTCTTCTGCGAATTTGATGGTAAGGACCGTGACCAGTACCCTCTCGTCTTTCTCTACTCTGTTGTTTATCTCACTTAGAAGATCCTGGACTTGGCCACTTGTCGACCGTACCTCAATTTTCGGATCGAGAAGTCCAGTAGGTCGAATCTCCATGCTGACAATACCATCTATAGAATTGACAATCTTCTCCATGGAACCATCGCCTTCCCTTTTTGCAATGTCGGCTTTGCCCGCTCCTCCGCCTGAGGGCGCATGGAGTAGCCCCCTCGGCACCTCTTGCCCAGTCACTTCTGCCAGGTGTCTGAATTCACGCTCCCCAGGTGTCGCGCTGACATAGAGCATCTTTGGAATCAATTTCTGAAACTCATCAATTCTAAGTGGTCTGTTATCATATGCGCATGGTAGGCGGAACCCGTGATCTACTAGATTCTTCTTTCGAGCAAAATCTCCTGCGTACATGCCTCCCACCTGAGGCAGAGTAACGTGACTTTCATCCATGATTACTAGATACCGATCCGCACCTCCATGGAAACTATCGGCATTAGTAGCGAAGAAATCAAGCAGGCAGTATGGGCGTTCTCCTATTTCCCTGCCATCGAAATGTCGTGAGTAGTTCTCCACTCCTTTGCATGAACCCAGTTCTTGCAGCATCTCTAGATCGAATTTCGTTCGCTGTTCAATCCTATGTGCTTCCAAATCCTTCCCCTTAGATTCAAACCAAGCAGATCTTTCATCAAGCTCCGACTCTATGTTTTCAAGTGCAGTGGAGAATCTTTCTTCATCTGTCATGTAGAATTCTCTCGGATGAATCCAGGCTTCTTCTATTTCGTCAAGAGGCTCCCAACTAACTGCTTCACACACCTGAATTCTTTCGATACCATCCCATCCGAATCTTATGCGGATTGGATCATCTCTGCTCGGCATCCAGACATCAAGCACTTCGCCCCTGAGTCTTATGTCTCCACGCACAAGATCTCCAGTTGTTCTCCGATACTGAAGTGTTATGAGTTCCCTAACAGCTTCCTGTGGCTCGATTTCCTGCCCCACGTGAAGTTGAACGTGACTCTGTTGGAATACTTCGGGGGGATTCAAACCATAGATAGCAGATACGGTGCCGATGGCTATGACGTCGGGTCGTGAGACCAGTGATGCTACTGTTGAGAATCGTTCTTGCTCGATCCGCTCATTCATCTGCAATTCTTTGTCTATGTACAGATCACGATTGGGGAGATATGCCTCAGGTTGGTAGTAATCATAGTAACTAACGAAGTACTCCACAGCATTGTCTTGGAAAAGCTCACTCATTTCCTGCCAAAGCTGACGAGCAAGAGTTTTGTTGTGCGACAGTATCAGAGTCGGCATCTGCAGCCTCTGTATTATGTTCGCCATGGCGAAGGTCTTACCTGAGCCGGTGACTCCTAGCAGAATACAACGTTCCTGTTCCTTTTCAAGCTGATCAACCAATTGATCGATAGCTTGTTGCTGATCTCCAGCAGTACTGTAATCCGCATGTAAATTGAACAGCACACCACCTCATTCATTGCCCCTACACAATCAACAGACTTCCAAGTAAAGCCCAACCCGTAAGCATCGAACACCTGAACAAATTTTGTTGAAAACTCTCCATTGCGATCTCTGTTTGATCAGAATTTTTCACCTCTTTAGTCATCACGTAGATATTCAAAATCCCCATCACAACGACTGCAGGAATCCAAAGAAAATATCGATAATCTCGGGGATCACCAAATCCTTGGAGCCCCGTGAGGCAGAAACATACACACCAACCTAATGTGAGAAGCACACTCAGACTGCTGGTTGCTTCAGTTCCAAAACGAGCAGGAAATGATTTGATCCCTTGCTTACGATCTACTTCTACATCCATGCGTGCATAGTTGATATCGAACGCAGTAATCCACAATGCTACTCCGAATGATATGAAGAATATTTCAGGGTACCAGAGAAGAATGCGTCCTCCGCCCGCGTGTGGGATAATTCCCGTTATTGCCGCCCATCCATGAGTATCTGCTGATATTGCAACCCACGCGCCTGCCGGAGCAAGGGCAAGACAGAGTCCTATCCAGAAGTGACACAGCCACGAGAACCTCTTGGTGTAGGGATATATGACGAATGCAAGGACTGGCAACCAAGCCATCTTCAAGGCCACTTCATTAAGCTTCCATGCAGAAAAAAGCAGCATAACCAAGAATAATCCTGACAGTGACCATGCTTCCATGGTGGTCATCTTACCAGAAGGTAGGTGCCTGGAAGCGGTACGGGGGTTATTCGCGTCTATTTCCTTGTCCACCACTCTGTTGAGTGCCATTGCAAGTCCCCTTGCACCTATTGCTGCCACTATTATCCAAAGCAAATCTGTGCTTTCTGTACCGAATTGACGATCTGCAAGTACGAATCCCATTAGAACGAATGGTAGGGAAAAAAGAGTGTGTTCTATCTTGACAAAATCTAGGATATCTTTCATTTCCATGAAAATCCCTCCATTTACATCAGTATGTTGGAGGGCCATTCCCATTCGAGAAGCCCATCCTCTTCCGCATGTTTACTCACTCGCTTAAGAATTTCAGGATCATGAAGAGTTACAGCAGGCCACCGACGAGCAGGAATTGGACCATCTGCAGACGGAATAGGTGCAGTGGCATCCCATGCGACTCTCCCTCTATCCTTGTCCCAAAGCAAGCCCCTATCAACGTCAAATCGTGCGAATAACTGCCAAAGAAGTCTACGTTTAGCACCACTATCATGTAAGCCTAGGTCATTGTCGGTGATGAAGAGCCAGCGAAGATTCTGGGCACCTTGCATGTCCCATATCGTTTCTGCAACTTTGCGTACCTTCTCCCTCTGAAGTAGTGCCAGCTCTTCATGAGAGTCTTCCATACCCTCTCTGGGACTAGGCCCTCCTTCGATTTCCACGGTAACGACAAGCATGGAGCTTCGAAGTAGACGAGCCTGAATTGCAATGCCTTCCTTCACAACCAATTGATCGAAGCCATCAGGGACGCCTGGAGCGCCAGTACCCGCTACTCTCCATTCAGGAGATCGCATCACGGGAGAGCCGAGAGGCGATTTTTCACCATTTCTTGGATCATTTGCAGGGATCGACGTCGCATCTACCAGAATTTTTGATTGCACATTCTCAAAAGGATTTACGGGGTCAAGCGAATCCCCTGGTAGACCNTCTATCACGATGATATCTTCAGAGGGATTCACCCTGTTATTCAATGCATCAAGGAATACCTCCAAATCATGAGGGTCTTCATCTTCGTCAATGACCATGACTGTCTTCATCAGCATCATTTGACCTGCTCCCAGAAGGCCCAATGCAGTCTTTCGACCCTGTCTAGGGTATCGCTGTTTAGCTGAAACGATAGCAAGGTTATGGAAACCAGTCTCCAGAGGCAGATATAGAGAACGAAGATCCCTGTGTTGGAACCTCACTACTGGTGTAAGCTGAGCACCCACGGCCTCGCCGAGATAACCATCTTCCATCGGCGGCTGACCGACTATTGTAGCTGGAAGAACCGCATTCCGCCTATGAGTTATTGCTGTTACATGGAGAACAGGGTAATTGCCCGGTAGCGANTAGAAACCATAGTGGTCGCCGAAGGGCCCCTCAATTTTGGTTTCCTTAGGGTCCGTCCAACCCTCTATGACTATGTCTGCCTCGGCTGGAATTAGCAAATTCTGAGTTTTGGCCTTTGTTATCCGTAGACGCTTACGACCAAGGAAGCCCGCAAACATGTACTCATCAAGATTGTCAGGAAGGGGGGCTATGGCCGAGAAAATCAACTCGGGCGGTCCTCCAATACATATTGCGACAGGCATCTTCCCATCAGGATGTCCAGCTGCGTGGTCAGCACCATGTTTGTGAACTTGCCAATGGAGGCCGATTTCTCTCGGTCCGTGCACTTGCCCCCTGTACATCCCCATATTGTGCTCCTGAGTTCTAGGGTCTCGAGTTATCACCAGAGGCAGAGTGATGTAACGACCGCCGTCCATGGGCCAACACTTGGGTATCGGGAGACGCGTAACATCCGGCTCAAGATCGACNATCTGTTGAGATGCCGCNCTTCTTACTACCATGGGGGGCAATGCAAGAGCATCNCTTAGCAGAGGTATNCCTTTCCATGGAGCTTTCAGGTAAGCCCCTATGTCAGGTTTCATCAGGGAAACTAGTCGATTTCCGATCTCATCCTTACCTTTTGCTCCAAGTGCTTTCATTGTCCTAGAGTGACTCCCGAATATGTTCATAGCAAGAGGAATATCTGAAATGGTACCATCCGGAAGTCTTGGTTTCTCGAATATCACTGCAGGCCCCCCAGTTTTCACAAGAAGATCCGCAATGGTGCCTGCTTCAAGCTCAACATCCACTTCTCGGGTGATTCTCAGGAGCTCACCATCACGCTCCAGCGAGTCGATGTACCGACCCAGACTCGTCCATGCCACAACCCGCACTCACGACTCCCCGTTGAGAAGGTTCGCTTTTCTCCCACATGACCGTTGGATTCTTTTCACATCGTCTACTCCAAGACACGTGTCGGACGCTATCGACGTTGACGTATTGGTTGTGGGCGCAGGCCCTGGAGGGGGAAATGCAGCACTACAATGTGCGAGAAAAGGCCTCAGTACCCTCATTATCGAAGATCACTCCGAAATAGGAACTCCGGTCCATTGCGGAGAATGTATCTCGGATGAAGCTGTAGCCAATCTGAACCTCCAATTACCCGAGGAAGTAATCAGCAAGAGAGTTAATGGGATAAGAGTCATTTTTCCCGATGGAACTGAGAAACAACTCACAGAGACCGGGTATGTATTAGAGAAGCATCTCTTTGAGCAGTGGATTGCGCAATCTGCTGTTGAAGAGGGCGCAGAACTCGCCCTAAAGCACAAACTCACGTCCATGGAGAGAATCGAGCAGGATGGCGAATTCAAGGGATGGAGGTGCGATGGCAAGGGAGAGAGGTTCCCGATATCGGCTAAGATAGTGATCGACGCGTCCGGAGTGTCTGCTGTATGTTCAAGATTCATCAAACCCGATGGGAGTAATCCTCTGAATGACAAAGGAAAGGTCGTTGCTGGCATGCAGTACGAATTAACAAACGTCCCCACAGACGGGTATCTAGACTTCTACATTTGGCCAAAATACGCTGAGAAAGGATATCTTTGGATGATCCCAAAATGCGATGGAAGAGCCAACGTTGGTCTTGTGACTGAAGACAGACCGAGAGCCAAGAAGGCCTTGGACGAGTTTATCGAAGACACTCATTTCAAGGGCCTCGAACAAAAACTACCCCCTTGGAAAGAGAAGGGCAATCCTGCTTTTGGTGGCACCATACCAATCTCTGGACCATTCGAAAACACTCATCATGATGGTTTGATGCTCGTCGGCGATGCCGCCGGATTTACCTCACCCCTATTCGAAGGTGGCTCGCATCTCGCTCTGAAATCTGCTGTTTTTGCAGCCGAAACCGCTGCGATGGCGATATCTAAATCAGATCTGAGTTCTGAAATGATGTCTGCATACACACGCTCATGGAAGGCAGAGTTCCCCCCGTATGATAAAATTCTGAGGGGGAAGAATGCACTCTTCCAATTATCCGATGAAGAGATGTCTGTGATGGCCACTTGCTTCCCCGATGAGATGTCCGATATGGGCGCTTCAGGCAAGGCGATGGTCGGACTTCGCGTACTATTTAGGAGACCATCCCTGTATTCCAAGAGAATAGTATCTGCAATGCTCGCTTTCGGATATAGTAGGGCCAAGTACTACGGATGGTAAGCACGTGCTTCCTTTATCTGGGCGTTTGATACTTCTGACAGCGTCAATAATATCGTTGATTTGGGCTTCATCATCGAAGATATCTAGGCGTCTACCCCTGTCGATTCTGGTCACTATCCAGTCACTGCCATTCACTCTGATAGTTATTGCATTCATATGGAATTGGGAATCTCTCGACCTGGTATCGAGATTCGGTGGCGAAGAACTCCCCTTTCTTTACAGAATATCTGCAGTGTGGGGCGGACGCTCTGGACCACTCTTGATGTGGTGCACATGGTTGGCTATGGGCTCACTAATCCTGTCCAAAACAAGCCCAAATGAACAAAATTCCTTGAGAATGGTGGTCGGACTTAACGGAATCCTGCTTTGTATTTCCATGCTTCTGGACCCATTTGCCCCCTCCTCAGGTTTTAGCAACTATCTCAATCCATTACTTCAGACTGATTTGATGGTAATACACCCGCCAGTCATCTTTGCATTCTACACCTTGTGCTTGATACCCGCAATCATATCTGTTTCAGGATTGTTGGAAGATCGTGACGAGCTCTCTCTACATGACGAAATTCTCCCATGGGCCAGAGCAGCATTTGTAGTTGGAACTGCAGGCATCGGTCTTGGAGGTTTGTGGGCATATACGGTGCTCGATTGGGGGGGCTATTGGGCATGGGACCCTGTTGAAACAGCGTCTTTCTTGCCTTGGGTATGCTTGGTCGCCGTTCTACATGCTCGAAGTCAGGCTTCTGTAAAGGCACGTAAAGCCAGTCCTGCAGTCATGATAGGTGTCGGCGCGCTAGCAATCCACTCTACACTTGTTACACGTGCAAATGGCGTTTGGTCTTCAGTGCATTCTTTTGCAGCAGATGGTGCAGGGTCGGAATCCTCGGATCCCTATCTAAGGATAATTTCCTTGGCTGGAGAGGGTGCTGCTGGTATAGAGGTGATAACATATCTGATCATAATTGTGGCGCTTGGATTAGCTTTGATGGGGCATCTCCTCAAAGTGCAATCAAGGATGCTTCAGAAGATGGGCAGGATTTCAATGAGGAAGCAATCCCCTACATTGACCGCAAGTTTACTTCTTGCCACATTAATCGTCGGGGTATTGACTGGATCAACACTTGTGTTAGTAGTGGGCCTTGCTCTCATGATCCTCATTGTAGAGGGCGACTCAGAAGAAATTTCCATCGTATGGATTTTTTCTGGCGTTGCACTGTATCTGTTTGCAAGTTGGTCATGGGCGGCATCTCTCCCTCTGGCAGTTTCAGGGATGGCAATTTTCCTGGTGCCGTGGGTACTTGCCCCTCCTGACGATGAGCCTGAATCTCTACTAGAACCCATCTTTAATGCCAGTAATCAAAATCGAATTTCTAGAGCGTCTCCATGGTTTGGTGCAATAGCATATCTTGGTTTAACTTGGATGCTGCTTACAGCAGAAATAGATGGGACAAGTCTTGAGGCACACGAGGTATTCGGCGCTCCAATTTTAATCATCCTTGCACTTTCACTCACAGTATATTCGTGGGGCAAGGGTAATGATGGCAGAGTAGGCGTATTCGCAGTAATTGGGACGCTGGCAATCTCGCTGGCGATAGGTGCTATGGCAAATGGCCTCAGTCTACCGGGGGATCCCGATCGGAATTTCACTGAGAGTCTTACAAGAGGACAAGTTGCTGGTACTATACTGGCCTGTTTGGTGATCGCATTGCCGCCTACTTTGATTGAGATGTGGAAGTCAATACGTACATCCATCTCTTCTAGTGAGCGTTTGTACCCCGCTAGATGGAGCATCCCAAATCGACGTAAAGTGGGTTCCAGCATAGCTCACGTGGGTATACTGATTTTGCTTCTTGGCCACGTCCTGACAACTACTCTAGTTGATAGAACAGACCCTTCTCATTTGGTAACCTTAGTTCGAGACCAACCTGTCGAGCATGCAGGTTACACTCTTACATTCACAGGAGTAAACGCCATAGATTCTGAAGATTCAGCATATGAGTACTCAATTGCTGATGGATTCGTAGAGTTCCAGATAGAGATTTATGATGCGGATGGCAATTATGTCGAGTCAGCAAGGCCTGGCATATTACGATTTGATACCCCTTCCGGAGAAATTCTCACAAGATCTGAAATCGATCGAATCTCACAGGTTCAGGGGGATTTGATGTTCATACTCGACGTTGCACAGGCTAGCCGAGCACTAAATGAGCTAATGTTCGGAGAAATCGAGAATATTGATCGAGTGGGGGTAACTGTATACGACCTACGAGGGAGTCATATGGTCTGGGTTGGTTGGATTTTATTGCTTATCGGAGGGTCTCTAGCCCTATCAAGTCACGATTCCAGACGGACCCCATCAACCGACTGAATGAAAAGGGGCCAGCAGGTCGCCGGGCCCACTGGAGGGCCCAGAATGAAGAAGGGAACCATCGTTCACATCGATTACGATCTATACAATGCAGATACTGAATCGCTGCTAGAGACCACAAGAGAAGATGTTGCCAAGGAGCATGAAATACACGACGAGCGTCGAACGTACAAACCAATGATCACCGTCATTGGGGATGGCAGACTCATCAAAGGCTTCGAAGAGCATCTTGAGAGTGCAAAGGAGAAAGAAGAATATACCTTTGATATTGAACCAGAGAACGCTTATGGGGATCGTGATGGCAATCTTGTTGAGACAGTTGGGATGAATGTCTTGATGCGAAGTGTCCGCGACCCAGATACTCTGGCCATAGGTTCACAAGTCGAAATCAATGGAAGATCCGGGGTTCTACAAATGGCCCGCGCCGGCCGTGCACGGATTGACTACAACCATCCTCTTGCGGGAGTCAAGCTTCGATATACATATTCAATCGTCAAAGTTGTGAAGCAGAAGAAGGCGAGAGTCCAGACTTTACTCGAGATGAATACGGGCAAAGATGACTTTGAGGTCAAATTTGAGAAGGACGATGTAACAATCACGTTGCCTGAATCCATCGCATACGACCAGAACTGGCCATATGCTAAGTTTAGTTTGGTTAGGACACTCAGGGAACATCTCGGTGTCGGGGTAGTGGTATTCCGTGAAGTACACGAACCTCGAAAGATCGATGAAGAAGAATAACACCAATCTAAGTGGCAGCTCCTTCTCGTAAGTGTATGAGACAGCAATTCGTGGTTTTGACCGTTTTTGTCTCCCTGCTTTTCTCTACCATGCCAGTCACTGCTCAGGATGATGACGTGATTATCGGCGTCGACAGTACAAATCTACAATTCAGCCCCTCAGATGTCACCATCGAGGAGGGACAAGCGGTGAGATTTTTCTGGTCTGGTGAGTTGTTGCCTCACAATGCTGTTGCTTCGGATGGAATTTTTGATAGCGGGGAACCATCTCGAAATGTGGATTATAGGTTTGTCTTCGAGATAGGCACAAACGGCACATATGAGTTCGTGTGCGAGCCACATGAACAACTAGGCATGGTTGGAACGATCACAGTACTGCCAAATGAAGACGTCCAACCTGTTCCAGAGGTGCCGAATACAGGACTGAGCGCGCCAACTGAAGAAAAATTCCGCCTGACCTTCTTTGGCTTAGAACTTATCATACTCTCCTTCATAGCATTCATGGTTTATCAGGTGGGAAAAGCCAGGGAACGTGGAATCCCATTGTTTGTCAGAGGTGATGACAAGGATGAATATTGATGCCTCTCGGCACTCACAGGGCACGTCAAAGCCGTAGCTCAGTTGACCCTCTTGTCGTCATCGAGGCGCTACTTCCTCTCGGGTAGCACAATTCAATGCTTGGAATGGAAGCAAACCTCCCAGATGACCGCTCCGTTGAAATCAAATCGACAACTCTCAATCTTCGATGCGCGCCTCCGCGATAGCGATCACAACCCTCATCGTAGCGGCAGGAGTATTCTCAGGATGTCTTGGATTAGTACTCCAACGTGAAATGATGGAGGACATGCGAGATCCTCCCGAAACAATACTTCGAGAAGAATCAATTGGTTTTGATCACACATTCACCTCAACAGGTTTCGACTCAACCGATTATTACAATGAAAGTACCATGGAAATAGACCCAAGCGTCCAAAGTATGTCCATATCTTTCCGTGCTCAGATGCCTCTTTCTGAGACATTTGAGAGCCTTATAGGAAATGAGACAAACCTAATTCGATATGTCGATGCAAAACTATGGGCTCCGGGATCGAAGTCAGCAGGCGGCGACCCCTTCTGGGAGATACGAGTAACCCAGGATCACCCACTTGAGAGGTGGGACTATTCTGGTATGGAATTCAGCGAGGGAGTATGGACCCTAGAAGTAGATGCAAGAGGATACGGGTGGGAGCCCGGCATAGAGCAACTCACTGCTAAGGATCATTTTGATGTCTTCGTCACTATCACAAAGCCATGTATCAGGTTCGCTGAAATTCATGAGTCTGATGATTGTACTTTCCAGTCAGAACTGGATTAATCGTACAACTCTTCCCTCATACGTCTACGGAGCGCTTATGAACGCCCGTTAGGTGGCCGCGTTGCCGAGGCATCATGATGACGGAACAAGTAGCCCCGCTCGTACCCTTCGACATGTACAGAACTCATGCGGTTCACATAGGCACAAATCAGAAGTCTGCTGACATGAACCGCTTCCTCGATACCGACAGACAGGACGGTACAGGCCTCCATCTGATTGACATAGAGAAGACCGATGAGCGCATACGTGTAGTGGCATCATTTCTCAACAGATATGATCCTTCCAGAGTACTTGTAGTCAGTGCACGCCAGTACGGACAGCGCCCTGCTCGAAAATTCGCCCAGGCCATAGGTGCTAAGAGAATAGTCGGCAGATTCATCCCAGGTACGCTTACCAATCCAAGACTTAGCTCATACATCGAGCCTGAGGTTCTTATGGTCACTGATCCGTCCGCCGATTCACAAGCACTCAACGAGGCAATCAGTTCTGGAATACCCGTAATTGGAATATGCGATGCAAACAACACATTGAGGAATGTAGATCTTGCCTTACCAGCAAATAACAAGGGTCGAAGATCACTCTCATTGGTGTACTGGTTGCTTGCCAGGGAAACGCTCGTTCAACGCGGCGAGGCTACTTATGCAGATTGGGAGCGCTCACAAGACGTTGATGATTGGGAATCGACGTTCTAGTTACGGCTGTTTACAGTCATCCATAAGTTGCATCGACAACAGATGTGTATGTCTGTAGAATCAATATGGGGTGTCTATCATGCCGATGGTGGCTTAATTGGGGAGATAAAATACGTCGCAGGAGCCTTATTTAGGGGCCAACATTGCTCACTCTGCGACATAACTCACAAAATTGCATGGGAAAAGTCGGATATGAAACAACTTAGGAACAAACTCGACATACCCTTTCATCTCGTTCATCTAAATGAGCGTCCAGATGATCTGATTTCATACACCGATGGGAATACCCCCATTTTAGTTGCAAAGATCGACTCTGGATTCCTAACTATTGCTTCAGATGATGAATTGAAAGAATGTAGCGGTTCCGTGTTATCGCTCTCAGAGCTAATATCCGAGAAACTAGCTCATATTGCCGAGTCATCGTGAAATATGGCGCTCCCGGCGAATGGGGCATGCCAACAGGTCCAGTGCCTCTCTTCCTTGCCCCTATGGCTGGAGTAACTGATCTGGCATACAGGCTCCTGGCAAGCGAGTGTGGTGCTGATTTCACTATGACCGAGTTCACTGCGGCCTCTGGTCTGTCGAGAAGAGAAGCAAAATCGTGGTTGAAAATGGATAGCCACCCAAGAGAGCACCCATTTATACCTCAGATATTCGGTGGCGATGAAAATGAGATGGTTTCCACGGTTAGGATGCTTCAAGATCGCGCGGATGTTATTGACATTAACTTCGGATGCCCGGCGCCCAAGGTATGCAGGAATAATGCAGGAGCGGCTCTATTGAAGGATCCTGACCGAGTTGTACATCTAGTTAGGTCTTGTATAGAAGCATCCGATATTCCTATTTCCGTCAAGATGAGGCTTGGAACGGGGTCTGGCCCAGACACTGCTCTCGAGATATCGAAGAGATTGGAAGACGAGGGAGTGATTCGTGTTTGTGTGCATGGGAGAACCTTGAGACAGAGATATTCTGGAATAGCAGATTGGTCCTCAATTCGTCAGATTGTTGATTCAGTTTCAATTCCGGTCATTGCGAATGGAGACGTAATAGACTCAAGAACTGCAGTTGATTGCTTAGAGTCCACTGGAGCAGCAGGGCTCATGATAGGAAGGGCCGCTATAGGACGTCCAATGGTATTTCATGAAATAAAGCGAGATCTTGGGTGGACCGATGAAAATCCTCCATGGCATAGCGATGATGCGGTAGTTGCAAGACGTTGGTGTTGGGAACGATATCTGCAAATTTGCTCTGAAGTATACGGTGTCAAAGGAAGTAAGAATTCCAAGAGGCATGCAGTATCATTCACCAAGGGCTTGCCAGGAGCATCATCCATGAGAGTCGCTCTTCATAAGGCCCATAACCCTGAAGATCTCGGAGAAATGGTGTCTGAATATCTGCGAGAACTGGAAGAAGATGCAATTGTCGCATAAAGGACTCATTCGAGTAAGGAATCTAAACGCTCTGCTACAGACGATATTCTGGATAATGTACGCTCGAGTCCGCGAAGTACTGATGCCACTACCTCCCCTCCCGTTGCACCCGTTAATCGATATCCAAGAGGCGCGCGTCCGCCAATTGTGTTGAGCAGCACCCTTTGATCAAGAAGAGGTATCTCTTCAAGGGAATTGGATACTTCTTCAATGGTCAAGACCTCTTTTTCAAGACTATTTATCAGCGATTTACATATGTCATTTGGAAGACGACCAAGCCCCCCTCTTCCAATCAACCAATCGCTGCCTCTAGCACGATATTGACGACTCAAACTCCCGAACACATCTATCGGTATACGTGCTTCGACAACTGCTCGCTCCACCATCCCTGCAGATCGCATTCTTTCTAGAATCCGGCCAACTCTGGCGCGACTCCCCCCCGATCGTTCCATGAGTAGAGAAAGCTCTACAGGACGATCGGAAGAAACCAGTATACTCATCACATCTGAATGAAGGGAGTCGTTTGCTCTAGGTCTGTCACCCCCAAAGCCAAAATCCGTCACTAACTCCTCTAAAACATCCTTTTCAGAGGATGGGCCAAGTTCTACGATGTCTATCTTGAATGGGAGAGACTCTTCTTCTGCAGAAACTACCATCCTTGCTGGGCTATTCATGACTCTATCGTACAAGAGAGACAGTCTTTGCTTTGCTATAGTCGTTGCATTGGCTGAAATGAGTTCTATTGCTGTACTGAAGCTACCGCCTCTCAACATGTACTTCTTACCCTCACCGCCCCTGACATCAGAGACAAGACCCGATTCTCTAATTTTCACTAACTGATGGTGGATGCCGGTTGATGAGATTCCAGTAACCTCCGCAATCTCCGCACTTGTCCATCCCTTTCTCAGATCCGACATGAAGCATTTACTCACAATCGAATGCATTCCGCCCTGTTCATCGGCTATGCTATTCCCCTCACCCCTGGACCTAATTAGGGCCATGCTATCCAGTATCCATGCTAGAAGGATGCTCTTATCGCGGCTTCCCGCAGGAAGAGCGCTCTCGACAAACCGAACTCTAAGCACGTAGCGGACTCAAACTAACGGCCCATCAGTGTTGCCAATCAAAGAGCACTATTCACCCTCGGAAACCGACTCTGCTTTGCATATCGACCCAACCATAGTCGACTGTGGGATTTGAAAGGCAAGATAGATGACTCTCGAGTTTTATCACATCCTCTTGGATTATGCCTCTATTTCTGAGGACCATCACAGCGCTGTTTACGGCAGAACGAGATCTGCCGAGAGATCTAGCCAGATCGGCCTGACTCCTGAATGAATCTCTTTCCACNAAACGACNNACGATCTTTCTTTGAAGATCGGAGAGACCTACGGGNAATATGGATGAAGCTCTGGCGTCACTGGTTATTNTGATGCCATCTAGAATTTCTAATTGAGCAGGAGGNCCCGCGTAATAGCAGACCCGGCCATTGGTTCTCTGAACAAATATCTCTCCNTCACTCTCCATCCTGTGCAACCGATGACGAAGCGTTCCATTTGCAACTCCAAGCCTTCTCTGAAGCTCTCTGAAATGTATGCCNGGGCTCCGGTCCAGAGTAATCATGATCCTATTTCTGAGTGGATGCCCCCATCCATGTTCAGGAGATCCTTTGAGAATCCCCTGGATCCCCGCAACGGGAATACCAATAATTCCCATTGCTATGGACATGAATCGACCAGACCATCCTGGTTGAACCATNTTGTGAATCAATGCCATGAGCNCTTCATACCTGAACAACGTATGAATGAAACGGGTTCCAGCATCATGCTAAACACCCCTTACAAGTCCCTTCTCGATTTTCATATAGGCTATGAGGACACCTAGCAGTCTACCGCATGTCTTCCCATGTTCTGTAAGTCGATATGTCACTCTTATGGGTGGACCTTCTTCCACTACCCGATCAACAAGACCATTCTTTTGACAGGCACTCAATTTGTCAGAGAGCGTTCTGCTACTGATNCCTCTCAATAGAGTACGCATTTCATTAAATCGGCGATCACCAGCAATATACAGAGCAGCAAGAATTTCAATCGTCCANCTTGAGCTAAATATATCGAAGC
This sequence comes from Methanobacteriota archaeon, assembly GCA_002712645.1. Classification (GTDB taxonomy): domain Archaea; phylum Thermoplasmatota; class Poseidoniia; order Poseidoniales; family Thalassarchaeaceae; genus MGIIb-N1. The sequence continues at coordinate 36,811 of PAUH01000032.1, forward strand.
ACTCAACGGCTGCATCGACTTCCCATTCAATAGACGTCAGGGGATCTGCATATTCTTCGAATTTATTACGAATCATCCCTCCTGTCGTTTTTACATCTTCAATGAATTCCAAGATCTTGGCAATATCGTTTTTCTCCATCTTCTTAGGCTTNAAGTTNCGGTCCATGGTGCGCNAAAAATCATCTAGTGTATAAACAAAACCTCGGTGTTGACATGCAAACTTCATCATTCATATAGGTATGATCTGAGACGGTGTTGAAATAACACCAAGTTGTATGGAGGAAGTTAATATGGATAAATGGCTAGAGAGTTGGGCAGAAGAAGCAATCGAGATTGAGAACCTGAGTGAGAAGAAGTCGTCTCTACTGGTGATGGCAATTTCTCTATTCNACAGGAGATGATGATTTGAGTCGGAAGGAAATAATCGATCTTGTTGTTCGCGCTATTGCAGAATACAGAGCACCCGCTTGGGTTCAAAGCCCAAGAAGAAAGTACTAGGCACCATCGAAAGAAACCCTCGAGCCCTCCAGGACAGATTTCAAGCCCTTGAGCGCATCATTGGTCGAGAAGATTGCATCTAGTCCATCCAATTCTGCTTGTAGGCCAATTCCACGATCNTCTCTCGATCTATCTGCGATTTCGATTAGATCCGTAGCCATCTGGATGGCTATTGGGGCGTTCCTCGAAATCAGTTTAGCCTGCCTGCTCAAGAAATGATTGCTCATATCAAANGAACCTGATATCATCGACTCCATGCCCTCTCGAGTGTACNATGANAGAATATTTCCTATCTTTTCCGATTCACCCAATCTCGGCGAGTAGGGGTAGCCGTATGGTTCAGTAGTCCCATCAGAGGCGTTCATCACTGCTTTTTCTATATCAGAAAATGCAACAACTTCTGTAAGATAGCCCATGGANAAAGCGTCTTCTGAACTCATCCAGTTACCTGCTATTATGGCATATCTAGCACATTCNGCACCAGCGATTTGCACTGCACGTTGCGTTCCTCCAAGTCCTGGATAAATCCCTATTCCAGTTTCAGGGAAGCGAAGCATCGTCTTCGGGACCCCAATTCGATGATCGCAGCAAAGAGCAAGTTCCAACCCCCCTCCTANAGCCAGACCAGAAATCACTGCTATAGTGGTCAGTCTGGATGATTGGATATTATTCAAGATGCGATGCCCTTCTTCTGTGAATTCCTGTATCTCATGAATTCGATTCGATTCAATCCTATCGACAAAGAACTTGATGTCTGCACCTGCCACGAATGCCTTTCCAGCACCTCTGAAAACTGCCGTTTTGATTGAATCATTAGATTCTATGTTATCCCATATTTCCCCGAGTTGGGCCATNACTTCTACGTTCAGTGCATTCATNGCTTCTGGGCGATTGAATGTTATTGTTGCAATTTCACCATCAAGATTCAAGTCAAAGAAATCGAATTTGAATGGCTCAGAGCCCTGTTTGATCAGTAATGGTGGAGATTCCATTGAAGCCAATGAAGCGTATTCAGATGCTAGTTTTGAGGCTAAATCAACCCCCATCGAATTTGCCATTTCAAAAGGACCCTTTGCCCATCTCANTCCTACTTTAGCCCCTCTATCGACATCTTCCATCGAGCATATCTCTTCTTCGACAATCTGGGAAGATACGCAGAATACAGTTCCGAATAAGCGCCTTCTAATCACTTCTGAGGATTCCTGTTCGCATNCCTCGGATCCTGAGAGGTCCCATTCCCTGCCTTCTTCTACCAGTTTACGCAGACAGTCTGCACCAGTGAAGCGANCNGTATCTAGCTGTGTAGCCAAGTAGTCCGTTGAATGGAGGGCTATTGATGGGCCTGTGAGATTCATAAGGGCAAATGGCCCCATACCTATCCCGAAGGAGTCTCTGGCGATTGCATCTATCTGAGCAGGTGTCCCGATACCATCCTCATACAGGATGCATGCTTCGTTCAACCATGGTACGAAGAATCGATTAACAACGAATCCAGGCCTGTCTTTGCAAACTATCACAACTTTCCCCATTGCCCTGCAATATTGTACTACGGCTTTGATCGAGGAATCAGAAGTTGATGAAGAGGGTATGACTTCGACTAGCCTATTCTTTGCTGGATGATAGAAGAAGTGCAATCCGATGAAGCGATCGGGACGATCCGACATTAAGGAAAGCTGCTCTACTGATAATGACGAGGTATTCGTTGCTATGATCGTCTTTTCACTGCAGGATGACGAAAGACCTTGCAATACCGATCTTTTAACTTCCAAATCTTCGAAAACTGCCTCTATGACTAAATCCGCCTCCTCATCTATCGAATTCACGCCCACAGCGCCAGAAACCCTTGAGAGCGTACTTTTAGAATCAGAATCACTGAGAATCCTTCTCTCGACCGCCTCATCGAGGAAACCCTCGATCGTCATGATCCCCCTATCAACAAACTCCTTTTCTCTGTCGATCATCTGAACCATGAATCCCTCCTGAGCAGATTTTTGAGCTATGCCNGAACCCATGTTGCCCGCCCCCACTACGGCGATACGTTCGATTGGATGCATGANCGCCCGTCCCATGGGTATCTCATGAACCAGTCGCTGAGACCCTTCTCGATAATTGACAATACTTAGGAGAAACTATTGTTCCCGGATCACATGGGCGTGGGTCTGNTCGACGCATTAGTCATNCTAGCGCACCCGTTGGCTGGAATGGCCGCAGCCTATTTCCTGTACAAGCAGTGGAGNGCGATAAAATCCATTCGNAGAAAATCGAATACGTCCACAATGTCNGCCNAACAGAAAGACGAGATTCTGAATAAGCATCAGGCCATGGGTAGGAAGGCCCCGTCAATCGTTNCAACCGTGATCNTCCTCGCCATTGNAGCTGAGATTTACCGGGGCATTGTGATGGACGTACCATTTTCCGAATTGGTAAGCCTGCATGGTTGGCTGGGCGTCCTACTCCTAATTGCGACAATATCAATGAGTAAGACTGGAAGGTTGATGACATCCTCAAAGTCAGAAGACTACCACAANACCCCTCAGAGAAATATACATTCGAAAATCGGGGATGCTATGATGTGGCTCTTAGCCTCAATCGTCTTTCTGGGTTTCCTCAGACTTCTCAAAGTACTGGGTTGAGTCTAAGCTTAGTAATTCTTGATTTGACTCATTCTTCTTCTAGTTGGAGAGGGGATCTATCCGGAAAGATCGCTTCGCCGATAAAGTCAGCTTGAGATTGAGGATCTAATTTCAACTCTGNAATTCTTGCTCTTCCAGCCAATTNCCATCGATCGNCTACCTCGGGATCNCCCGCCTCTTCAATCGCTAGATGCCACGCCATTGCATCATCCCNGGGCAAGAGCCTNCCACAAACCCCATCCACAATCGAGTCTCTAAAACCACCTTCATCCACGAACAATGCAGGAACCCCAATAGATAGCGCTTCGATGGCAGTGAGGCCAAAAGGCTCGCCATGGGCCATGGAAATGACGGCACGNGATCTTCTCATAGTAGCAATTAACTGACTTAAATCAAGNTCGCTGAAGGCCCATAGTTCCACTTCGCAACTTTTGGCATGTTCTCTCAAAGCATAGAGGTCTTCATCCGAACCCCTTCCAATAATGGCTAGCCCAACTTCTGAACCTTTCAACATGGAGATACATTCCCAAATGCCCTTCGCCCAATTGAAACCGCCTATGGTAACCACCCAGGGGGGCTCGGGAAGGTCCTCCACCTCTTTCCACGCCCCTTCCTCTCTGTCCGTCTCCTTCTTGGCGAATTCTTTGGAAGACACATTGGGGCGAATGACGCCTGCTTCAAACCCATAGGTAGAGAGAAACTTCTCAGCACTATATGTCGAGTTAGCAGAAATAACAACNTTGGGTGAGGAANCCATCTTCTTCACCATTCTTCTATCAGAGAATTTAGCAAAAGAAAGTGCGATACGAGTAAGGAAAAGCGGTCTTTTAGGNCGACCTCTGACATCAAGATGAAGCACATCTTCGTACAAACCACGATCAGGCTCCAGGTAGTGAACATGTNTGGATTTAGACGAATCGATAAGGCGTAGTATNCCCAGCGAGCCATCTCCGCTGACAAGATGGACTCCGTCTACATCGGATATTCTTTCNTTTATGCCCGGAATTGAAGCCCANTGCTGAAATGATCCTCTTTGCTTCCTATGTAAGATTTCATTCAATACTCCNCGNGGCACTATCCACGGTTCCTCCGGCTGAAGGAGATCGATACTGAGATCGGAGCATATNCTTTCAAGCTCCTCGGAAGGCCTTAGTGTGGCGACTGTGACGATAAAACGCTCACACAGGGCTGGAATNACTCTGATGAGATCACGCTCGGCGCCACCCATCGGTTCGAAACACCCCTTAGCCACCAGTAGGCTTGGTTTGCTTTCCGCCCCGACTGCCAGTCGAGTCTGCATGCCTCTCCCTCTAGCGGATACTTATTGTCGCTTCCGGAGCATATCNGATCAAACTTTTATCGAAAATCATTTGNTTACAGCATCATNGTATNCCGCTTCAATCTCGTCAGCTACCTTGGGCCAGAGGTACATTTCTGCGAAATTCCGACCATTCTTTGACCATGAATTCCTCTGTTTATCTTCAGCCAGAGATAGGCGTAACATTGCAATTTTACATTGCATCACACTATCCGGTTGAAATGTAATTCCGAAACCCCCCTCTTTGACAAAATCTCCCAATCCGTTAACATCCGCCATAGCAACCGGAAGTCCAGCCCATGCCCCTTCTAGCAATACTGCAGGCAGCCCTTCAAATCGCGAAGGAAGCACAAGGCCCGATGCATTTTCCAGCAGCCATGATTTCTCCTCCTCGTCAACGAGCCCTAAGTGATAAAGACCAGATTCAGAAGGTGAATTAGAAGCATCAATCACATCCTGCTCCAGGGGCCCAGTTCCTGCAACTACCATTGCAAGCCCATTGCGCTCGCTATCGTCNATAGAACCCCACGCATCGAGTAGAATGTCAACACCCTTCTGTTCGGTCAGGCGTGAAAGATAGAGCAAGAACGGCCCTTCCGGAGCNCCTTCTGGACGTTTACGAGCATCCTGAGGAGGCTCAAATCCAGTCGGGATTATCNTGATTTCACCNCTTGCACCCTTCGATCTAAGCAGGTCTCCGAAGTAGGGTCTCAATGCAATGATTATCTCAGAAGAAGAGAGCGTCCTTTTGCCTTGAAAAGACCATCTTATTCTTTTGATCAGTCTGCCAATAAATGTTGATTTCACGTAGTCATTATGATATGTTGTGACNATGGGAATCCCCATCTTAGAAGCCTTAAGAGCNGTTTTCCTGATTAGTATGGGCAGCGTATCGTGAAGATGTACTATATCAAAATCAGACATGTCGAGATTCCTTANGGAAACAACCGGNTCGACCCCTCCAAGTACCGTNGTCGCAGGAATACGNACCACAGAAATTCCATGCCTGGAGAACTCCTTCTCATTATGCTCAGGAACATCCGCGCACCAAACTGTGACCTTGTGTCCTTTTGCGACAAGTTCCCTACCGAGTAACTCGACGTGCCTGTCTCCTCCCCCGACATGTGGCCAGAACCAGACATGGACCAAGAGTATGTTGAGACGNCCANTCACATCCANAGGACGCCGCCCTATGTCTTCAATCGTATCCATGATAGTCCANGGAACATATGCATAATCAACCAAGGTCACACNAGACGAAGAATCATAACGGTTCGTTNCNCGNNGTAATGNTATGCTCCTAGAGGTGTCGAGTCTGAAGAAGGGATTCGGCGCNGGCTCNAGTAGGCTTGANGTGTTGAAAGGCGTNGATCTTTCTATGAAAAAGGGGGAATTAGTTGCCTTGATGGGCCCCTCTGGTTGNGGCAAGTCAACACTTCTGAACATNATCGGNGGNCTCTTGAAGGGTGACTCNGGNAGTATCAAGATTAATGCCGATCCTCCGATGAAGTATGGTACGAAATCCCCGAATCAAGTCATCGAAGTTAGAAGAAAGGGCGTGGGCTGGATTTTCCAGGATTTCCATCTTCTTGACCACATTACGTCTTTGGAGAATGTCATACTATCGCTTGAACTAGCAGGCATGAGTTCTGAAGTTGCAGAGCAGAGAGCCATATCGGCCATGGAAAGAGTGGACCTCTCCGAGAGAATGAGATTCATGCCCAATGAACTATCTGGCGGACAACAGCAGCGTGTTGCCGTCGCGCGGGCCATCGCAGGATCTAGGCCACTGCTGCTCGCCGATGAACCAACGGGCAATCTCGATGTGAAAGCGGGGGAATCAGTAATCGAATTATTCAAGGAGCTATGTTCCGATCCCGATGATCCAATTTCTGTGTTGATGGTAACTCATGATCCACTCCTGGCATCAAAGGCAGATCGGATGCTTCTGATGAGGGATGGCGTCACTGCAAGCTCCGATATAAGGTCTGCATGGGGCGAAGATGCGGGGGTCGAATCATGAGTATGAAGAAACTCGACGACCAATCCATGATGGATAAATTATCTGATATTCCATCTGATCTCTCCACAGCAATCCGCAGTGCATGGAGGGGTAGAGAAAGAGGGCTTGCAGTATTCGCAGGCGTATTCTTGGCATCCCTTGTGATAACCACTGTTTTTGCCTACGGAGTCGGCCTCTCACAGAGTGCTCTCCAGAGAGGACTTTCTGACGAAGTCTACGATGCGAAAGTCGACTTCAACAGCGAATCTGATTGGACGACCAGAACGAATGATTCGGCTGAATGGTCTGCAGTGTGCGATGAACTTTTGGATAGGGAGGAGATAATCGATTGTGGCTTGGTTTTCGGACGGCAGGGAATACGTCTCAGCGGATTCTTCGACAGTGCCTTCGCCATACCGCAGCCCTTGAATGCCGTCGATGCTGCTGGCCCAACTGGAAACTGGGACGGTGTCTCATGGGATTACCCGGAGGCGCTAGAGAACGGCCCATCCATAAATGGAGGCCGCATTCTTAGAATCGTCGACTCAGCACATTTCGATGGAGAGCTAGCTAACAGATACTCCGATCGGATACTTTACGGCTCATGGCCTGAATCAGTCCAACCAGGAATAAACCCGGTCATACTCCCCAGTAAGATAGCTAGCCAGGCGGAGGTGATGGTCAATGACACAATCACATATCTCAATCTCACATATGTAACAGACTCACAACCGAGTGGAAGCGAACTTACGGATTGCGAGGGCGAGGTGGTCACTAGAGTCATAGATTCGGGCGGCTATCAGTTCTGCAGCGTGACAATGTCGCTCAGAAATCTGACAATAGTCGGCGTCTATGAGGAATGGCCATTTACCAATCCTACGCTACTCTTCAACCCAGTAATCGTAGGCGATATGGCACTTTCAGAATCGGACAAGAGTGTATTGATGGCCAACGATCATGGCTATCTTGGAGTCGCCATAGATAGAAGCCTCCTCCCGACGTCTTCCACAGATGATGCGGCCGATTGGCTTGAAGATAACAAGAAAGAATTCGAGGGAGAAGGATATGGGCCAGACGGGGAAATTGAGATCAGATACAATGATCTAATTGCCGGCTCACTAGTGTTCTTCAGAATATTCCTTGGGCTTGTCCAAGTTTTCGACTACATCTTGATGATTCCCATAGTCATACTCTCCTTCGCAGTGCTCATCTATGGGCTGGTACTATCCTTGGAGCAGCGCAAGAGGGAGATATCCATTCACAGAGTGATTGGAGGAACCGAGCGCGGTTTGAGAGGGATGGTTCTGAGAGAGATGACCGCCATCTCAATCGCAGGTTGGCTTCTTGGATACATCGTTGCATTACTTTCAGTCCCCCTCATTCTGGATGCAGTCGGTTTCATGTCCTTCGAGAAGGGAGACATAGATCTCAATCCCACTCTAGGAGTTGGCTACACTATCGCAGTTTTCCTTCTCACGGTGGGGATTGCGTATCTGGTTGCAAGGGCTCGGACCAAGGACTTCCTCGAGATGGAAATCGATGAAGGGGTCCGCAAGGTAAAGGGAGTAAAGAAACCAAGGACCTGGTTGCACATACTAGCTTTCTTTATCGGCATAATTGCTACAGTGGAGAGCTACATAGAGACCTCAGGGGGCTGGGGCCCATTCGGCGAACGTGGAATCATAACCGGCTTTTTCGTTGACTCCTTGATCGCCCTACTCGGCCCATTCGCCTTATGGATAGGCGGAGCTCTTGTTCTCGGACGAATTGGCGGTGCAGCACCGCGCATAGTGCTCAAAATCGTGGGATGGTCGAAGGCTGTAGCAGATATTCGGAGAGGACTCAGATCATCGGGGTCGAATGAATCTGTTAACCGCCTTGCCGTGATCCTACTTTTGACCCTATCAATCGTTACATTAGCCGCGGTTCAGGGGTACACTGGCACCCTTGTGGATGAGAGAACGGCCTCTGCTCAGGTAGGGGCAGACATCCAGGTCCAATTCGATGGTCCAGTCTCTGAGGACGTCGCTCGTCAGCGAGTAGAATCTGCGATTGAAAATTTAGGGGCTGATGCGATCGACAATGTAGACTCAATGATTTCCGTGGGATCTACTTTCGTCGCTGCAAAAGAGGGTGGGGGGCTAGTGCCCGCACTTGTGTTGTTCGATGGCCACGAAGATACTCTGATTTGGGACGAACAAGCTGCTCCCTGGGGCAGTTATGGCGGCAACACGGTCACTATAGGGGAAAGTGCCCTAGACTTCTTCGAGATTGAGAGTGGGTCTGTAGAAATATTCTTTCCAACATTCACACCCATATTTACAGGCAGTGGGGTCGATGTATCAATCACATACACCTCAGCAAACCTCCAGTATATCGGAACGCATGAGTGGGTGCCTGGTATGACTGGAGCAGAGTCCACACAGGCCGTTTTAATGGGCGAATCGACATACAGAACACTTGCGGGGAATGCAACCGTCGATGGTCACACCTCGCCTCGTTGGTTCTTCGAAGTCTGCGACCAATCGAATGCTGATTGTAAAGACGCACTTGAGCGGCTCAGCGCGGAGCTGGTCAATATCCAAGGTGTCTCGGTTGTATCCGATTGGAACAGTGCGCATTCCGAAGTCGAGAGAAATGGGGGTCTTATTTTCGGTACACAGGGACTCCTTAGTCTTCAATTCGTAGTCGCATCTATGGCTTCAGTGGCTTCAGCCTTCGTATTCCTGTCATTGGTTCTGACACAGAGAAAGAAGGAGCTAGCCATCCTGCAAGCAATCGGAGCAAGCCCTTCGCAGATCATCAAACTCGTCCTCTTCGAGATACTGGCCATAGTGGGAATGAGCATGGGCCTTGGTATCCTCCTCGGTCTCGGCATTGCGCAATCATTCAACGGATTCTTCGATATTTTTGGATTCATATTCCAGATCTTCCTCGGATCGCAGGCAACGGTAGATAGGACGCTTGTCTGGCCTTGGATGGAACTTGCAATCGTCAATGCCTTCGTATTGGTCAGCGTCGTCGCAGCTCTCCTGATGGTCACCAGACGTGCACTGAATTCAGATTTAGCAGTTGTTCTAAAGGGGGAGTGATATCGTGAGGGACTTCCATGTTAGCAATCAAGAGCCGCATTACATCCTTCAGGCTGAAGGCCTTTACCACGTGTACGAATCGAGTGCTTTGGATGGCAATGTCGTCGCACTCCGGGGACTTCATGTCAAAGTACGCCCCGGCGAGGCAGTAGCTGTAGTGGGTCCTTCCGGATCAGGAAAATCAACGCTTCTCAAATGCCTTGGTGGCCTAATGAAACCCAGCGCTGGAGATGTTTCATTCCAAGGCCTTCAGATCAATCGACTGACGGGGCAAGACCTAGTCCGCTTACGTCAAGAAACTGTTTCATTCATATTCCAAGATGCTAATTTGCTGCCTGATCTAAACGCCCTTGACAATGTAGCACAGCCACTCAGACATCGTGGAGTCAGCGTGGCAACTTCCAGAAGAAAGGCACAATCGCTTCTCGATAAACTTGGAATGGGCGATAGATCGAATGGTATGCCTGCCCAACTCTCTGGAGGTGAGCAACAAAGGGTGGCCATTGCGAGAGCGCTCATCACCAATCCAAAACTCATACTCGCTGATGAGCCAACTGGCGCATTAGACCCCATTACCAGCAGAGAGGTACTGTCGCTGTTCGCCAAATTGCACGAGGAAGAGGACGTAGCATTCCTGCTTGTAACCCACAGCCGAGAAGTCGCGTCATTCGCAGATCGATCACTCGAACTGAGAGAGGGGAGATTTATCGCTCAACATGGAAATGACGTGGACATCGCTGATCTGAGTAGCACCCGAGCCCTCATAATCGATGAGACAGGGACATTGACCTTACCTCCAGAAATCCTAACCCAACTCGGCGGCCCTGGTAGATTTGATATCGATGCTGAGGGTGATAACTTGACAATATCCAGGGCTGATGAAAGAGACCCTGATGACGACATTACCCCGGTTAATTTGACTCTAGCCGCCGAGTGCCCTGCATGCAAGCATGTTTACACCGATGAAGCCCAAGAATGCCCCTCATGTGGCTCTTCAAGGCCAATGGTCCCAGCCTAGACCAATCCGGCTTCAAAGCGTCGGAAGAGATAACTTCTGAGGCTTTGCAATCCCCAGATCCTTGGGTAGATCACGTATCTTCTCCGGCAGTTTAACAGGAATCATCTTCTTTCCAATAAGAGCCACACGACTCTCACGTCTTTCAGACAAGACCTCACGACCCACCAACGGTGCAAGTTCGCGTGAGAATTCCATTACTTCGTCATGACTCGGCATATTCTCAATGCTCAGATTGTTTCTACTATTACCGACATACACGTAACCCTTCGCCTCGATGAAGTCCGGATCAGCCAACCGATCAAGCCTCGCATAATCCTCGTAGTGACCCATAGACTCGCCTTTGATGAGCGTGTGCCTGCACACCGTTCTTGTATCGAGCGATGGAAGAATCTCAAGAGTCTGCTCAAGCTTGTAGAAGGCAGATTGATCGAATTTAGGTTTACAGAGTCGATCAAATATCTCTTTGTTAGGAGCATCCACACTGACATAAAGCTGAGTAGGCAGAGGATCCAGATTCTCGATTACCTTCGGAAGACTGCCATTTGTCACAAGAAAAGTACTGGTCCCATGTTGATGACATATGTCGAGAAACTCTCCTAGTCTTGAGTAGAGAGTAGGCTCCCCATTAAGTGAGATTGCGACATGCTTGGGATTCTGGGCATCGAGCCATTTCTCTCGATCAGCCTTCGGGTTCCCGCCGAATCCAGTAAGAAGCCTTCGATGAGCCCTAACGCTCTGGAGATAGAGCTCATATGGGTCATCATCGATTTTATTCAGAGTATCTGAGTGCGGCTCCCTCCAGCAGTAGGTGCAGCCTAGATTGCAAGTATCCACATTGGGCGCCATCTGCATGCATCCATGGCTCTCTATGCCGTAGAACGTTCCCTTGTAGCACGATCTATCTGCAGTCAGGGATTGCTTTGTCCAATGGCAGACTTTGACGCCACCATGCTCGCCCACTAGATGGTAGCGCTGCTTGGCAAGCTTAGCCGCGATACGCGGCTCAATCTTCGTCACGGGGCCCTGGACCATATCCTCATTCGCCCCTGTAATGACTAATCACCTTGAATGATTCCTTGATTTTGCGAGATTTAGGATATACAGACGGCTAATCCAGTCATCATCAGCGAGAATTATCCAATTTTACGCCAGTCCCATATGCAAATATCTCAATCCCCTTGGAACCCTGGTACTTTCCTCTATGCGTGCCTATCATGCTTGTATCCAGCCTGACTCCTATCACTGCATCATATCCCTTGTCAGTGGCCATTTCTCGCAGTCTCTGGAATACTTCGGATCTCCCCAACGCTATCAAATCACGATACACGTCAATGGAACCTCCAAACAGCATGTAAATTGCTGCAACTAGTTGTTGCCAGTGACTGGGCCCTATCACAATGCTCGTC
>PAUH01000033.1 GCA_002712645.1 Methanobacteriota archaeon
AATCAAGATGGAATTGGCGATATCGCAGGTTTGAGGTCGCGTATCGACCATATACACCAACTCGGTGTCGACGCCATCTGGCTAAATCCAACATACCCCTCGCCTCAAGGGGACCACGGCTACGACGTCTCAGATTATTTCGATGTTGAACCGATGTTCGGCTCGTTAGAAGAATTCGATCGGATGATTGATGATTTCCACCAACGAGGGATAATGGTCCTCATGGACATAGTCCCAAACCATGTATCATCTCAGCACGAATGGTTTCAGTCGGCATTGACCAAAGGCGCTGGAAATCCCTGTGAAGAGCGCTTCATCATCAGAGAAGGCACCGGTCCTGGGGGGGTCAATCCGCCTAACGACTGGGTCAGCATTTTCGGTGGCCCGTCCTGGTCCCCCTTCCCCTCATCGGGGAGACACCTGCAGAGATGGTACCTCCATATGTTCGATCCGTGTCAGCCTGACTTGAATTGGCATCATGCAGATGTGCATGAGAGATTTGAGAACATACTCAGGTTCTGGCTCGACAGGGGCGTAGACGGATTCAGGATTGACGTGGCGCACGGACTCTTCAAGGCACCTGGATTGCCCAATCGATCCGGATTCGGCGACAATTGGTCGGCTTGCTGGGATCAGCCAGAAGTTCACGATATCTATCGGAAATGGAGAAAAATCGTAGATGAATATGAGCCCAGCAGATTCCTCATCGGCGAGATACATACGGCAACACGGGAACGTCTCCTAGAGTATCTACGAGCCGATCAACTCCATGCTGCCTTTGATTTCTCATTCCTTCACCAAGATTGGTCTAGTGATGGATTCAGAGATAGGATCGCAGCCAATCTGGATTTATGGAATGATACGGGATGCCTCCCAGTATGGACTCTATCCAATCACGATGAAATCAGACATTGGTCTCGTTACGCGCCTCTACTTGGGGATGGGTCTCCAGATGGCCAAGTAGCGAACATCCGTTACAGATCTCTCCTTGCTCTAATTATGGCATTGCCTGGGAGAGTATTCCTCTACAANGGAGAAGAACTAGCNCTNCCTCAGGCCGATGTTCCNGATGAAGATAGACAAGACCCAGCATTCTTCCGNCAAANGCCAGNNTCNGACTACAAGGGCAGAGANGGNTGCAGAGTNCCTATGCCGTGGGANNCAAACTTGCCAAATGCTGGATTCACTAATTCCGANCCATGGCTCCCNATGCCCGAGGNGTGGCANGATTNTTCGGTATCGATTCAGCATGACAATCCCAATTCCATGCTGAGTTACTACCGTAGCATGATTCAGCTTAGGAGAATCGAAGATTGGATGAAATCTGATTCTATTGACGAAGTTGAATCATCATCCGACATACTCTCATTTGTCAAGAAAACTGAAAATAAANGGGTCCGAGTGTTAATGAATTTCAGCGATTCAGACTTTCGTTTTGATAACGATAATACGATTATGAGGACATCGGATTCNGATATATCGGATNCATTTTTGAGNCCAGGGGAACTTGCATACATTGANATTTAGTCGGAAATGATATCAAAATCAATCTTCCATGAATGGGTACGTCCAATCATGCGGCGTCATCAGGGTTCTCTTTATGGATCGAGGCGATATCCATCTTAGCAGATTCAATGGTCCGCCTGCTTTGTCNTTCGTACCGCTAGCTCTGGCGCCCCCGAATGGCTGTTGAGCCACAACTGCNCCAGTTGGCTTATCATTGATGTAGAAGTTACCCGCGGAGAATCTGAGCCTTTTGAGCGCGATATCCACATGCTCCTCATTTGAAGCAAAAATCGATCCCGTCAATGCATATGGGGAGCCTGTATCGCATGTTTCAAGAATATCCAAGAATCGATCATCATCATACACATTCACAGTAAGGACTGGGCCAAATATCTCCTCAACCATGGTTTCNGATCGCGAATCCTCTGTTACAATGATGGTCGGTTCGATAAACCACCCTGTGCTATCGTCTGAATCCCCTCCAACGAACACATCGCAAGTCTCCCTATCTCGAGCTCTATCGATGTACCCTGTAATCTTGTCAAAGGCTCGCTGATCGATAACCGCGGTCATGAAATTTGTGAAATCATTAGCATCTCCCATCTTGATTTTCGATATCTCCTTTGCAAGTGGATCGGCTATCCTCCCCCACACAGATGCCGGGATGTACGCTCGACTCGCTGCAGAGCATTTCTGACCTTGATATTCAAATGCCCCTCTGAGCAGTGCAACGATTAGCCCCNTCTCATCACATTCGGGGTGGGCTACGATGAAGTCCTTTCCACCTGTCTCCCCGACGATCCTTGGATACGACCGAAGGCCATCCAATGACTCCCCGATCTTCTTCCAGAGCCCTTGGAACGTAGAAGTTGAACCTGTAAAGTGCACACCGGCGAAGTCAGGGTTTGAGAGTGCTACACGNGAAATCATCGGGCCTGAAGAGGGTACGAAATTAATCACGCCAGGAGGGAGGCCGGCCTCCATCATCAATCTCATCAGAACATAGTTGGAGTGGTANGAATTCCTGCTAGGCTTCCAAACAGATGTACACCCAACAATCGCAGGAGCACTTGGAAGATTCGCAGCAATGCTGGAGAAGTTGAATGGCGTGATGGCGAGAACGAATCCCTCCAATGGTCTAATCTCGGTTGAATTCACCACCCCCTCGGGCGATACTAGTGGTTGTAGCTGATCATGAAAACCTCTCGCATAGTGACAATTGAAACGCCAGAAATCAATGAGTTCGCACGCAGCATCAATCTCGGCCTGAAATGCGGTTTTTGACTGGTTGAGCATTGTTGATGCATTGGACTTCATCCTCCAAGGGCCTGCAAGAAGATCCGCACAGCGCTCGAATATCTCGCATCGAGCCTCGAGGCCCATTTCTATCCATTCGTGCTGAGCAGACACAGCCGCCTCGCACGCATCTGCGATTTCCTTCTCGCCAGCTATGTGGACCTCGGCCAATACGTGTCCGTGATTGTGGGGAACGACTTGTTTGACGATATTCCCTGTCCTGACTTCTTTGCCCCCTATGATGCAAGGTATCTCTACTACTTCGCTAAGTTGGCGATTTAACTCTGCTTTCAGCGCGCTTCGCTCAGGACTTCCCTGTGCATAAGAGAGGATCGGCTCATTGTCGGGATGGGCTGTCATGAGCATTAGGGGCAACTGCTCATCTAACATCGTTGCGCAGGACAGGAAACTTTCGAGACTACCCGAAATCTAAGCCTCAATTCTTCTGCCAGCTATTGCGCCTGCTCCAATAATCGCCGTTAGTGCAACTGCGAGCCCAAATCCTGGTAGCCCGCTACCCCCCTCGGCGTCTATAGGCGTCGGGTCAAGAAGATCGCAAATTCCATCATTGTCAGAATCGGGCGGCGTTGAATCCGAATCATCAGGATCGTACTCACAGTCCCTTTCATCAGAATCGCTCCATCCGTCTCCATCATCATCATCATCAGTGATATCGCCAATTCCATCGCCGTCTGTGTCTCTCCAATCGGATGAATCGAGGGGGAAGTCGTCCATTTCGTTGATGAAGCCATCTCCGTCCATGTCGGAGTCCATGTCATTGCATATCGAGTCTAGATCCAAGTCTGCTGGTAGGCTATCCGGCGATTTTGAGTCCGAATCACAAGCAATCTCATCCGCATCAGACCAGCCGTCATTGTCATCGTCCGGATCGCTGTTATCTCCCGCGCCATCTTGGTCCCAGTCTGCGTTCTCGGTAGCATCTAGGGGAAATGCGTCCTCCGAATCATCGTATCCGTCCCCATCATCGTCATTATCCTCTCCGTCGCAGAGGCCATCGGAGTCTGAATCAATCGGGACACTCGTCTCGATATCAGCCTCGGATTCGCATCTGATTTCATCTTCATCAGACCACCCGTCTCCGTCATCATCCAGATCAGTTGTCAGGGTTGTTGTGCATGATTCGAGGATGAAATCGGGAAGCCCGTCTTGATCCGTGTCAAGGAAGGCGCAAGGATCGTTAGGAAAACCATCCTCTGCATCATTGACTCCATCATTGTCGAGGTCTTGGTCCATGTAATCGCAGACCCCGTCTGAGTCCTCGTCCAGAGGGATGCTGGTTGGATCGAATGGATCGGAGTTGCATGCTATTTCCTCCACATCGCTAATCCCGTCTCCAGGATAGAAGCCNTCGCCACAATTNGCGGCATCTTCGCAGCTATCGTCATCCGGATCTGCATTGTCTCCCACGCCNTCCCCATCNGAATCGTAACTTTCGNNNGGATCGCTGGGGTATGCATCATCTAGATCCGGAACCCCGTCCCCATCATCGTCCGGATCGCTGTTATCTCCTGTACCGTCGCCATCAGAATCCTCCCACTCTAGTGGGTTGTCTGGGAAGATGTCATTCACGTCANTCACTCCATCTCCGTCAGTATCTGTATCGATNTAGTCGCANGTGCCGTCACCATCCATGTCATCGGGCACTGAAGAACCGCTTTCATCATCGGTGCCGCAATCTTCCTCGTCCGAATTCGACCATCCATCCCCGTCTTTGTCATCATCAAGTGCATCGCAGACCCCGTCTGAGTCCATATCCGGAGGGAGATCGTTGNTCATTTTNGGATCGCTCCCGCAGAGTAACTCGTCTTCATCTGAAACTCCGTCATTGTCATCATCTGAGTCGGAGAGATCCGGAATCCCGTCTCCATCGGTATCGCCCCCTTCTTCTATGTCGCATATCCCGTTTCCATCGCTNTCAGATGGCACTGATGCCCCATCAAGAGGGTCAGTCCCACAGTTNGCCTCGTCAGAGTCAGTCCAGCCGTCATTATCATCATCATAATCTTCCACNAGGNCCGTGCCTCCTGTGAANGTAATGTTGTCAACATAGATTGCTTCAGTCGCGGCATTGGACTGGAGCATGAATTTCAAACTCCCAGNGCCTGCGCNGGTTAGATCGACCACATAATTAGTCCAGGTCCCAAGGAGAGAGGTGTGCGCCGTATCGATATCATCGCCTGTCGTGTTCAGTATTTCGATTTCCGAGTTAGCGCCGTCGAACCAGATTACAATCTTATCNGCCGTCTCCCAGTTTGCATGCTGACCGCTCTGAAGTTTCTGTTGGACATATAGNTCGAATTCNANGGAATCAGCATCCACGNNATCGAACTCTAAAGTGGCTATCCCGTCNACATCAGACATTTCGTAGCCTTTATCGCCATCGATAAAACTACCAACGGTCCCAGTATAATCCACTACGCCAAAGAAATCACCGTCTGTTAGCCCATTGCTTCCCGTAGACTCATAGTACAGTTGGAAACCCATTTCAGAACCAGTCGTGACATTGTGGGAAACATGCGACTCTCCTGCGTTATTCCAGAGATATCGATCGACACTTGAGTCTCCTGTATCGATGTATATGGACCCGTTAAGAGGATCCTCGAAAGAGGTGTGCGCTATGATTCCGTTACTCGTACAGCCTGAAGATACTTCGTCAGGAAGCCCATCGTTATCCGTATCTGAATTAGCACATGGGTCATTTGGAAACGCATCCACTGAATCATCGTAGCCATCTCCATCAGTATCAGTCGCCTGTACCATCGGAGACATGGATAGGATGATCAAGAGAGTGGCGATGATTGCTGGGATGTGCCGGCCCATGTCAATCATGAGGGGTCGATAGCACATGAAAGTGACCTATGGTACATGGCACAGGATTTAGGACCCCTTCCGCCCAATAGTGCCATGGAGAGCAAGCAGACAGCATACAACGTCCTAGACGCGGTCGAAGCCTCGGGAAGACATTACGCGACATCATTGCCCATGATCGCCAGCGAGAATATCCTCAGCCCACTGGTGGCTAGGGCAGTTTCCTCAGACTTGCATGGGCGATATGCCGAGGGGCTACCCGGTAAGAGATACTACCAAGGATGCGATGACTTCGATACGATTGAATCACTAGGAATAGAGTCTGCCAAGAGGGTATTCAATTCAAAATTCGTGAATATCCAGTCTATTTCAGGAACGGTATCAAACATCGCCGCTTTGAAAGCTCTATCCAAACCAGGTCAGTCAATAACTGCAGTCTCCACAGCAGATGGAGGACACATCTCCCATGCAAACATGGGCGCAGTCGGGGTTAGAGGGCTTGATCTCCACACATATCCGTGGGATGTGGAGAGGATGGAACCGGATATCGATGCTGCTGCAAAGCTAATCAGAGAAATCAAGCCGAGTGTTGCTCTATTCGGTCAATCCGTTTTCCTATTCCCCACCCCTCTCGAGGAATTGTCCGATGCCGCACACGAGGTGGGCGCCTCTGTGATGTATGACGCGGCACATGTACTCGGGCTTGTTGCAGGGGGCGTCTTCCAAGATCCCCTCCGAGAAGGGGCAGATGTCGTTACCGGCTCAAGTCACAAGACATTTCCAGGTCCACAAGGGGGGTTTTTGATATCTGATAGCGATGATCCGAAGATGCACAGGAGACTGAATAATGCCGTGTTCCCGGGAACGTGCTCATCTTACCATCTTCACCACGTGGCTGGGAAAGCCGTCGCTCTTGCCGAGTTCGAGGCATTCGGAAAGGACTACGCAAGAGACATCGTAAGAAATGCCAGGGCATTGGCCGAATCTCTCGCAGAGCGTGGTTTTGATGTTCTTGCAGAGGAGAGGGGCTACACAGCAAGCCACCAGGTACTGACTAGACATGGAGACAAAGATTCTGGTGCAGGCAGAGATGCTGCTCAGATGCTTGAAAAAGCAGGCATAATCACCAACATGAATATGCTCCCGGGCGATACTAAGGCCCTATCTCCATCCGGGCTTCGTCTGGGGGTGCCTGAACTTACACGTGTTGGGATGGGCGCCGATCAAATGGACCAAGTTGCGCATTTCTTCCAGCGAGCACTGATCGACGGCCACGATCTAAATTCAGTGAAAGCGGATGTGGAGTCGTTCAAAGATGATTACACAACCGTCCAATATTGCTTCGAGCCCGGCCAGGCGTATCCTTGAGAAGAAGGACATGTTGATGCGTCGTCAATGCAGGGACGTCTTGTGAGCCGACACGCCTCAATGGCCATAATGGTCACATTCATGTTATTCTCAGTGCCCATCTCGGGATGTTTAGGATTCATGGAATCCGATTCCGCCCCTTCTAGCCAAGACGACCCTTGCGACACTGCACCAGACTCTGAAGATTGTCTGAAACTCGAACTAAGACCCCAAGACTGCTCGGTCATAGAGATATTCGATGGAGGAACATGCAGGGACCTGAATGCGCCCGATGAATTGGATTACGGCATATCTTCGACTAAATTCTATGTTGGCATCGAAATCGACCCATACACTCCTTCATTCATAGGCGATGGACCAGACGTGTGGCTAGTCTCCCCTAGCTTGCCCGAAGGCTTGATCCTGGATTCAGAAACAGGAGTATTGTTCGGCACCCCTCTCCAATCTGGAGCCTCAGTGCACACAATAGTGGCTTCAAACCCAGCCGGCGCTTCGTCGACTGACATATTCCTTGAGATAACGATTGAACCACCGAGCGATCTTCAATACGATTCATCCGAGTTAATCTGCACATCTGGCCAGCAGTGCCATCTTTCACACCCTGATGTAGCAGGCGCTCGACCCATGCAATGGACGTCGCAACCCCCTCTTCCCGCGGGATTCTCTTTCGATGATTACGGTTCCATAACTGGATCATCGACTATTCAAGCCTCTACCGACCATGTGATTAAGGCTTCAAATGAGGCAGGAAACTCATCCACCACAGTCAGGATAACTATCGTCCCAACTATCCCTTTAGATTTCGTATATCCCGATTCCCCCGTCGAATATGCTGTTGGCGATTTGATCGAGATTGTACCTCGTCCCAATCCCGGGGATGGTATCGAGTGGACCGTTACCCCGATGTTGCCCGAGGGCATTCAAATCGATAATGACGGGGTTGTTAGGGGGAATGCCAATACGACTTTCGATTGGTCTCAGTACCAAATCACGGCTTCTAACTCGCAGGGATCGTCCCAAGGAACAATTCTGATTCGAGTCACAGATGTAGCACCCACATCAATAGGTTACCCNGAATCTAATCTNCTCTTGAGNGTGGGAGTTCCTATGAGTGNTATGTCCCCAACGANTCTGAGTNTGGTCGATCATTGGTCCATTGAACCNAATCCGCCTCCGGGAATCAGCATTAATTCACTTACGGGGGAGATATCGGGAACTCCTGCAAGCGTATCTGACCCGAGGGAGTACACGGTAACTGCGTCTAATTCAGGNGGCTCAACGAGTGCTACGATTTACATCGAGGTGAAGATATCGCCTCCATCCGGCATACAATGGCCTTCCTTCGAGATACCCCTCCGAGTCAATACCCATGTTTCCATAACCCCCTCTAACGCAGGTCCGACCATTGAATCATGGGAATCAGACCCACCTCTCCCGGATGGTCTNCAATTCCTCTCCAATGGAACGATAGAAGGCATTCCTGTGGAGCGCCACCCCTGGACATTNCATTCTCTCTGGGCGAACAATTCCGGAGGCTCTTTGCAGCAACGAGTATGGCTGTCAGTTATTGATACCCAACAAGATCAGTCAGATCTTTCCTATGGCATAGGCTCCGTCGATTACCCCGGATATGCTTCATCGATTCTTCCTGTGGGCCCCTATTCATTCCCCATAGCAGTTGCCGGGCCGGACGATCTCCCAGTGATATCGGGATCGCATGTAGGGCGTGGTAAGATGATAGGTTATGGCCACGAGTCATGGGTCGATCTGACTTCCAACGAGGATGCACTNGATTTCGCACTTAGGGCCGTCGCATGGGCATGCGGGGAGAACGCAGAAGTGGGATTAGCGACAGGTGCTGGATTCGACACATTCTCCGATGAGCTAGAGGCGGAGGGCCATTCAACAAGCAGCGCGCATCCAGACGATCTTTCCGGACTCGACTGTTTGATAGCAGAATTCTGGAATGGATACGATTCAGGGGATAATGCAGCCATAGTTCAGTTTGTATCGGAGGGAGGCGGATTAATCATGGGTGGCCATTCGTGGTACTGGTCTTATTCCAATGATGATGTAGCCCATGAATATCCTGGAAATAGAATCGCCACTCACACNGGATTGCTCGTGTCTTCTAGCCATGGACAGGGAGGTGAGAATGTTAGGTTTGANTGGGGCAATGANCCCTTGATGACGCCTTGGAATGCCGCCCAATCTATTATGNAACACTCCTATGGAACGATTACGCTGAGCGACCAACAAGCAACCACAATCGGAATATGCCTCAGTCCACTGATCTCTTTTGTACCGTACGACTATCCTGATTTTTGGTCAAGACTCCACCACGTAGTGAACTCCTCGGGTTGGACGATAATCGATGCGCAATACGGCCACGAGTTTGGGCAGGATCCTTTGGGGGACACAATACTCTCGATAGAATCCGGAATCATATCTGTGATGCCTCCGAGCCTCATNCCCTCTCATCCAAGTCATGTTGAATTCCCCGGCGTCATCCAGCCATCCTCGCCGNGAATACA
This sequence comes from Methanobacteriota archaeon, assembly GCA_002712645.1. Taxonomy (GTDB): domain Archaea; phylum Thermoplasmatota; class Poseidoniia; order Poseidoniales; family Thalassarchaeaceae; genus MGIIb-N1. The sequence goes on from PAUH01000033.1 coordinate 9,534, forward strand.
GGAAAACATCACGTTTCACTCTAATCAGACAGGTCTGCCATCTCAGTTCGGTTACTCAAATGCTCGTTCGATGATACTCCTTTCCACTGGCCTATACGCTCCGCCCGGGGAGCAAGTCTTCGCTACGATTCCCTCTGATTTGATAGATTCGGGCGCAATGTTGCAAGTAGGGGTACACAGCGACACTCTTTGGCATAAATCTACGATTTACCGATTCCCCTCGATAGTACGTTCATTTACAATAGAAAGTGCCAATATCTCAATTGCCAATGCATTTGGTGGCCCGATATATCTGGCAGTTCCCCCTGAAGACCCCCTGGGCTCTACATGGATAAATTTCGATGGGGCGGTCAAGGCACCCAAATATGAGCATGGCGAGACCACATCTTCAGATTGGCAATCGATCAGGGACTACCCAGCACCGTGGGCCGAGGTGTCAAGCGACCAGTTCATCATGTCTGTTCCCTCGTCCGAGATTCGAACTCTCGACAANCCCGGGGATCTGATGGACTTCTGGGAACAGGCTTTGGAGATGGAACACGATCTGTATGGATTCACCCCATGGCCAAGAATCGAGCGAGCTGTCTTTGACGTCCAGATTTCAGCAGGATGGATGCACTCAGGATACCCNTTCATGGCCCACCTGGCCTCTGCAAGCGGCGCAGTCGATCTTTCACATATGGAATCTGAAGGTGACTGGGGCATGTTTCACGAGCTGGGNCACAATCATCAGTGGATGCCCTCGACACTTCCCGGGACGACTGAAACTGGATGNAACTTTGCCAGTGTTTACCTGATGGAGGAACTTGTTGGAATCAGCGGCCATAGTGCTACNACTCCTGAACAGAGGCACCAGAGAATGACCAATTATTTCGGAAGCGGTGCTGATATTGACGACTGGTCAGTNTGGGTCGCATTNGACACATACCTGATNATCAAAGAGGAATGGGGGNGGGCGCCNATNACAGATGCNCTGACAGTNTACTACAACCTCCCTAATTCGGAGGTGCCCTACACGGACCTGGAAGAATTCAATGCATGGGTGGTACACTTATCCGACACATCTGGCTACAATCTAGCACCATATCATGAAGCATGGGGATTCCCACTCACGAATGAAACACATGAGTCCCTACTTCACCTCCCTGTATGGGTCGATGATCCNGTGAGAGGCAACTATGTCGTATTCGACTCCATCATACGCAATATGTCCACGTCCTATGTCACGAGTACCTCTGCAAATTTGTTGTGGGACATTTATGATAACGGGACGGACACCCAAATCACAGTTTATTATGGCGATTCTGATCATGGAGAATCTGAATCATCATGGCCTTCCTCGGAATATCNGGGTACGGCACAGGTCGGCTCTGCAAGCACTCTATTGGAAGATCTATCTCCCTCCACCACGTATCATGCAAGGATAAAGGCATCAAATTCCAATGGACAAATATGGTTCGGGCCAATCACCTGGACAACTTCCGGNTCATGACGCGTATCACNTGTTCGAGGCTGTAGTTAGGTGCAATTCGTTCATGGNCTATTGATATCGGTATCCAGGCAATCATGTGAATCACCGTTAATGCAAATGAGACCTCGAGTGGGAATGAACCTCTCCCAAACGTTGCGACAAAGGCGCCAAGTAATGCGAAATGCCCCACNTAGATGGTCAAACTCAGCCTTCCCGCGGGTTCCAGCCNCCTCATGATTCNCCNTANAGTCGCCTCTTCNGGATTATTTTCCACTCTATCCAAAATCATCTGTAGAANGATTACGAATGTCGCGCTAACAATGACGAACTCAGAGTTGGCTGGGAAAAATGTGAGGATCGCATCGCCCTCGGTAAGGGCCCAAGTTTCATTCTGAGTGATGGATACCAGCACAGTGTAGGACGTAAATATCAAACCGACGAAGAACATTCTCTTCCTGTTCAAAACATCCTCCTTCAAATCAGCAATCAGGCTACCTAGTATTGTATACGATAGCCAGGGTATGGCTGGATACGTACCATTGATTAGAAGCCGTTCAAACCACTCTGCGAACCCATCAGAGTGTATTCGAGTACTCCATGACCATTCCGGACCAGCATGCCCCCCCAACATGGAAGGCGCTAGAATAAACAGAATCATCAGAACACCTCTCGAGAACGTCCCAATCTTCGACAACACGGGCATCAATATCGCAGATACAGCAAACAGCGTGAGTATGCCCGGAGTTAGTATCTCGAATCTGCCTCCATGATTTTCGTTAAACAGGGCATTAACCAATATCTGGCACAGGAATAGTATCGTCACTCTCGGCGCCATCCATGCGATCCAATCGCTCCCTTCTCTCCCCTTTCTCTTCGCACTCGCATGGACTCCCCATCCCGACATCGTGACAAACAACGGAGCAGCCATTCCCCCTAGTGCTGCTGCCAAGAACGCCAGTGGGTGGTGACCGACATTGATTCCCGTTGGAGGCACTACTGCGGCAGTGTGAACTTGAACCATGAAAAGTATGGCTATGCCTTTCATCCAATCAATATGGCGTATGCGCCCCATCAGGGCTCGCCCTCCTCGGCCTCATTTCGGAGATCCTCGATAGTCGCGCCAGCATCTAGCCTCCATTGAACTTCGTCGCGACCCATCTTCTCGAACCCAAATCCATCTAGAACAATTTCTCCATGCTTGCCATCGTTTCGACCAGTCGTCCTTTCACGAGCGTCTTCAACGGACCCATCGAATCGAGTACCTGCAAGGATGGCACCTTCAGGATCATCTCCGAACCTGTATCCTTCATCATCTATCAACATCGTCTTAGCCTTGGTTTTCGGCTTCCTGAGCATGCTGGCTCCTGCTAGCGCGAGAAAGACTGCAGCGATAATCGTCAGGCCAAGTAGCATCTTCGCCCCCGGAGCTGAAAGTGGGTCTTCTCTCAGATTCACGAATCCATCGTCATCATCATCTTCTGGCACTGTTGGATCTATCGTGTTGTTCTCAACCTCTTCTTCTTGGATATCTGCCTCTACAGTGCAACCAAATTCCTCGCCGTCCGGAATTCCGTCTTGATCAACGTCTTCTGAGATTATGGCTGCCGACTCAGGCCTCAATACGCTCGCAGCAAACTCCCATTCATCACCGTCCTTAATGCAGTCCCCATCAGTATCCTCATTCATCGGATCGCCCCCTAGTAGGAACTCCTTTCGATTATCAAGACCATCCTCGTCGGGATCTAGAGACTGTTCTGAAAGAGCAGTTCCTGCTACACTCGCGCGATGACGATTCAGTCCATTGATAGATTCCCATAAGTCGGGAAGGGTATCTCCGTCGCTGTCAGTTCTTTCATCAACTCTGTTCCAGTCATTCTCGAATGAAGAGGTATAAATTGATGCGAAATCAGAATCCATAATCAGAATTCCATGTTCACGATTCCTCAACATCGCACTTGAACCCCAATTTATACTCCCAACAAGAACTGTCTCAGCATCCACAATCATGCCTTTATTGTGCAGTTTTGTTATAGAGTCTGAAGTAGACATCAGCCGCGCAGTTGCATCTAAACCATCAGTTTCATTCCACTCAGCATTTACGAGATCCACTAAGCCCCAGGTCTCCTCGTCGGCATAGAATGCATTCAGGAGAAGTCTGACCGAAACCCCTCTCTCTGCAGCTGACCTTATCGAGTCTAGCAAGGGATTCGTATCGCTAAAACCCCAGTACCAATCTACATCAAGATACTGGGCTGAGATGTAAAGCGTCTCTTCAGATTCGTTGATAGCGCCTATTATTTCTGCTAGACAATTATCCGGACAGATGACTGGAAGGGCTCTGAATCCAGACGAGGCATCCGAGTCTGTCAGGCTCGGATCGACTGAAACCGTGCCACTCTGGCTTGGAAGTACCCAACCATCTGGTGGCAATGCCCACGAACCATGTGGCTTCGTGTACCTTTGATCCGTATTCTCATCCCAAGACATCCAGTCTGAGAACTTAGCGGCAATGACCGGGGATTCAATGAACAGGGACCATTCCCTATTCCCTGAATCACCATCGGGAGGGAGGCTTGAATCCTTCATGTTGCCAGATGAGATCCATACTCCGCTATCATCCCTTAAGGCAATCTTGCTGTGAATATACGTATATGGCGAGGACATTCCAGTAGGATCTACCATCCATAGCACATTCGCTCCAGCATTATGCAGGACGTTTGCATGTCCTTTCTGAGACTCGCCAACTGAGTTAGAATCCAATATCCCCTCCTCAAGGAGGATGGTAACATCGACTCCCCTCTGAATCGCCCGCAGTATGGCATGAGTAACATCCGGGCTCAAAAATTCGTATATGTGTATGTGCAATGATGCTTCTGAACCATCTATCCATCCGATCAAATCGCCAAGAGTCCCCTCGGGGCCAATAGATGCCCATGCTCCAGCCGTTGCTTCCGGAGTCATGGGACTCTCCGCGCAAAACAAAGATGCTCCCACCCTGAAAGTTCTGACCTCCCAATCATCAGCCGAGTTCGTATCGGGGAGATCCGTGCAACCATCCCCTCTCATCAGCACTAGTCCCGCGCTCCCTTCTCCTCTGACGGACACTGAAGGGCCGTTCCATTCCGAGATCTCAGCATTCCCCCCATCGTATACCAATGTGTCAATGATTGTCCCGTTAGGACTAATGAGTTGAAGCGCACTTCCTGAATCTATTAGTCTAGGCATAGTATCCATCGCCACCTCTCCATCGACTATCCTGTCACTCAACCAGCTTGGAAGGCTAGAAGGTTCGGACGTGAGTATGATCCGTTCTCCAGGGGATATCGATATGTCTCGAAATGTCGACACCCAGGGGGATGTCCATGGCGGAGTGAACGAACGATTACGAGAAATGCTCCAACCGGATAAGTCGATTGCACTATCGCCTACGTTCTGGATCTCTAGCCAGTCAGCCTCGTGACCGCTAACCCCGACAGGCATTATTCGTGTAAACAGAAGGTCAGAGCCCCCTGAATAGCTGATGGGGTCAACAGTATTGTCTTCTCCAGGGGTGGGGGCCTCAGAGTCAACAAAGAGGTCGTCGCCGGTGTGCTCGCCATTATTGATTTTGGAGACGCCAGATTTCGAATCTTCAATCGTGACCCTGTGTATGATCGTGCCTTGCGAGTCCTTCAGGAAAAGTACCTCTTGTCCATTATTGAGTTTAAGCGTCCCCACACTATTTTCAGCAACTAGAATATGATCGCCAGAGTTGATTAACCACGATTCTTGAAGTTCCGAGAAACCAATCCATGTCGACTCATTGATGTAGTGTATCCATCCTCCTTGATCTTCAAGATACCATCCCTCGAGTGAAACTGGAGTTTCTCCGATATTGATTATCTCGACCCATTCGCCGTCAGGATATTCTCCTTGCTCTAGTCCCGAGGGATTCGCCATTATTTCATTGATACAGATATCACACATCGCTGTATCAGTCCAGAAGCCGTCCACTCCCCCCATTTCTCTCATTTCTTCCTGAACAGCAAGTGCCGGCAGAGTGAGAACGAGGAGGGCCGTCATCAACAGCGTCGGTGCCCCTCTCATGTCTCTGGCGTCGGAAGTCAACAGTTCAATACTTGCTGACTTATGTTCAACTTACTTCCTTTCCAGTCCAACGACTTCCAACTTCATGTTCAACATCGAGCTGATCTAGTATCCTTGCAACAACAAAATCAATCAAATCGTCAATAGTCTCTGGATTCTTGTAGAATCCAGGGGATGCGGGAAGAATCACGACGCCCCATGAGGAGAGCTTGGCCATCGCTTCCAGATGAGGTGTTGCAACAGGCGTCTCCCTGGGCACCAAAATCAGCTTTCTTCTTTCTTTGAGGGCCACAAGAGCGGATCTCGTGGCTAGGTTGTCAGAGATTCCTGCAGCGATCTTTCCGATGGTCGTACCACTTGCCGGACAGATGACATAAGCATCGAATTTGGCAGAACCTGAAGCAGACCTAGCCGCCAGATTTTGATTCGCCTCCAGATTAACGCCATACTCTTCGGCTAGTTGTTTCGGCGTGACTCCACATTCAAGATCAAGGTTAATCGCCCCCTCTCTTGTAACTGTGAGAAAGATGTCCCATCCAGAGTCCACGAGAATCTGAATCAGCCTGACCGCATATCGTGACCCCGAGGCTCCAGTTATGGCAATAACAGCTGAAGGCATGTATTACGGATTTCGTAATCTGACTTCAATGGTTGCTCAAGAGCGGAGCTCAGATTTCAGTGCTTCAGCAAGTCTCTCATATTGATCGATACTATTGTAAAGATGAGCGCTGATTCTCAAATATCTTCGATTATGNGGGGGCCANCCTTGAACAGGTACCTGTATNCCATGTCTTTCGAGGAGACGCGNATGCAGAGGGTCCACATCAGGGAAAAATGGNGATCCTGGAATTATGAATGCAGCCATAGACGTCACAAAATCTTCTGAGCACACTGGCTCNAGTCCAACTTCAGAGATTATGTGCGACCTCGCCCTCAGTGCCAAATTCCGATTCCTCTCCATAATCCNCCCCCAGCCTCCCGGCGATATGGATGCGAGATGGTCTATCGCAGCAGGTATGCACATCCATGGCGTCGGATCAAGAGTNCCCGTCCAATCAAACTCGAGCCTGAATCGGCTACCCATCGATTCTGGAAGAGTTGCTCCATGGCTGATGACCAGGGGCCTCATGGATCGCTTGTCTTCTCGAACATGCAANAATGCAGAGCCTTTGGGGGTGCACAGCCATTTGTGGCAATTCCCCGTCACATATGCTGCATCTAAGGCATCGATATCTAGGGGCACCAATCCNGGGCCGTGAGCAGCATCGAGAAGTACGTCAATACCTAGGTTCTGAAGATCCCTTACGAGTCTCTCAAAGGGCATNCTTATCCCTGTNGGGCTAGATATGGTGTCAATCAAGGCNAGACGGGTCCTGCCATCAACCGCNCCCAGGACTGCTTCAACAATCTCTTCTTCGTCATCGAGTGGCAGAGGTATGTGCGCGACAGTAACTTCNCATCCACTTCTTTGGACGACAGCATCTACTGCATTTCTACAGGCCTGATAGGTGGTATCGGTAACCAAAATCTTGTCGCCCGAATCAAGTTTCAANGACCTCAGAACAGTATTCACNCCGGTGGTGGCGTTCGGTACGAANACCATTCCAGCCGGGTCCGCATTGATGAAGTCAGATAGNCGATTAAGGGCCTNTGCCCACAACTCCCTGCCTACATTATCGATGAATTCAACAGGATCCATTTCCATAGTTTCTCTAAGTTCCATTTGCCGGTCAAGTACTGCCTTCGGACACGCTCCGAATGACCCGTGATTGAGAAAATCAATTTCAGCTCTCAAACCCCATAGNGATCTATTACTCGCGTCATATGAATCAGAAATCATCCTATCACGCCCCATCCCTCGGACGANGANAGTACTCTTCCTATGGTCTCGGGAGCAGCATGNACTAGAGCCTCAGAGATCCTCTCTCTGTCTATGGTCCTGCCTTCCAGGTCATGCGTGTGGCCGAGTTTGTGAAGTGAAGTCGTAACGCCAGCCTTCAAGCCGCAGCATTCCAAATCCTCGACCCTATCGCCAGGCGTCTCTATATTTATNGANAGNCCATGTTTTGAAACCCAATGTCTGAACGATAGTCCGACGGAACAAACCTTGTGGCCATNGACCCAAACCCCCATCATCGCATCATNNCGNTCCCCATCGATCCCACAATCGTGAAGTGCGGATATCACCCAGTCTTCGATCCTAGAGACAATCTGGGGCACACCACGTTCTGCCTCATCCCATTTTATGATGGGATATACTACGATTTGACCCGGCCCATGCCATGTGAGCCCCCCGCCCCTATCCACGTCAACGGTTGAGTAACCCTCAGCCGTAACGCCTTCTCTCCGAGCCCTTGGACCCATAGTCACAATTTCAGGATGCTCAAGGAATAGGATGGTGTCTGGTATCAAGTCATCAATCCGCTCATCACGGAGTTTACTCATGGTTCTGACAGCCTCAGCGTATTCGACGATGCCTCCACGCACCATTCTAGCAATACGCATGATACTGGCACAGAGGCCACAGCATTTCAACAGACGGATTCATGCTGAATGAATTGCATGTCCAAGAGTCTTCAGAACACTCTCGTGAAATGCCTCAGTCATTGTTGGGTGGGCGTGAATGGTTCCTTCTATGTCTTCAAGAACAGCACCCATTTCCAAAGCCAAAACAAATTCGCCATGCAATTCAGCGACATGACTGCCTACAGCTTGTATGCCTAGTATCACATGATCGCTTTTCCTTGCTGTTACTCTGATGAAACCAGCAGTCTTCTCTGCTTCGAGAGTCAAGGCACGGCCATTGGCGGCCAGAGGAAACTTCCCTGTTATGATGTCCTCTCCCCTTTCCCTTGCCGAATCTGGATCCAGCCCAACAGAGACAATTTCAGGTTCGGTGAACACGATGGCAGGTATGGCCACATTGTCGAATTCTCTCTCGAGCCCCGAGATGATTTCTGCTACCATCTCCCCTTCAGCGCTTGCCTTGTGGGCGAGCATCGGTTCGCCAGCCACATCACCAATCGCATAGACTCCTGGAATGTTGGTTCTACATTTTCTGTCAGTGCGTATGAAACGTCCATCAGGCCCTAATCGGACGCCTGTCTCTTCTAGGCCCCATCCGGATAGATTTGCCTTTCTCCCGACCGTAACTAGGATCTTATCGACATCGATCGAATGATTTTCTCCACCCATCTCGTATTTGAGGCGAATTTTCCCTTCTCCGCTACTCTCGATTCGTTCGGCGCCCCTCGCAAGTGCATTTCGGTATATTTTCACGCCGTGCTTCTTGAGCCATATCTCTAGTGGCCTTCTAATCTCCTTATCCATCATTGCCAGGACATCATCCATGCCTTCAATCACCGTGACTTTCGTCCCCAGCTTGGCCAGCGCGCATCCTAGTTCAAGTCCGATGTAACCCCCGCCCACGATAGCAGCAGTNTCCGGCAGCTCCTGAAGATCAAGTGCGCCCGTACTGGACAAGATCAGATCTTCATCACACGGCATGAAAGGGAGATCGATATGGGATGAGCCAGTTGCTATAATCACATTATTGGCTTCGATGTCCAACTGCTCGCCATCCATTTCGACTCTGCATGTTTTCGCACCCGTGAATGTGGCCCACCCATGAATGACCTCTGCACCCGCTGTCTTGAGAAGTGACTCAACACCCTTGTTGAGCCGATCGACGATCGAATCTTTCCAACCGACTAGGTCCTTCATATTCAGGGAAGGGGCTTCATTGACGCTGATGCCCATATGCCCACCATCTTTTGCATGTTGGGAAAGAGANTCGAAACGATCAGCTGCGTGTATGATCGCCTTTGAGGGTATGCAGCCTCTGATTAGACAGGTTCCGCCGTATTTGGAACCCTCTACGATGACTGTGTCGAGACCTAGTTGCGCTGATCGGATTCCGGCGACATATCCTCCGGGACCCCCTCCCACAACTAGTACCTCACAGCGGCGAACCTCAACCATGCCGATAACCTCACATGAAAATAAGCGCAGGATGCTCAATCATCCTCTTCAGATCCTGAATTAGTGCAGCGCCATCAGCGCCATCCACAACTCGATGATCCCACGAACTTGAGACATTCATGATGCGGCGTATCTCTATCGAGCCCCCTCTGGCAACAGGCATATCGCGTGCTTTGTGGATGCCAAGTATACCAACCTCGGGGTGGTTGATGATCGGAGTCGCTCCGAGCCCCCCCTCTCTGCCGAGGCTCGTTATGGTGAACGTTGAACCTGTGAGGTCTTCGATAGTAGCGCTTCCGTCGCGAGCAGAACCCGTGACTCTTTGCATCTCAGATGCTGCCTGCCAAACATCCATTGACTCAACATGTTTCACAACTGGAACAAAGAGTCCTTTGTCCGTCTGTGTTGCTATTCCGAGATTAACAGCCTCATGCTGGATGACCACTCCAGCTTCTTCATCGTAGATCGCATTGCACTTCTCATGGCGAACGAAAGTCTTGGACAGCGCCATCATGATGAACGGCAGATATGTCAATTTAGGCTGTTCTTCCCCCCTACTCGAGTTTAACAGCTGCCTGAGTGCTTCGAGCTCAGTTATGTCGATTTCCTCAAAGTACGAGAAGTGGGGTATCGCACTTTTGGAGCGGACCATCTGCTCTGCGATCTTCCTTCTCAGGCCTACAACTTTGATTTCCGTTGTCCCATTCCTAGAGATTTGTTTCGGCGCACTTGAGGAACTTCCGCCTGTGGCCAGGTATGCATCTAGGTCGGACTGTTGTACACGTCCTCCCGGTCCAGTACCCTTCAACGCTCCAAGATCAACTCCGGATTCCCTTGCACGCCTTCTGACTGCGGGACTAGCAAGCACCGGGCCACTAGGGGCGATTGGGGCTTTCGCTACGGGCGGAGGCGTGACTGCGGGAGATGCCTCGGGCTCTCTCGCAGGGGGAGCTGCAGTTTCGACGATATCCGGGGCCTCTTCGACGTCCGGCTCTTCTGAGTCCGCTACCGAGTCGCCCCCCTCCTCGGAGTCGAATTCTACTAACACGGCGCCGACTGCCACCATATCTCCGATTTCGCCATGCAGGGCTACTATGACTCCTGAGTAGGGCGAGGGGATGGTTACGGTGGACTTGTCAGTCATTATGTCGACGATGGAGTCGTCTTCAGAAACGCTCGCACCCACCTCGACATGCCAGGTGACTACCTCGCCCTCAACGACACCTTCGCCGATGTCAGGTAGCTTGAACGCCCTCCTCGCCATGGTCAGGCCTCCAGCGTCTCACGTATGGCTTCTGCGATTCTAGAAGGGCTCGGCATGTAGNCCCATTCCGTAGTGTGCGGGAATGGGGTGTCCCACCCCGTAACCCTCCTTATTGGCGCCTCAAGGCCCCAAAAGCACCTTTCTTGGATGCTAGCAGCCATTTCCGCTCCAAATCCGCTCGTCTTGGGCGCCTCGTGAACTATCACACAGCGCCCTGTTTTGGAAACAGACTCGACAATCGCGTCCCTGTCCCACGGAACCAGACTCTGCAGGTCAATCAAATCGCACGATGCCCCAGACATTTCTATTGCCTTCTCACACACATGCACCATGGTCCCCCATGAAACAATTGTACATTCATCTCCTTTCTTCGCAAGCCTCGCCTGTCCTATCGGAATTGTGTAGTGCTCTTCAGGGACATCGGCATCCGGGTGACCTGCCCATGTCGGAACATTGTGGGGATCGCCATAGAACGGTCCTCTGTAGCATCTCTTCGGTTCAAATACGACAACCGGGTCTTCTGATTCGATAGCTGAAATCAGAAGCCCTTTGGCATTGTACGGTGTCGATGCGTAAACCACCTTCAGGCCAGGAGTGTGTGTGAACTGGGATTCGGGCGACTGAGAGTGGTGGTGACCTCCTCGGATTCCTCCTCCAGCAGGAGTCCTTATCGTGACAGGAGTCCAGAATTCTCCTCCTGAACGATGCCTCAATTTAGCAATCTCATTGACTATCTGGTCGTATGCCGGGAAAATGTAGTCAGCAAACTGAATCTCACATACGGGTCTCAGCCCATTTAGCCCCATGCCAAATGCTATCGCCGCAATTCCTCCTTCTGAAAGTGGGGTGTCAAATACTCTCTGCGCGCCATGCTTCTCTTGAAGGCCATCCGATGTGCGGAAAACTCCTCCAAAGTAGCCAACGTCTTCTCCAAAGACTAGCACATTTTCATCTCTTTCAAGCATGACGTCAAGAGCCGAGTTAACCGCTTGAACCATGTTCATCTCAGACATTCAATCACCTCTCAGCCGATTCATCTCGTCCCATTGCTCACGGAGATGCCATGGAACTTCGGAATAAACTTCTGTAAATATGGTGTCAGAAGATGGATACGGCCCTTCTGCCAAATCACCGTACTTGACCGCTTCCTTGTATGCTTGCATGACCTCTTCATCGATCCTCGCCTCCATCGACTCTTGTTTTTCGTCTGACCATGAACCAGCAGAGATGAGATGACGCTTCAGACGATCGATGGGATCTCCCCCTGGCCATGCTGAAGACTCGTCAGATGGCCTGTATCTAGATGGATCATCGCTGCTGCTGTGGGCCCCTGCACGATATGTTAGCACCTCGATATGAGTCGCTCCCTTTCCAGCAGAAGCCCTCTGACGTGCCCATTCGGTCGTAGAATACAGTGCTAGGAAGTCATTACCATCAA
>PAUH01000034.1 GCA_002712645.1 Methanobacteriota archaeon
GATATTTTCAAGTGCTATGGTCTCATTCTCCCATCTCGTCTTTTGATGCATGTTCTGATGATGGAATAGGGCCCTGTAAGCATCTGACCTGGGTCTCGGCTGGACCACTCCCCCACGAAGATATCGCTCTCCGTCGCCCATCGAAGAGAAGCCGAGATCAGAGAGTACCGATTGTATATTCTCGTCACAGTCGTGGACAGGTACCCCGTTGAAAGCGTGCAGTACCGAGATGTCGACGAGTCTGTCACGATAGTTATCGAGCATCTCGCCGAATGCATCTTTGAATTCCTCTAGGTAGCTAAGAGGCACATGGACGTCTTTTATTTCCAAGTAGTCATTGACTACGAACATCAGTATTCGACCAACTGGATCTACACCCTTGAAAACGGGGTTGTACCATCCCTGCCTGAGTACTAGGCGTACTTCCTGGATGAATCGGCTACAGAAAGGATCGGACTGGGAGAGTATTCTCATCGACCTGTCTTCCTGCATGGGTGCGAGGAGTCTTTCCGCATCTTTCGGAGAGGCGTAATAATCAGTAGGATCGGGCTGAAGTGCGACGACCTTGGAAACCCTGCCGCTCGACTCCAGTACCCTCAGGGCTTCTGCGAGTTCCTCTACCGGTCTGCTGACGTAGAACCTGAGTATCTGCGGCTTTATCGGGCCGATTCTCTCAATCAAGAGGTGTATTGAATCTTCGAAGCTCATTGGCTCTACAGCACCGTGTACCTTCTCGATGTACGACACTGATCGCTTCCTATTGGGGACCTTCTCATATCTCTTTACCGTGGCGAGTTGCCTTTCGAGATTCGATAGCGCACTCTTGACTGTCCTCTGGACGTGCTGGTTCTCCTTTCCAGAAGGATACATCTTCAGGAGTTTCGTCCTCGTTATGCCCGATTCTGGGATCTTTTCCAAGAGTTCCATCTCCATGGGGCCAAGCCATGGTTCTGCTCTGAGCCCAAGAAGCAGGGGTATCTGGTTACGGTGCGTGTATCCGACTCGATTGTGGAGTAATCGCCCGTTTACGATGTCTCTGTCATGCTTTATATCGATCCAATCTCTGAATCTGTAATCCTTGACCCTGTAGAGTAGTTCATCCCTCCTCTGGACGAAGACTAGGTCACGTATGGCGTCCAGAGGCTCGAGTCTGCGCTCGAATGATTTGTTGTATATCAGCGTCTGAAGGGTCCTGTAGTCGACGACATTGAGTTTGCCTCCAGTTATCCTGTATTCATCCAATCTGAGAATGTACTCCCCCTCGTCAGTCTGAGTGAAGAAGCCGATGGCGACTAGGTTCCTCATCTCAAGTTCCTGGAGCGCCGCATCTACCTGCGCCTTAGGGAATGGAAGCCTGTCTGAGATTGCATCGAGGGTCCTTGGGCCTTCTGAACCCAGCATATCCAGAAGTTTGAGGCGTAAGCAGTCTACTGCATCAGAAAGTTCTGTCTTCATCCAATTATCCGGCGTACCGCCGGTGAAGTCTGATGCTATCTCGAAAGACAGCCCCCCAGTGTATAGTTCTCGTAAATCGTCCATTTCTGAGGCGCCTGAAACCGACAGGACTCCCAGAGTGCCGTGGACTCCTGCCATCCTCTGGGAGAACCACTTGCCGTCTATCTGGTTGTTACCTGTAGATCGTATCTTGGTTATTCTGCCTTGCTCGGCTAGTTCGTGGACCCATGATCGGACGGTATCCAGGCTGATTCCGGAGAGTTTCTCGCTGTATAGGGGATGTGTCAGCTCCCTTTCCAGGCCCCCGCCTATATCCATCAGCCTGAGGAGTCCTTCCGCATCAGTGGGGACTTCGACCTTGGACTGGTAATACGTGTCGAGGGACTCGCTATCAAGTTCAGTTGCCAGCGACCTTGCCCCGAGAAGGCGACGGAGAATCTCGGGGTCGACGTCCTTGATTAGATAGGCGCGCGTCCTCAGAGAAAGAAGATCCTCGAATGCCGACATGAAGAGCGTGAGGCCGAGAGGTGACGGTATTTTCACACGACGGTGTACTATGCTGAGTGATTCTGAACCTCTCCCAGACATGAGATCTTTCAATTCATCGAGTTCCAAGTCGTGACGAGTGATTTCCCTCATCGCCTCCCTTATCAGTACTGAGTCCTCTGCCTGCTTGTGCTGGGTCAGCAACTGCTCAGCACGCTGTTGAAATTGTTTTGGACTGATCTCGTCCGCTCCGATCCTCCTAGGATTCAGCATACTCCTCGAGGAAACCTCGCGGAAGCGCTTCGCGAACAGTTGCGTGTCAAGAAGGTACTTCCTGAGTACCTCATCTGCCGTATCCGAGGAGAAGAGATCTGTTATCGAGGAGACTTCCAAATCATGGCTCAGCTTGATCATGAATCCATTCTCATCGAATGAAACCTCGTGGACAAGAATGCCCTCGCGGTCAGCCATCCCCGCAAACATGTAGCCCAAGGCGAGATTGAATCCCCTTCCTCGACACGTGGTGACCACATATGTGGGAAGAGGGCCTTGAATTTCTTCGATCAGAATAGTTCGCCTGGACGGGACCTGGAAGGTGGTGGCTGCGTGTTCATCCAAGAACTGTGCCAGAGCTCCTGCCACTAGTTTGCCGAGACCGTAGTTCTCACGGAGGAACTCCGGCAGGTCGCCGGAAACCTTCTGCACGTCGGAGACATTCGAGAGGAGCTCGAGGACCTCTTGGGAGAGTTCGATTGACCTGCTGTTAGCTTCGCCAGTCCACGATGGTATTGTCGGCCTATATCCTGTAGCAGAAGTCACGTTGACACGTGTCCCTATTATGCTTGATACGCGATACGTGGAACCGCCCAGGAGGAAGACATCGCCCCTTCTCAAACTGGAAACGAACGAGCTTGAAAGCTGTCCGACCATCGTCCCGTCCGAGGAGAATACGAGATAGTTATTGTCTGGGGCTATTGTTCCGATGTTTGTGTAGTAAATCATCTGGGCATAGCCTCTCTTTCCAATGGTATTCTCTTCCCAATCTATCCAGATTCGACGCTCTTCCCCCAGTAAGTCTAGTACCTCGATATAATCGTCGTATGGAAGATTCCTGTATGGCCAAGAAGAAGTCACGAGTTCATAGCCGTCATCGATGTCCCACTCTGAAACGATCGTGAGCCCTATCATGAACTGGGCTAGGACGTCTAGTGCGTTCTCAGGAAATTTTAGTAGGTCCATGGATCCACGTAGAATACCGGTCTGGAGCGCGGTTATCTCGAGGAGGTCGTGGGAGGATGTCGGGAGGAACCTCGCCCTTGGTACCCCTCCCACCTGGTGTCCGGCTCTACCAACGCGTTGAAGGGCTGTTGCGATTGATCCCGGGGATCCGACCTGTACGACGCAGTCTACAGACCCTATATCGATACCCATCTCCAAGCTCGAGGATGATACAACTGCACGAAGATGTCCGTTCTTGAGTCTCTGCTCGACATCTAGGCGAATGGATTTGTCCATTGACCCATGATGCCCCTCGACCCCTTGGAGCCCTGCAAGTCTCAGCTTCTGAACGACTGTCTCCGTCATGCTACGAGTATTGACGAATACTAGTGTCGTAGTGTGCGCCTCCACCATATTCTTGATGACGTCGACATTGTAGTCTAGCAATTCTTTAACTGGAACTGATGAGAATCTGGGGGTGGGGAGCAGTATATCGAGATCAAGTCGCCTTGCGCCGGATATCTTCGCAATCTTGATTGTCTGTGGTTCGGATTCCGTCTCTCTAGCGTCGGACGCAACCAGGAACTCGGCAACCTTGCTCAATGGCTCCATTGTTGCGGATATGCCTATTCTCTGAACGGGGTTTCCGATAACTCTGTCCAGCAGAGCGAGGCTTAGTGCGAGATGTGTGCCTCTCTTCGACGGGACGAGCGAGTGCATCTCATCCACTATCATCCACTTCAGACCGGATAATATTGGGCGGAATCGCTTGGATGCAAGACCCAGAGCGAGAGATTCCGGCGTAGTGATTAGGATGTGAGGGGGGCTTCTGAGGATCTTGTCTCTTTCTTTCTGAGAGGTATCTCCTGTTCTCAGGCCTACCCTGATTTCCTTGGCCCTCTTCGGAAGGTATGATTCTCTTATCTCATTTAGTGGGCCTATGAGGTTCTTTTGGATATCATTTGCAAGAGCCTTGATCGGGGATATGTAGACACATGACACACCATCCTCGAGTGTCCCATTCATAGATCTCTTCACAAGATCATCAATTATCGTAAGAAATGCTGTGAGGGTCTTTCCACTGCCTGTTGGAGAACAGAGTAAGAGGTGGTGCCCTCCCATTATCTGAGGTATGGCCATCTTCTGGGGTTCAGTGAAGTCGGGGAAGCGATCCTTGAACCACTCTCTGACGGGCTGGCACAGGCTCTCCAAGAGCTCCTCGCTCTCTGAGGATTCAGACACATACTCCAATCTAGGCATTTACGATTGACACCTATCCAACCTCAGCGAAACCGGTCGATACATGAATACTTCGTTCCCAAGTATTCCCCAGATGGCCATGATATGCTCTGTTGAATGCCAAGGAACGGGTTTGATTCATATCAGTCACAACGGAGCGAGACGTATGGCCACAGACGATTCGGGGCGGATGGATAGGCTTTCCTCCATCATGCGGAGGAGAGGCATCGTGGCCCCTGCCTTCGAAACATATGGCGGAGTCGCGGGGCTAGTTGACTATGGCCCGCTGGGCGCATCCATTCGTAGAAGGGTGATAGATGCCTGGATTGAGTACTGGTCTTCATCGGGAGATATACTCGAGATTGAATCACCTACGATAACACCGGAAGAGGTTCTTGTAGCGAGCGGCCACGTTGGTGAATTCAATGATCTGATGACGACATGCAAATCTTGCGAATCCGTATTTCGGGCTGATCATCTCTTGGAAGGTTTCGTGGATGAGATAGACGGTCTATCCGCTGCCGAGATTTCTTCATCGCTGGCTAAGGAAGGCATTAGTTGCCCGGGGTGTCAAAAGAATGACTGGTCCGAATGCGTCCCGATGAATCTGATGTTCAAGACTTCGGTAGGCGCCATGAGCAGGGGGAGAACTGCGTATTTGAGGCCTGAGACGGCTCAAGGCATGTTCATGCAGTACCCCATGCTGTATCGTCACTTCCGGCAGAAGCTTCCTTTCGGAGGGATTCAGACGGGGAAGGGATACAGAAACGAAATCAGCCCTCGTCAGGGCATGATAAGACTTAGAGAATTCACGATGGCTGAATTAGAATACTTCTTCGATCCGGAAGAGGCTCCGATAGGAAAAGATGGTGATTGGTCGACAGTTGTTCAGATGATTCCCAGTTCGACGGGTCGGATGACGCAGATATCCGTGTCCGAGGCTCTCGATAAGGGACTGATACTTCACCCTACAGTGGCTTGGTTCATTGCACGTACTCTCGAATTAGTGACCTCGCTGGGAATTGATCCTTCTCGGTTGAGATTCAGGCAACACGGGCAGGATGAGATGGCTCATTACGCGTCCGACTGCTGGGACTGTGAATTACATGGCGAACATGGGTGGATAGAGTGTGTTGGCATAGCCAATCGCACATGTCACGACTTGGAACAACATGCGACGCACACTGGCAAAAGCGATTTCAGGGCATGGAGGGCTTTCAAAGAGTCGAAGACCGTGAAGATTGACAAATGGTACCCGATCCAATCATCAATAGGTCCTGTATTCAAGGGTCTTGCTTCAGCAGTCAGCGAGGCCATATTGGGTCTTGACGAGATTCCAGAATCCTTGCCATTCACAGTCACTTTGAATGATGACACAGAGGTATCTATCGAAGAAGGCATGGCAGAACGTAGGACAGAGGATCGCGTTGTAACAGGTGAATGGTTCACACCGCATGTTGTGGAGCCGGCATTCGGGATAGACCGGATAATATGGCATATCCTCGACCATGCGTATGTGGAGACTGAGAAGGAGGGAGAACGATATTCCATCCTAAGACTTCCACAAAGAACCGCTCCATTCGATGCAGTCGTCCTGCCGCTCTTTGACAAGGATGGAATGGGCGATATGGCGGAAGCCATCGCCGGGATTCTTTCCAAGGCACGCGGTTTGAAAATACAATACGATAATTCGAAGTCAATCGGAAGAAGATACGCCAGAGCAGATGAGGCAGGCATACCGTGGGCCATCACTGTGGATCATCAGTCGCTGGAAGATGGCTCGGTGACCCTCAGACGAAGGGATGATGGCAAGCAAGTAAGATGCAGCAAAGATGATCTTCAATCCATGCTGCTCAGTCATGGGCCGAACATGCTCTTCTGATTAGGAGTGTTCATCACCCTTCTAGCAAAGTGGCACATCGTGGCGAGCGAGCAGGACTGGAGCGAGGGTCACCGCCCGACCACCACCGAGGATATGGTTGGTAACTCTGAGGCTATAGGGAAAATCCGTGCATGGCTGAATAAATGGTCTAACGGCCAGACCCCGGATAAGAGAGGTATGCTGCTGATCGGGCCCCCTGGAACTGGCAAAACCACAATCGCAAGAGCTGCTGCATCGGACCATGGGTGGTCAGTCATAGAGATGAATGCGTCTGAGGAACGAAATGCTGCTGCGATACGAAGGGCTGCTACGATAGGCTCTCAGAATACGTCCCTGAAGGCTTTCGGGGATTCCGGAGAATCGGGTAGGACTTTGATTCTTCTAGACGAAGTTGATCATCTGAGTGGGGGATTTGCAGTGGAGAACGAAGGGAGGATAATCAGATCGATGGAATCGGAGGACCTCTCGAAGAAGATATCTGGAGACAGAGGCGGTAAAGGGGAAGTGATGCATCTCCTAAAGACTACGAAACATCCCGTACTGATGACCTGCAATGATGAGATGCGTCTTTGGGGCAGATCATCATGGCGTGCGAACAGGGACAGAATGTACCGCCTTGCTGAATCTGTCCGATTCAAGAGGGTCGACCCCTCATCGATGATGCGCATATCGCGGAGAGTTCTTTCTGCTGAGGGCATAGATATCGATCCAGAGGCTCTTCAGATACTGATTGACGGCAATCCAGGGGATCTGCGTGCTCTNCTAAAAGATCTACAGGCATGCACCAAAATATCAGAAGATTCGCATGTAGATATACAGACCGTTCGGAGGATATCTTCTACCTCGCGTAGAGACGTCGGCCTAGATGTATTCCAATCCCTCACGGACGCCTACACAGCGGGATCAGGGTCAGAAGTATACCAGGCATTGAGGACTTCGGACAAGGAGCCTCGAGAGTGTCTCGCTTGGATATCCTGGAACAACCAGTCGATACTGGAAGAGGAGTTGCGACATATCTCCTCGGGGATGGTCATGGGAGACAGGGCTCTTGCGACTACGTATCTTAGCACTGCACACAGAGGATACTATTGGTCCATGGCTCTTGCAGCCCAGAGCGTGGCGGCTGCTGGAGCCAGATCTTCTCGCCCCCGACTGTATTACCCAGACTTCCTGAGAAGGGGATCTGAGAGTTGGAGGAAGAGCGATATTGCCGCACAGCTGGCAGAGACATTTCACACGAGCGAAGCATCNTCGCGAGAAGACCTACTGCCTCTGATGCTAGCAGCAATGGAAGATCGGACGGGCTTCGAGGACTCTTCGATAGATTTGAGCATAAGATTGGGGCTGGCGGNAGAAGACCATCTGGCGCTTAACGGGGTACGTCCCAGCAGTACCGAGGGGAAGAGGATGGCTAAGGCGTATGACAANCGGATAAATGATGATTCGGAAATTCCAGATATGCCTGTTGAAGAAGANGAGCAGACGGTCGAAAATGTATCTGATCAGCCGTCTCTTATGGACTTCTGAATCAATTGCTCTTTGACCAGAGGCGAGGGTTGAACAGTATCAAAACCGTAAGGATCTCTAGCCTTCCAAGCCACATGAGCATAGAAGAACCCAACAAACCGATCTCAGACATTGAGGCATAAGTGTGAGTAGGCCCGTAGGCCCCCAAAGCTGGTCCAGTATTACCGAGCATGGAGAATATTACCGATACTGCAGATTCCAAGTCTATACTTCGCTCTACGAGGGATAGCACCAGTATGGAAATAGCACANAGGAGAATCCAGGCTGATATCATCCCAATAGCAAGACTGACCCTACGTTCGTCGACTACCTCCC
This sequence comes from Methanobacteriota archaeon, assembly GCA_002712645.1. Taxonomy (GTDB): domain Archaea; phylum Thermoplasmatota; class Poseidoniia; order Poseidoniales; family Thalassarchaeaceae; genus MGIIb-N1. The sequence continues at coordinate 8,123 of PAUH01000034.1, forward strand.
CATTCACNCTNATCGGAACCACACGTTTGGGTTGGACGATNGTCATGATCTCGCGGCGTGCTATTTTGAGAAGCATAGTTGCACGCATTATCTTCAGGCCGCCGCTAGTTGATCCAGCAGTNGCGCCGATGGCCATNAGAATTAGCAGTATCAGTTTCGGGAACAGCTGCCAAGAACCCCAATCNGCAGTACTGTATCCCGTACTTGTGATGATGCTGGTAAGAGTGAATGNAGTCTCCCTTAATGAGTCGCTGAAGGATGATCCTGCAAATGCCATGAATCCAGAAGCTAGTGCTATTGATAATACCCATATGAAGAAATAATTTCTCATCTCCTCGTCCTTTATTTCATTGAATTGTGCCTTGATGACGATTAGATATATTGCGGCAAAATTGAGTCCTGAAACGAACATGAAGAAGATCAGTATCAATTCCAACATTCCGGATTCGTAGCCCCCGATACCGCTATCGGTAGGGGTCATGCCGCCGGTGGCTATGGTAGTCATGGATATGTTCACAGAATCGAATAATGATAGGTCTGTGAGGTAAATTAGCAGTGTGAGTTCTATGAGAGTCATTGCAACGAAGACTGCCCACAGGATCCTCGCTGTCGATTGGAAAGTAATCCCCGTGGGAGATACCGTGGGCCCGGTGAGTTCGGCTCTTGCAAGTGACTTTCCGCCTCCGACTGTACGTGAGAATATCAGCAGACCAAGCATTATGACGCCCATTCCCCCGAGCCACTGAGTGGCCGATCTGTAAAGCAGAATCATCTTGGGGAGGCTTGCGAGGCAATCAGATGTAGATTCAGTACACAAGGGGCTCGAAGAAGATTCGATGACCGTCGCACCAGTGGTTGTGAAGCCGGCCATAGATTCGAAGAGCGAGTAGACGAGTCCTTGGAGGATTTCTGAAAACGAGGCATCTGACCCAGGGCCAGTAAATATCCCTCCAAGCCAATAGGGGAGTGTGCCGATTAGGACGATAGCTAGCCAACCTAGGCCGACGGATGCAAATGCCTCTCTATCGCGAATTCTTTCCTCGATCTCCTCCTGGTCCACTCTACACAGGAGTGTGCCAAACACCAAGGCAATCAAAGCAGGGACTGCGAATGAAGAGATCGGGAGATGCCATGAGCTATCTGGGCTCATTAAAGCTAGTGCAAATGTCGCTATGATGAATGGAATGGATATTATTCTGAGGGTCTGTCCGACCACATATCGGACTACGTCATAGTGCATGAACCATCACCCGTTTATCTCATCTGCAAGAGAGAGGTACTCTTGTTTGAGGATCATGGCAACAGTATCTCCTTCCACAATCATCGTATCAGCAGAGGTAACTATGCTTTGTACGCCTTCTTCACTTTCCCTGAATATGAGCGGCATGGTTCCCTTGAGCCTATTACTAGCGTTCTCAACTGTTGAGTCGACAAAGGGGTGTTCTTCTACGATATGGAATAAAACGATAACAATATCATTGAGGGATGTTGGGACGCTGAAGTCTCCGAGATCTCCGAAATGTATCGCNCTTAGAATCGAAGTGATCGTAATTTGCCTCTGGCTTACTGGTCGAGTGAGGCCNATTCTCTTCACTGCCTCGATCAATGCCATNTCCTTGAGAAGGAGCCCTGATCTAGCGACTCCCTTGTCTGAGGCTTGCATTGCCATGGCGATATTTCTGTTATCATCATCCATACTTGCTACAGCCACATCAAATCCTTCTATGCCTATCTCCTTGAGGAGTTCTTCGTCTTGAGGGTCCCCATGTATCACGTCAAGTCTCTTGCTGGATCCTACTTTCGATCCGACCANCTGATTTGCAAGATCTAAGTCTGGCTCTATAACAACGACATCCGCCCCTTCCGAGAGATAATGTGATGCGACTTCAGAGCCGAAGGCAGTGGCTCCAAACACTAGTGTCCGGGGGTGTTCAGGAATGGGGTCTAAGGGTATTCCAAGTGCGGAAGACACCACTCTAAATTGATCTAGACTGGTTATGGCAAACGCAACTCTGTCGTTAAGCGCTATCTCTTGATCTAGAACATCGAGTTTTGCAGCATGCCCATTTGTCTGTATTGCGACGATTGGTGGGAGCGATGAGAATGTGTCTCTAATCTCTTTCACNGTACTGCCGATCAGAGGACTTCCGTCTCCTGCCTCAGCAACGAGGATATATGCGCCCTCGTGGACGGGCAANGCCTCTTCGAATGCCGGAGCGACCAATCCGCTTGCAAGTCGGGTTACTATTTCTTCTCCAGCGCAAACAATGTGGTCTGCTTTTGACCACTTAGGAAGAGGCCCTGCACCATACTCAGGATCCAAGAGTTTTCGATCTGATATTCTGGCGATTGTTCTTATTCTTCGGTTTGATGATTTGTTCTCTTCACTGAATACTCGCTTCGCAAAAGCGCATGAGAGAAGATTTAGTTCATCCGAGTTTGTACACATTATCACGATCTCNGCATCCGTTATACCGGCTTTGACCAGCGTTCTTCTGGAAAGAACGGACCCGCTGATGACGAGGCAATCTATTGACTGTGATTCGTTTATCGCATCCAGGTCATTGTCTATCAGGACGATGTCTCGGCCTTCGTGTCTGAGGGCAGCAGCCACTCCGCGACCGACCTCACCGGCCCCTCCGATGATTATTCTCATCTAATCCAACCGCAATACGATTCCGATATAACCGTCACCATATGAGAAAATGAGTTTTTTGACCTCTTTTCTTACTTCAGTGGCCCTTTTATGGACAATATTGTGCGAATATGGCCTAAGACTCCTTTTTACTGACAGCATCCCTTCTTATTGCTCTCCTGTATTCCTTTCTAGAGGGTTCNGATAGTGTCTCGAGNGCCCATCTTGGAGCATTGTTGAACGCGAAGTAGAACGCTGGNGGGGTCGCTAAGANNATCGCCAGCGGTTGGAATACGGATAACACCACAGATGCAATCATCATTGCACGGAGAATGGATGATGCGATGGTGGCAACGACTCTTCGTCCGAATAGGAGCCTTACTCCCTGCCAACCGGATATTGTCGCAGAACCGAGTGCGCATGTGGCACTTACGATTCCGCCCATGATTATCGCNAAAACACCGAATCCTGTAGAGCCGTCCCATGTTGCAGGATCGAATATTCTGACTATGATGTAGGCTGCCTGCATTGAGCCTAACCCGAGGCCAAAGGTCCAACCATAGGGCATACTGCTAGATGTCTTGACTGTTCTTGGGCGACCGACCACCACAAGGACCAGCATAGACTGAGATGCCCCGATCAGGAGTAATGCGGGCGCTATGGCGTCCCATGAGCGCCCCAAGACAATCTCTGCTAGGACCATTCTGTCCACTGCTACTGCAAACAGCATGCCGATCACTATGCCGTATAGGAGATGTCTGGCTGCTCCAGTTAAATCATACAATCCCGATATTCGAGACAGGCCAGCCCTCCATCCGAGGTATATCCCTAGCAAGGCTATCGCGAATGCGATTTGCATCTCAACGATGCCAATCAGCGGCGTGGCCATGCCTGTCGGTTGGCATCGAGGGTTTAGATGGGACGGCACGAGGAACGTTGAAACGGGTCTTCGCGGGGTTACGGTCATGGCGCTGGAGGGGCTAAAGCGACGAATCCTCGGGTCAGTAGGTCTTCTGAGGGGCAAGAAGACACTCGATGAAGAGGCTGTGAAGGAGTTTGCTCGCTCGCTAAGGAGGTCTCTACTGGAGGCTGATTTCAATGTCAGACAAACCAAGGACTTGACAGAAAGAATCCAAAGAAGGCTTTTGGAAGATGAGCCCAGACCCGGATTGAAGCTTGAAACCCATGCAATGAATATGGTATATGCTGAACTTGTCAGAATTCTGGGCCCTGCACGTGAAATCAGACCACATAATCAGACTGTTCTGATGGTGGGCCTATATGGCCAGGGAAAGACCACTACCACTGCTAAAGTTGCAGAGTGGTGGCGAAGAAGGCACGGTGTAAAAGTCGCAGTCATAGAGGCCGATGTCCACAGACCAGGTGCCCTCGCTCAACTTTCACAGCTACTCGACGGCAGTGGAATAGAAGTGTATGGTGAAAAAGATGGAACCGATGCGGCCTCAATTGTCAAGAATGGGCTTCGAAAAGTTGGGACCGCGGATGTTGTAATCATAGACACAGCCGGACGAGACAGTCTCGATAATGATCTCAAAGACGAGCTTCTCGATATTGCGGAAATCGCTCAGGCCACCGAACGATTTCTTGTTATAGATGCGCAAGTCGGCCAATCTGCTGGGCCTATAGCAGAGACGTTCCATGAACTCGTAGGAGTCACAGGAACGATCGTGACGAAGCTTGATGGGACAGCCAGAGGCGGGGGTGCGCTGAGCGCTGTTTCGATCACGAATGCCCCCATAGTATTCGTCGGAGAGGGTGAAAGAGTATCGGATCTTGAGCGCTTCGAATCTGATCGTTTCATCTCGAGATTGCTTGGGATGGGTGACATAAAAGGACTGATTGATCTTGCTCCGGAGGATTTGGATGAGCAGGAAGCGATGCGCCTTACACAGCGACTGATGTCGGGACGCTTCACCTTGAATGACATGTATCAGCAAATGGAGATGATGAGCAAAATTGGTACGCTCGATAGGATTCTATCTCATCTCCCTGATGGGATGTTTGGCATGGGCTCAATGTCTTCTGCTCAAAAGAGGGCTATGCAGGGTAATCTTGAACGGTACAGGATAATGATGGATTCGATGACTCAGGATGAGAAAGATGATCCCAATCTACTCAAATCTGAGAGGATACGTCGAATTGCAAAGGGCTCAGGATCTTCTGAGAAGGATGTGAAAGGGCTTCTCGCGCAATGGAACAAAAGTAAGAAGATGATGCGCGGAATGAAGGGCAATCGTCAATTCAGAAGACAGATGCAGTCTATGATGGACGTGGATGACATAGAGTTGGGATGAGCCATGCGGAGATTCGCCATCATTGGCTCAAGGGCTCCCCCGTCATCTACGTTCCATCTCGATGATTTGCCAGGATCAGGCAGGATTGATGTCGTATGCAGAAACATAGGGGCTTGTCTTCTCCTATCACATGGGATCAGAGAGGATGTTGAAGTGATCGTTCATCTGCTGGGCAGCCCGGGGAAACCAAGAAGGATCAGGTTCATGGGTTCCGATATCACCGGTCTCAGGGCCGATGAAAGATCGATCGCTGGCAACATAAGGAAGGTCGTTGTCGAGCCATTACCGCCTATCGGGACATGGAAGCAGATAACTCAAGGGATGGCACACTCCGGAGGCGATCTACGCACGACTGTCGAGGAATGGCGGAGATTGGATGTGAAAGTATGCGTGCTCGACATGAATGGTGATTCTTTGGAAAGTATGCACGAAAATCAGGGGGAT
>PAUH01000035.1 GCA_002712645.1 Methanobacteriota archaeon
AGCAATGGAATCTTCGATGAATGCTACAGATCTTCTAATTATGGGAGANCCTTCATTGACATGGTGGGTAATTCCGATTATGTTGTTCGTAGGATTCATTACTCCATGGCCATACAACTATTGGCGTCTAAAGAAATACGGTTTAGCATGTCATTGATTCGGGCCATCTTTTAATTGGTCAGACATACAAATGATTCTAGATGTGAGCCCCCATAGCGACGCCATGCGCCGCTGGGTTACCGCATTCGTTGTGGGGTTAATGCTCGCAGTTTCTGCTTCACCCGTGGCAACTGCGCAGTTTGGTCAGCCCGANATTGTCCANGAGCACTGGTATCATTCCTATGCAACACTGACATTGGACCTCAGTGAATGGGCGGATGATTACCCGGAAATAGTCAATCTATTCAGTATAGGAAAAACGGAGTTGGGGAGAGAAATATGGATGTTGCAGATCTCTGATTGGGGCATAGAAACCAAACCAGATGGGACGGCGAAAGATGTGGCATATATTGATGGAGGACATCATGGGAATGAACATCTTGGAACTGAATTGGCTTTCCTTGTTGCGGAATACTATATCGAAGGNTGGATCAATGANGAACAGGAGGTAATCGACGTTTTGACCAATACAGAATTGCATATCCTGATTATGCTAAACGCAGATGGTAATGACTTCGATACTAGGTGGAATGTGAATCAAGTGGATCTGAATAGGAATTACGACCACTATTGGAATACCTGTCCAACGACTCAGCCGGGGAGTAGTGCGTTTAGTGAATCTGAAACTCTCGCGAATTCGATATACATGAATGATGTTGTACCTCATGCTGATTTGTACATCACCATGCACACNGGGGTGTGGATTATGCTCTACCCGTGGGGTAAATGGCCAGACCAACCTTCGGATTGGGAGATGTATCATTTCATCAAAGATGAAATTAACACCAATATTTCTGACATACCCATACGAAATGCCAATCAGGGCTTGTACCCAAACTGCGGTACGAGTAGGGATTACGGATACGGAGTGATGGGATATCCTACGTTTACCTTTGAGACAGATGATGAGCAATTTCTTCTTGGCACGGTAGAGGCTCTCTCAGATAGATTGGAAGAGGAGCTCGATGTTATGCGATATCTAATTCAGAATATTTGGTTCTGGCGGGCTCGCTTGGTTGTAGAAGAGGTCGAGATCAACGGAGGAGAGGTGAAAGCTCATATTGTGAACTTAGGGCATGCTAGTACATCCAATGCAACACTTCAGTACATCAGTTCTAATGGGGATTTATTGTGGAATTCGTCAAGCTTCGGTGTCAACGCGACTAATGAGACATATGTGGCNTTCGATAGCGAAAGTCTTGCTATCGTAGACGGGGGATCTTGGAGCATAAGTTATCAGAAGAGAGTGATTGATGCTTCGATGTGGGTAGATGAGGTGGTGGACGAAGACGTAGTAGACTGGTCTGGCAAAGATTCCGGTGGTTTTCTTCCAACTCCCTCNGTGCTTGTATTATTCANCGCCTTCGCTCTTGCTGCTATTGGTGGAAGAAATAGCAGATTAGAACTATAATTTNGTTATCTAAATGATTGANTATCATTTCAAAGTTAATGTTTCTAAGCAATTATTTGTATATTATTACAAAATACATTAGTTCAGTGATATTGTGAATTGGTCGAATCATGAATTCAATGAAGTCTGCGAACAACTGCTGATACCTCTCTTCGAGGGTGTCGTTCGAGCGCCTAACAATGCACTATCTGGCCTGGGACGTAGTCAAAGAAACCTAGTCAGAGAAGCCATCTCTTCGAATGATTTTGAGGGGAAGAAAGGAGAGAATATGGTNGTGTGGACTCCCGGATGCAGGGTCATGCTCGTCGGAATGGGTGAGAAGGGCGAGTTGGGTCATGAACTTGCACGAACGACNGGTGCTCGTGTAATGGGTTCACTTTCAAAGAAAAACGGGCTATCGGCGTGTGTTAGATTCACTTCAGGCTGGTCTAGTGATCGTATGATTGACTTTGCAGAAGGTATGATGCTCCGAGATTATGAGTTCATTGAACATCAAGATATTGGGGAGGATCATATCCTGGCTCCTTGGTCGGTTCAATTCCAAGCCAGCCCCAGATATCAAAAACATCTCGAAGAGGGTCTTTCTAAATCGCATGCGTTAGTCAGAGGGGTGCATCTAGCACGTGATCTTGGTAATGAGCCTGCTAATGTTCTGTACCCGATGGAATATGCCCGCAGAGCACAAAAATGGGCAGAAGGCAAAGAAAATGTTGTGGTCGAGGTGTATGACTGGGATAAGCTCAACGAACTAGGCATGGGGGGACTGATAAACGTAGGAAAGGGGAGCGATAGGAAACCCTGCATGGTCCTCTTCACCCTCAANCCCCATGCAGACGATGGTGTTCGTCGACCATGCATCGTGGGCAAGGGGATAACTTTCGACACGGGGGGCATTTCAATCAAACCAACGAGCGGCATGTGGGACATGAAGTACGATATGTGTGGTGCTGCTACTGTTTTTGGTCTGATGGAGGCTCTGTATTCTACCGGCTACGATCGCAGGGTAAACGGGATAGCGTGTTTGGCGGAGAATATGCCTGGATCTGGAGCATATAGGCCTGGAGACGTATTCAAGACATATTCTGGAAAAACCGTGGAGGTCTTCAGTACGGACGCCGAAGGTAGGAATGTTTTGGCTGATGGCCTCTGCAAGGCAGGAGAGTTCGATCCTGAATTCATTGTAGATCTAGCGACCCTGACGGGTGCAGTAGTAGTTGCTTTGGGCAATCAAATAACAGGAATGTGGGGNAATGATTCCTCGCTTGTTAAGAGGGTCGAATCGGCTGCCTCATTATCTGGAGAGCCGGTCTGGGAAATGCCTTTGAATGACCAATTCAAGAGGTACATGACAGATTCAGCATTCGCAGACATAAGGAATGGTTCGATTGGAGGTAGAGCCGGTTCATCTAATGGCGCTGCAGCTTTCTTGGAGTTCTTCGTTCCATCCAGAGAAGAGGACGGGGAATCTTCGAAAATACCCTGGGTGCACTTGGATATTGCAGGAACTGCATGGGGTCCCGGTTCCAAGGCACGGACAGAGCGTGAGAATCCATTCTTCCAGTTCGGTACATCGGGTGTGCATGTAAGAACTCTGCACCGTCTTATTACGAGCGAAAGTCATTGAAAATCGTTGTAGACTGGCATAATTGATCGATTATGCGTTGTATAACGGCATGTTCTATACGTTGAATGGAATTTTGCAGTTTACATGAATGGGTCGTTCAGGGTGCTGATTGCGTGCCTGCTGACAATAGCAGTTCTTTCGTCGGGTGTCGTCGCTCAAGGGGCTGAAGAGAGTCTGGAAGAAGAGTCTAACATCATCATCGATGTGATTCTTCCCCTCTCTCTGGCATATATCATGTTCTCATTAGGGATAGGTCTCAAAATATCTGATTTTGGCCTTATTTTTACTGAGCCAAAGGCATTTGCAGTGGGTTTGGGNAATCAGATGGTTATCTTGCCGATAGCAGGATTCGGAATAGCAAGCATCCTTGATCTATCTGGCGAGATGGCTGTTGGTCTGATGATTCTAGCTTGCTGCCCAGGGGGAGTGACGTCCAATATTCTGACAAAATTAGCAGGTGGAGACACAGCCCTATCCATCTCATATACCGCAGTTGTAAGTGTTGTATCCGTAATCACACTTCCACTCATAGTTGGCTTCTCAATGGATCATTTCATGGGTGCTACATCGCCTGATATCGACATTCTNGATCTTGGTGTAACCATGTTTCTTCTGACTACTCTGCCAGTGGTGATCGGGATGCTAATTCGCAGGTATTCAGAGTCTACTGCTGATAGCATTGAGCCGTTAATTGGAAAAATCGCGGCTGGACTTTTCATTATCATCGTCATTGCCGCTATTGCAAGTGAATTTGATACGCTGATGGAGAATCTTGGGACACTTGGTCCAGCGGTTGTGGCACTCAATATCCTGATGCTTGGAATAGGTTGGAAGAGCGCAACAGTTCTTGATCTTGAAAATAATCAGGCAACAACTGTCTCGATAGAGAGCGGTATACAGAATGCAACCGTAGGGATTACTGTTGGAGGCCTCGTACTAGCTCCCGAAGCAGGTGCGACTCTGTCCGTGCTGAGTCTTCCATCAGGAGTCTATGGCGTTCTGATGTACATCGTCATCGCACCATTCCTCTATTGGAGGATTGGTATGTCGAAGATGTGATTCAATCCTCATCTTCAACGACTTCGAAATCCGCTTCGTGGACTCCGTCATCTGATTCATCTTCTTGATTGTCTTCTTCCATATCCTTGGCTGCAGCTTCGTATATTTTGATGGAAAGAGCCTGCATGAGCCCTTCTAACTCGCTTATCTTGGACTGTACTCCGGCTTCATCGATTTCATCCACATCGATTGGTGTATCTCCATTCATAACCATTGATTCGAGTTCATTCAGCTTCTCCAAAACTGGTTCTGTATCATCTTCCTCGAGCTTGTCGCCGGCTTCTTCGATGGTCTTTCGAGTTTGATATACTATGCTCTCAGCCTGGTTCTTTAGTTCGACTCTTGCCTTCCTTTTACGATCCTCGTCGGCAAATTCTTCAGCCTCTGCAATCTTGGATTTAATCTCGTCTTCACTCAGGGATGTTTGGCTCTCTATAGTGATTTTTTGTTCCTTTCCTGTGCCGAGATCTTTCGCTGAAACATTCACGATTCCATTCGCATCGATATCGAACGTGACTTCAATCTGCGGTATTCCCCTGGGTGCAGCAGGTATCCCTGTAAGATGGAATTTTCCGAGAGTGATATTGTCTTTAGCGAACTGTCTCTCTCCTTGGAGAACATGGACCTCGACAGCAGGCTGGTTGTCAGCAGCAGTGGAGAATGTCTCCGATCGCTTGCTTGGTATTGTGGTGTTTCGCTCGATCATTGTAGTCATGACCCCGCCTAGAGTCTCGATTCCAAGCGTAAGAGGCGTGACATCCAAAAGAAGGACGTCCGTGACGCCGGAATCTCCAACGATTATTCCAGCCTGAAGAGCTGCTCCCATGGCGACTGCCTCGTCAGGGTTGACACCCTTGAACGGAGCTTTGCCAACTTCTTGCTCGATTGCAGATTGAACGGCAGGGACGCGAGTAGAACCACCTACCAAAATCACCTTGTCGACCTTGCCCTTGGATACTCCTGCATCCTTCATAGCTTGACGTGTGGGTGAAAGCGTCCTTGAGATCAGTGGCTCGATTAGCTCTTCAAACTTGGACTTTGAAAGTGTAATATCTAGATGCTCGGGCTGACCATCCCGACTTGTGATGAATGGCAGATTGACCTGAGCGGAGCCAGAGCCTGAAAGCTCTATCTTTGCTTTCTCTGCGTGTTCACGAAGTCTGCTCATAGCCTGTGAATCAGTGGATAAATCGATTCCGGTATCTTTCTTGTACTCATCGACAAGCCATGTGATGATGACCTCGTCGAAGTCATCCCCTCCGAGCCTGTTGTCTCCGGAAGTCGCCTTCACTTCTATCTGTGGCTGGCCATCGACCTGATAGATTTCAAGAATAGAAACGTCGAATGTCCCTCCGCCGAGATCGTATACTAAGATGGTCTGATCTTCTTCTTTATTCACTCCATATGCAAGTGCCGCTGCAGTGGGCTCGTTGATTATTCTAAGAACTTCTAATCCTGCGATTCGTCCTGCATCTTTAGTCGCCTTCCTCTGTGCATCGGTAAAATATGCAGGGCAGGTAATCACGGCTTTCTTGATTTCCTGGCCGAGATATGCTTCTGCATCCGCCTTCAATTTCTGTAAAATAAATGCTGACATTTCTTGAGGGGTGTATGTGGAGTCATCGATTTCAGATGACCAGTCAGTTCCCATCTCTCGCTTGACCGACAAGATGGTCCGGTTCGCATTAGTCACAGCCTGACGCTTGGCAGTAATTCCGATGTGTCGCTCGCCATCTTTGGCGAAGGCGACTACGCTTGGGGTGGTTCGTGCTCCTTCCGAATTTGGGATTACGACGGCCTGGCCTCCCTCCAGAGTTGCCACGCAGCTGTTGGTTGTTCCTAGATCAATTCCGATAACAGGTGTGCTCATTGTTCAATCATCCCCTAATTATTCCATCCTCAGCGTCACATCAAGGATGCCATTGTTTAGACTCCATTCCTCGATACGACTGGCTGCGAAAGGAATAGAGAAACCTCTGAGAGGGTTGAGGAGGTTATGCCTCAATAATTCGATGATTCTGCCACCATCGGCTAATGCGAGATCGACTGATCCATCATCTGCCTCTGGGATAGAGGTGACATCAATCATCACGTTGGCTAGCCCGTCCTCATGGATGAAATCTGTATCTGGGATCTCAATGAGTCTGTTATCTTCCCGTGGCTCGGTTACAACATCTACCTGCTCGCTGGGCGTATTGTTTGAGGATTTTACAGATACCTCGAATCCCATCTTTGAGAGCATGTCTGCAAAGCCCCCTGGACCAGACATCATAGCCTCAATATTCTTCCTAATCTCCTCAGGATCCCCTTTTCCATTCAGAGTGATATCCGTCTTGGATATGGATTTAGAGTCGATTCCCATTCGTTCAAAATGCTCTTCTAACTGATTCATCATATTCTCCAGCATGCCCATATCCATGGGTATGCCCATCTGTTCGAATACCTTAGACATCTCACGTATGATGTCTCTTTCCCAGTTGTTTTCTTCAGAGGTCATTGTATCACTACTCAACCATGGGTTGTATAGTTGACAATGGGGGTGGTATATGAATCTCCCGTAGTAGTATAAATGAGAGAACTTCGAAGGAGAGGTTCCTTGATATTAGCGAAGATGCTCGTATCGTCGTGTCCTCCCCTGACGAAGACCTCACCCTCCAAGATACAGACAGGGTAACAGGTAGGGCTGCGCTGGTTGGAAATGCAAGGGCTGCTTTGGCCGTAGCAGCTGCTGTGAGGTCGACATTAGGCCCAAAAGGGATGGACAAGATGCTCATTGACCAGAATGGAGAAGTTCTGATTACCAATGACGGAGCTACAGTTCTAGATACGGCCAAGGTAGAACATCCAACTGCGAAGCTAGTGATTGAAACGAGTATTACACAGGATCGAGTGGCAAGAGATGGGACGACTACTTCCATATTGATATTAGCAGAATTGCTCAGAAATGCACTCGAGCTTTCCAGGTCTGGACTTCATCCGACAATAATTGCCGATTCGTACAGATCCGCATATTCGATGTGCATAAAAGAAATAGATTCGATTGCGAGGCCCGTCACCTCTGATGAAGATGTGCGACACATTGTATCAACCTGCATAGGGCAGAAAGTCGATCCGTCCATGCTCGATTTAGTATGCAGGCTCGCATTGGATGCTTCTGAATCAATTGAAGCGGATGACCCAGAGGCAGAACGGTTTTTGGTTAAGCGAATTTCTCTAGAAGAGGGTGCAGTCACAGATACAGAACTTGTTTCTGCCTTCGTTACCAGGAAGCAGAGATTTGACAAATCTATGCCAAATCAAGGGGGAAGTTGCTCTATTGCGGTGATTGATGGGGGTCTTGAGGTACCGGAACTAGAGTTCGATACTGAGCTTGAGATAAGTTCGTTGGGGGTCAGGGAAGGATTTACTCAGAGAAAGAGGAAGAAATTGGAGGGTCTTGTTTCCCATCTTGAGTCTCTCGGAGTTGGAATTCTAGCTGTTCGGGATGGCATAGACGAAGAAGCACAGAGTATGCTCAGGAAAGCAGGTATCAATTGCTTCAGGAGATTCGACAAGGAAGATCTGAACAGGCTCTCCCAGATAACAGGGGCCATGATTGTTCGATCTGTCGAAGTTACTGAAAGTACGCATCTTGGGCGTTGTGATTCGTGGAAAGAGCGCAAAGTATCAGGTGTTCACTATCTGCATGTAGTATCAAATTCTGGTCGAGGGAAGACTCTTCTCGTCAGAGGTTCAACTCCTGCTCTTAGAGATGAAGTCGTTCGGACTTTCGATGATGCACTGGGAGTTGCAGTTAGAGTATCGGGAACTGCGCCTATGCTCCCAGGGGGAGGCTCGACATGGAGTCACCTTGCACGCATGCTTAGGAATGAGGCGAGTAAGTATGCAGGCAAGAGGCAATTGGCTGTAGAAGGATTTGCAGATGCCCTGGAAACCATCCCCCGGGTTCTTGCACAGAATTCAGGCCATGATCCAATAGACAGGATTCTTGAACTGTCTGCTGCGCAGACGAAGGATGGTCCATGGATTGGTTTCGATCTAATGACTGATGATCTCGTGAGTCTCGACTCGATTGGAATAATAGATCTTCGACTGGTTGTTGAGAATGCATTGTCTGGAGCTACTGAGGGCGCTATATCGGTACTTAGAATCGATGATGTCCTGTGGGCCAAGGTCGAGCCAGGTGAGCCTGACTGGAATCAGGACGAGGATGAAGATTGAGCCACGCCGGCCATCATGGAATCAACTAGCTGATCTATATCGAATCTTGATTCCCAGCCCCAGTCATTCCTAGCAGGAGCATCGTCTACATCTTCTGGCCAAGTGTCTGCAATATGCTGACGTTCGTCCGGAATGAATCGCATTACAGCATTCGGCTTTCTGGAACGTATGCAGTGTGCTAATTCCATCGCTGAGAAACTTACGCCCCTGACATTGTACCCAGGCCTCCATCTGGAGAGTTTCTCTGACGGGGCACCCATGAGTTCCATAGTGGCTCTAATCGCATCCTGCATCATCATCATTGGAAGTTTGGTATCCCCGCGGACAAAGAAATCGTACTTTTCATTTTCATGAATTTCATAGAATACCTGCACTGCATAATCTGTAGTTCCACCAGTCGGAGGTGTTGTCCAAGACAGGAGCCCTGGATACCTCAAACCGCGAGCATCTACACCGTAGTTATGGAAATACTTCAGCATCATTTCCTCTCCTTCTTTCTTAGTTCGGCCGTATACGGTGGTCGGAGACAGAGGAGAATTTTGCATCGCGATAGGTCTTGAATCAGGTCCGAATACTGCTATTGAAGAGGGTGCAAAAACTCTGCATCCATGATTTCGAGCTGCATCGAGAATGTTCTGAAGGCCCCCCAGGTTTACTCTCTCGCACAGGTCAGGGTCTTTCTCCCCGTGCGCGGAAAGAACTGCTGCAAGATGATAGATGGTATCGATGGAGTACTCGGAGATCGCTCTTGAAATCGCCTCATAATCAAGTACATCTAACAACTGAAAGGGGCCCTCTTGGCTTCCTTCATCATGAATATCGGTGGTTAATACAGAGCCTTCTCCGTACATTGCTCGGAGAGTATTGGTAAGATCAGAACCTATCTGTCCGAGGGCCCCGGTGACTAGGATTTGGCTCCCGGACACGCCGACCATGACATGCAAATAATCAGACGATACTTGAACATCGATCATACAAGGTAGTAGCATTGCCAAGGTTCATATGCGACGTAAAATGGCTCCATACCCCGTTGTTATCATGAAATATGTGATTGTGACGGGCGGCGTTCTATCTGGTCTCGGTAAGGGAATCACAGCGAGTAGCATAGGAGTCCTGATGAAATCAGTCGGGATGAAAGTCACTTCGATAAAGATCGATCCATACCTAAACAGCGATGCTGGTACGATGTCGCCATTCGAACACGGTGAGGTATTCGTATTGGATGATGGCGGTGAGGCGGATCTCGATCTTGGCAATTATGAGCGATTTCTTGATGTTTCTCTGACCCGCGACCACAACTTGACCACGGGCAAAGTGTACTCGGCGGTCATCGAACGGGAGCGTCGGGGGGACTATCTTGGGAAGACTGTTCAAGTCATACCCCACATAACCAACGAAATACAAGATTGGATCGAGCGTGTAAGCATACTTCCGACAAATGATTCGGGCGATGCTCCAGATGCATGCGTGATTGAACTTGGAGGAACTGTGGGGGACATAGAGAGTTCTCCATTCGTAGAGGCTCTGAGACAATTTCAATTCAGAGTGGGACGTCAGAATGTTTGTTTCGTCCATGTTAGCTTGGTTCCCGTGATGGGGCCTGTGGGGGAACAGAAGACGAAACCTACTCAACACACTGTGAAGGAGTTGCGAGGACTGGGGATAACTCCCGATCTTATTGTATGCAGATCTAAAGATCCTCTGCATGACGAAGTAAAGGAGAAGTTGGCTGCTTTCTGCCATGTAGAGCCGAGAGCGGTAATTTCCGCGCACGACGTATCAAATCTGTATCAGATACCGATTTCATTCGAAAGACAAGGCGTCAGGTCGATGATTGCAGAATGCATCGGAGTAGAAGAATCGGATCATGACGAATATCTGGAACAATGGCGTGAGATGGCGGACAGAGTGGACAGCCTAGATGAGGAAGTTAGGATTGCCATGGTTGGCAAGTATACCGGTCTTTCAGATTCCTATCTCAGCGTCATAAAGGCGCTCCAGCATTCTGCTATCGCCGTAAATCGTAAACTCTCAATCGATTGGATAGAATCGACTGACCTAGATTCATCTATGCTCAACTCGGACGAGGATTCCTACAATGCTGCATGGGAGAAGCTCAAGCTAGCTGACGGCATACTTGTTCCCGGTGGATTTGGCAACCGCGGGGTTGAGGGGAAGGTTGAGGCAGCCAGATACGCACGTGAAAACGATGTTCCATACCTCGGAATATGCCTTGGGCTGCAGATTGCTACCATCGAATTCTGTAGGAATGTTCTGAATTTGGAAGGTGCGAATTCAGAAGAGTTTGTTGAGGATCCCGGGAGTCTCGAACATCCTGCAGTCGTATTCATGCCAGAAATATCCAAGACCCACATGGGCGGAACAATGAGACTAGGTGCCAAGATTACGCCATTTGTAGTGGATGACTGCAAGATTAAGCGGCTTTACGGAGGGTTGGATGCAGTGAGTGAAAGACACAGGCATCGATATGAAGTAAATCCAGATCTGATAGACCGTATCGAAGAAGCGGGGTTGGTCTATGTCGGCAAGGATGACACGGGACAGAGATGTGAGATCATGGAATTGATGGGTCACCCATATTTCGTCGGCACGCAATATCATCCAGAGTTCAAATCTCGACCAGGGCGTCCCAGCCCTCCATTCCTAGGCTTATTGAAAGCAGCATCTGGACAGCTCGAATAATTCTGAGATTGAGTTTCTAAGTGCTCTAAAACACGACTTATTATCGTCCATGACTATGCTAGTTAGTGTCAGTCACAGTTGTCTGGTTTAGACGGGATTTACGCTTGGCGGATAATCCTGCTCTAGCAATGGCAAAGAGTCTTGGTAAACCGATCATCTGTTTGTTCAATATGGACTCTGCTCGTATTGGAAGGCCTGATGTAGACCCAATTCATATTCAATGGGAGCTTGATTGTTTACAGGCATTGAAGACTGATATCGAGGCGATTGGCGGGGTATTGTTATTCCATTTCGGAGATGTCGTTGACAAGTTAAGAGAGATTCATCAGAAAAATAGTATTAGTTCGATTTATGGAAATCAGGAAACGGGCTTGCAATGGTCATGGGACCGCGACAAGTCTGTTTCAAGCTGGTGTAATAGGGAAGGGGTTCGATTCGTCGAATTTCCGACGAATGGCGTCATTCGAAAATTGGAATCAAGAGACATGTGGAAAAAAGAGCGTGATTCAAGAATGGAAAAATCAGCTATAATCCCGCCCACTGAAATCATTCCCCCCGTTGGTATTGAATCTGACAAAATACCCGATATCTCGGACTTTGGGTTAGTCGGGCGGTCGCTCATAAATCGGCCTGATCCGGGGGAAAAGTCTGCAACTGCCACATTACAATCATTCTTGGATGGGCGTGGTCGTACTTACCGGAGAGATATGTCCAGCCCCATCTCTGCGCAGAGTGCTTGTTCACGCCTATCGCCGTTCATCAGTGTGGGTTGTATAACTATTCGACAGATACTCCATCACACTAAGAAGAAAGTAGAAGCCGTGAAAAGGAATCCGAGAGCAAAGGAAAATCTTGGTTGGACAGGGAGTTTGAATTCATTCCAGAGTCGCCTGGCATGGCACTGTCATTTCATACAGCGTCTCGAGGTTGAGTTGACGCTGGATAGCGTCGCAATGAATCCTGAAATAGACTTGTATCTGAATCGTTCAATGGATGATTCGCGATACCGGGCATGGTCGACTGGGGAGACTGGTTGGCCATTCTTCGATGCATGCATGCGCTCACTAATCGCTACGGGATGGATAAATTTCAGAATGAGAGGTATGCTTCAATCGGTCGCTTCATACACTCTTTGGTTACCTTGGCAATTGACGGGTTTACACTTGGCGAGATCATTCCTAGACTATGAACCTGGGATACATTGGTCGCAAGTTCAAATGCAATCTGGAGTAACTGGAATTAATTCAATTAGAGCGTATTCTATTTCCAAGCAGTCTCGAGATCAGGACCCTAATGGAGATTTCATCAGACAATGGGTGGAGGAATTGCGAGATGTTCCAACACCATTCATCCACGAGCCGTGGCTCATGGATTTGGATCAACAGAAGGAGTATGGTTGCATGCTGGACGTGGATTATCCAAGACCAATTGTTGATGAGAAGGATTCACGAAAAGAGGGGATTAGTCGATCTTATTCAGCGAAATCAAAGCCGGGAGTTAAGCAAAGATCTCGTTTGGTGTACAAACTTCATGGCAGTAGAAAGCGTCAACGAAGTATTGGAAATAGAAGTAGAAAACATTGACGACTCAATCGACGGAAACCGGAAGTATCCGAGTAGTCCTGTATCCTTGTAATGCCTTGAGATACTTCATTTCTCTGAATATGTCGTCTAGTTCATCATCCCCAGTCTCAATTCTGAGTGATCTGATTGTCAATAGCTTCGAAGGTGTGCATATGCCCAATACAGAGGAAGGTTTTGCCTTTCTCAGAACTTCGGGGGATAGTTGCAAATTACCCCTCCCTATGAGGAATCCCTGACCGCCCATGGGCGATAACAAAATTGTCACCTCGCCGCGATGTGAATCCAACAACTCAATCAAACCCCTCTCGCTGAGATCTGTTCCAACCTGGTTATTCCCCAATGACGCGTCCATTCCAAGTAAGGTTGGGCTCAAACCTACGATTTCCCCTATTCTACGTAAAGTCCCTCCCGACCCCCATATGACTAGTCTCTCAGGAGACATCAGAACGTCACGAACGTGCTCAGCGATTCCCTCGATGACCTCATCTTCCGAGGCTGATTCAACCATTTCTTTTGCTCCCTGCATCCATCTCGGACTTGAAGGAGTCATTGCCTCTGCGTACAAGCGAACGGACCATCCTCCATCTCGATAGATTTCCTCGTCGAGATCTAGAACCTCTGTTGAAGCAACTAGTAAGTCGCCGCCCATCCATGCCTCCACCACCTCCGATGCAGCTTTGGGGGAGCTGGCAAAACATCCAGAGTACATCTTGACTCCACAGGGTATTCCAACGATCGGGATTGTGGATGATTCATTCTCTTCCAGGGTTTGTATCAAGTCTCTTGTTGTTCCATCTCCGCCCGCATAGAGTATCAGATCAACCCCTTGATTAACGAGTATCTTTACCAACTCTCTTGTATCTTCATGAGAAGTTGTGCCGCTGGATTCGTGTACAACAATCGTATTGATGTCAGATTCTGAATCGAGCCACTCGGACCCCATCCTCCCTTCAGAGATTAGCACAGTTGCTCCGTACTTTGTAAGAGCGTTTTCCAAAAGTGCCATTGCAGATCTTGCTCGAGGGCCTGCTCGATCTTCGGCCCCTTCAGCTCTAGCTTTCAACGCCAACCCGTCGGATCCCTTCAGACCAAGCCTACCGCCGAGACCTGCATCCGGGTTGATCACGAGCCCAATGCGGAACATAGTCGTCGGAAAGGATGCAGCAACTTAGGGATACGCCTGAAATTGCAATTCAAATCTCATTCCATTACCAATTCTAAAGTTGTCAGTATGCCCATATACCGCAGTACTATGGTCGTACCTTCCACGGCCTTCATAACCAAATGTCGATGGAGAGGCAAATAGGATTTCTATGGCGATGGTCAGCGTTGAGCTCTCTGATGGCACTATTCACGAATATGCCGGGGGCATAACCGCGGGTGAAGTGATCTTCAATGTCCATGGCAAGAAATCTGGGGCCGTAGCGGTTCTTATCGATGGAGAGGAAAGAGATTTCTCACATGTCATAGAATCTGACTGCACGATAAAACCAATATTGGGCGATAGTGATGAGGGGCTGTACATCCTCCGGCACTCTTGTGCGCATCTACTTGCCCAAGCTGTTGTGGAGCTCTTTCCAGAAGCAAAACCAACGATCGGTCCACCTATTGATCATGGATTCTACTACGACTTCCACATGGATCCAATAGGGGACGAGGATCTTAGAAACATAGAGAAGAAGATGCAACAGCATATCAGATCTAATCACAAAATCATACGAGAGGAATATGATAACTCGACGTTGCGAGAGATGTTCGGATCTAACAAATTCAAAATTGAAATCATGGATGACAAGGTCGGGCATGATGTCGGATCTTCTGCATACCGCCAGGGTGATTTCATTGATTTGTGTCGTGGCCCACATGTTCCGTCGACCTCTCACTTGAGGTGGTTCAAGCTTACAAGCACTAGTCAGGCTTACTGGAGGGCTGATAGTTCACGAGAGTCGTTGGTAAGGATATACGGGATGTGCTACTCCTCGAAAGAAGGTCTCAAAGAAAGGCAGAGGCAGATAGAAGAAGCGGCGAAAAGAGATCATAAGAAAATCGGCAAAGAAATGGAACTCTACATGATTGATGAGTTGATTGGGAAGGGGCTCCCTGTTTGGCTTCCCAATGGAGAGACTCTGAAATCTCAAATTGAAAAGTTTGCAGTTGAAACTGAAGATAACTATGGTTACGTACGTGTCACTACCCCCGTACTTGGAAAGAAGCAGCTCTTCGAAGCAAGTGGGCATCTCCCACACTATGCTGATGGCATGTACCCTCCCATGGAAATGGACGATGGTACGTATTATCTCAAGGCGATGAACTGTCCAATGCATCATCTAGTCTACAAGAACAAGAAGCGATCATACAGGGATCTACCGCTCAGAGTGGCCGAGTATGGGACAGTCTATCGGAATGAGTTATCGGGTACACTAGCTGGTCTTTTGAGAGTNCGTATGCTCTCNATGAACGATGCGCACATCTATTGTACGCTTGATCAGGTCGCTGAAGAAGTTGCATCAAATGTACGCATGGTCCAGGACTACTATTCCGCATTTGGATTTGAGGACTATTCATTCAGGCTATCNTTGTGGGATCCTGAGAAGACCTCGAAATATATTGACCAACCAGAAAACTGGGCATTGACACAAGACAGACTGCGTTCAATAATGGACGATCTCGGTGTGGACTACGTTGAAGCTGTCGGTGAAGCGGCGTTCTATGGGCCCAAAGTGGACATTCAGTTCAGAACTGCTCTTGGCAGNGAGGAATCCATGTCTACCATACAACTCGACTTTGCAGCAAAGGAGAGGTTCGGATTATCGTATATGGATGAAACAGGTTCTGAAAATGGTGAGGTTCTGGTGATACACAGAGCNCCTCTGTCGACGCATGAGCGATTTGTTGCCTTCCTCACGGAGCATTGGATGGGGAATTTCCCAACTTGGCTTTCACCCACCCAGGTTCAGATAATCACCATCTCTGAACGTCATTCTGAGCATGCTGCAAAGGTGGCACTCAATCTGAGAGATCAAGGTATCCGNGTCTCCCTAGACGACTCAGACAGCACGATAGGTAGGAAGATTAGNACTCATAGAAAAATGCGGCCCGCCTACATGCTAATTATCGGAGAAGATGAGGTAGAAAATGGGACTGTTTCAATCAGGGCTCGAAATGGCGATCAACGCAATGGTGTGCTCNTTGAAGATTTCATCGAGGGTATCGTTGAAGAAATCAAGAGCAGATCGCCGTCTATGGGTATGGTTTGAATTCTAATTCTGACGTTGANTTTAATTTCATGGCATCGTGATTTTTGCTGATTATCTGGACATTGNGTCAGTCNGGAACCCGTTCTGTTGAAATCGACGAGGCTTTTCGAAGGGTGATGATCATCTCGAAGACGCCGGTTCGAGTCTCATTCTGCGGAGGGGGGACAGATCTGGATGGATTCGCCAAAAAAGAGCATCTTGGGGGNCTTGTTGTCTCAACAGCGATATCCCGATACATACATGTCACGGTGAACGAACGTTTCGATNACCGTATCAGANTGTCATATTCGAGGATGGAGACGGTGGATAGNGTAGATGAGGTACAACATGATCTCGTCAGAGAGGCTATGAGAGTCACTGGAGTTACGAGTGGTGTTGAGATAACAACAATCGCAGACATACCCTCCAGAGGTACTGGTCTTGGATCTTCATCAGTCGTAACNGTAGGGGTACTCAATGCTCTCCACCATCTGGCTGGCAGAACCGTNGGGCCTCGACAACTTGCAGAAGAAGCCTGTAAGATAGAGATTGACATCCTCGGTGAACCGATAGGAAGACAGGATCAATATGCTGCTGCGTTTGGCGGTTTGAATCGGATATCATTCGGCGAGATGGGTGTGGAAGTTNTACCCATAACGACCGATCCNGGNGTAGTGAGACGTATGGAACAGGAGTTTTGCCTGGTCTATACAGGNTCAACACGAAGCGCATCGNCTGTACTCGGTGAAGANAGTTATGATGCCGAGGATAAATTGANNCGGCTTAGGGCAATAAGGGGGCAGGCTGAAGAGGCTGAGAAGCTAATCCAATCTGGTGATTTAGATGCTCTTGGTCGTCTTCTCCATAATACGTGGGAGTTGAAAAAAGGTCTATCTCCAAGTGTGACAAACGATGGTCTTGACTCATTATACTCCNAGCTGATTGATTTGGGGGTGACCGGAGGNAAGCTTCTCGGTGCGGGCGGAGGTGGTTTCTTCCTCGTCCATGGCGATGATTCAATCGCATCCAGACTGATGAGTTCGCTTCCTAGGATAAACAGGGTTCTTCCATTGGTAATTGAAGAAAAAGGGTCGGAGATCATCCATTCCTAACATGGCCTGAGGATTTTACTGCCTCTTTTATCACATGATTCACAATGAGTTGCAGGTCTTCTATTCTCTCCATCGAATTCGAGGGCACGACAAGACAGACATCGACTATGGAAGGCAACTTTCCGCCGCCGCCGCCACGATAGTCTCCTGTTATGGCTGCGGTTCTGCAAGATCTGCCTCTCGCAAATTCTAACGCTCGGACAACGTTTTCGCTTGTGCCTGAGCCACTGAACCCAATGACGAGGTCCCCATCTCTCAGAAATGTAGTGAGTTGGCCCACAAATACATCCTCGTAGGAGNCGTCATTCGCAAATGCNGTCAATGAGGCGGCGTTGTCTACATGCGAGATAGTTCTGACGCGCAACTCCTTAGACCAGTCACCAGCGCTGTGGGANGGAGTAGCAGCACTACCTCCATTGCCTACGAAGTGGATAGTTGCATCTCTGCCGATTGCAGAGACCACCTCGTGATATAGAGATTCCAAATCATCCCGGGACAGGTCCTCAAGGGTACGTTGTAGATCNCTGAGGTATCCTCCCGCGAAGTCTTGGAAGTCGAAGTCCACGAAGGGTTGGTGTGAGCNTGCCTTCTTGAGTGCATCTATTCCCATTCAAACGAGTCTTNTGAGAGATTCCATAGCCTCATCTGCNGATCCCATGCTATTTCTGGAGGCTTGAAACGAATCCTTCTCGAAATTCTCTCTTGCTATGGCCATATGCTTCTCTGCAAGCCTTCTCGTGGAATCATCGGNCCCAACTCCAGAGGATTCGAGTTTCTTCCTCAGTATCTTCCATTCACCCTCTAGGAAGTCAAGAAGTTCCTCGGTATCCCTTCGAGTGGCATCAACTGAATCCAGATCATTGATAATTGACTTGAGTTCTTCATCTGCCTGTATCCAGAGTCCTTCTTTTGAAAGTGAAATGGCGCTTCCTAGTCGCTTCTCAAATATTGTCTTCTCCGCGAGGGGGAATCTGCTCTGTATCATTCCCTTCTGACGTACTGACTGCTTGAATGATCGTCTTGATTCACTTCGGTTATGCAATCTTCTGGCGATTGATTCTAAACCTCCCATCGCAAGTGATAGTTCCCCATCTTCGATTGATTTGTCTATGGATGAGAGTTGTGATTCAACCTCTTCCGATATATCCGGATGTTCTGATACCAAGTGTGAACTNATTTCGNATCTTCTTGCTCTGACTCTATCTAATGCTTCGCTAAGAGACTGAAGTTGATCTGGAAGGGCCTCGAGGAAATGAAGGGCCTCGTCTGGCCTCTGTCTTTCCATTGCCTTTCGAGCTGATTCGACCATTCTAGCAATTGTATCTGATTCAATTATATTCTGCTTCTCGAGTTTTTTCTCGGCTTCTGATAATGCCTCTCTTGCCGGTTCCCAGAATAGACATATTCGATTCGCTACTTTCTTCGCCTCTCTGTATATTGTCTCAGCCTCGCGAGGGGAGCCGAGAGCGCGTTCGCTGTCTGCTTTCTCCACCAGAGAAACTGATTCAGTGGCTTCTGGAGCAATTGACTCTGCCTGATTGACTAGCACCATTACTGCTTCGCGTATCTCAGATAGGTCCCGGTCCATGGAAAGGGCCAATTCAATCTCATGTTCCACTGATTTCAACCTAGAGTGGCCTCGGCTTGTATTTGACCAGCCTTCCTCTCGGGCCAACTTCAATAGCGAGGATGCATGATCGAGTCGAATTCCGGCCTCATTGATTTCCAAGATTCTAATCTCTACGGAATCTATTCTGTTAAACAGATCGCGTCTGCCTTGGAGTGATGGATCAGGGCGAAGTATGTCGAACATCAGAAGCGCTGCTATTACTAAAGTGGAAATAGCTGCGAACATAATTTCTGACGCTTGAGAAATCATAATTGCAACCGCTGTTGCGAGCCCTATCATACCGAGCAGCGCTCTGAATCTGCGGGCAATTGCAGTAGAAGAGAATGCGCTTCGACTATACTCGTGCAACACGATAGCAAGAAAGGTCAAGATCGCCCCGGATGCGAGTCCCCTGAAATCTGGTTCTGCGCTGGAAGCAAGACCTATCAGAATAGGCCATGAAATCGAGGATATCGAGGCAAGTCGTGTTCGCTTGCGGCCNTCATANGATGANAGATCGGAGATAATGAATGCNANCGAGAAGANNACTGCTATCTCNATCAAATGGANTCCGATTGGTTCTTCTGATTTGAGAGACTGACTTAGGCGGAAAGCNCCGATTGNNACNATTNCNAGNGATGTGAATCCAATTANTCGGCCTACATTCCTNCTCTGACGAGCCACGCCTCTATCNGCATAATCCAGAGGGAGCATGATGGTCCCTAAGCCTCNATGGACAAGAGTTNAACGGTTAGATGATCATTGATCAGNCGAATCGCCCCATCTTCTGATNGCNGCATAAGATAGTGCAACTATCNCCATTGANACAAACNTAGGNGGNATCCANTCAGGGAGGTTGTCCCGGATAGTGATGTTTCCTGTGAGNTCTATNGTCTCCTCATCNCCTCCTGGAAGTTGGAACCAGATNAGTTTCAAGTCTAGNTCTCCGACTGAATCAGGAGTGATTGCCAGAGATATTCGAGACANTGCNGGGCCAGNNGANGTAGCAGGTANGATAATTCCCTCTGGNGAGCATATGGCNCCGCTACACAACCGTGCTGATCCGCCTCCAGAGCCTTCATTGTTTATGGAGGCAGTAATCACAATGGGATTGTTCAATCCGATGTCCCCAGATACCTCGATGGTTGGAGGTTTGGAGAATATTACTCCTTCAGCAGGTTCTATCTCGAGGGGTACTTCCAGAACCGATTCATGGCCTGCCGGATCCCATGAGACGATGCGAATTACATGATTGCCAGGATGTGCCTCTCCAAGAGAGATTAGTCCGCTCATGTTCAGATATGGAGTCGTTTCATACACGTGATGCCCATCGAAAATAATCGTCCACGAGGTAGTGTCTAGAGCATCGAGTCTGTCATATGATCCACTTATGTTCAGTAGGATCTCTTGTCCTGCAATCAGCCTGGTGGAAGATTCCACTGGTACGCCAGACAGCATTATCTCGGGAACTATCACTGGACCCTCATCATCCAAGACGACGATCGTCCAGTTTCCAACGACATTATTCCCAACTGAATCTTGGACATCGATTGAGAAAAACCACTTTGTCGGCTCTCTCTGGGAATGGCGGTCATCCGGATCTCTATGTGGCCCATTAGTGGACTGGCCATGATAGAATGCTTCCGTTATCTCTAGGGTATCAGTACCTGTTCGCGTGAAGCCTCCACTCCTATTTGATTCAAGATAAATTCTAACTGGATCGCCTTCCTGATCGTATGCCTCGATAACTGATCTGAGAACTGTGCCAGAAGGCAGGGAAATAGTGTTGGAGTCGGGCTGTATATCATTCCACAGCCCAGTGCCAGCAGAAGCTTGGAACGAGATGCTGAAAGTCGGGGATGCGGAGTCGACGGTGACGATTTGCGTCCATGAAGAATTAGCCCCATGGGCATCTGTACACTTCATCGAAAAGAAGACCTGCTCCCCATGTTCTAATTCCATCGAAGATGTTTGGATTTCCAGAATGTTGCCGGCATATTCGATTTTCTCGAAGGGGCCCTCTACAACCCACTCCGGCACCGGATTGGCCAAGCTGTTGTCCTCGCACAGACCGTCTAGATGAATATCGGAATGAGGGGATATCGTTGTCGATCCTCCCCCCAATCTAACAGCAGAAGAAGAAGGCGGGACGTTCGTATCGAGAGATATCCGTATATCAGATGCGACTGGTGACGATGATCTGTCGACTGTGAATCCACTTGAGCTTGGAGTCATTATACTAGATTGTGCACTGAACCTATACTCCCAGGAATGCGGTAAAATAATCTTCATCGGAACTGCCTCTACGAGTGACCCTGTTCTAGGTAAATCGAGTAGTCTGATTGCTCTACCATCGGCGGCTCCGAATATATCGGCGGTCTCGTTCCACCCCCATGTGTGGGATATTTCGAGGGATCCGGCTGGTATAATGGACGAATTGAATGATATGGGCCCATCAAGAATGAATGGTTGGAGATCAAATGAACAACAACCGGCTACTTCGGCATCCCCCCAGGTCCGACTTTGCTCGAGTTGTACCGAGAATGCATGAGATTCTGATTGGGATATATTGCCGTCTGCATCCCCAATATGAGTGTCAATTTGATATCTGACGCCCATATGAGGGTCAGGAAGGAAATCAGCTCCGATTCTGCTCGACGCTGAAATGGAAAGTTCCCATGTGGCAGGTATTCCATGGCTCTGGTCTATCGAGTGTATCGTCAGGGTGGAGNTTCCTTGTATTTCGGGGTCTTGATTCTCTTCGGAAGCCACGGTTTGACTCAAAGCCACTGAGAAAAACAGAGTTGCCAGAAGAGCAAACGACAGAGATCTTCGAGCATTCACGACTGGTTGCATGAACTTCTGCGCTTCAATCCAACGGATTTTCGTTTTNGGAGCGGACTGGTCTTAGGATCGAATAAAATGCAAACGCGGCCCATATGGCCCCTAATACAGCAAATGGCCATTCGCCAGTCACAGTCGCTCTAACTGTGAGCAGGAGTTCGCCGATTCCCATTGAAGTCAGATATGCGAAAGATCTGCTTGATATGATGGCCCGTGTCTCGAATGCGAATGCAGCAAGTACAAGCAGCATTCCTAGATACGCNCCCGCCATTGTCAACTCCATGTATCGCGTGACACGCATGATGCACATGAACCATGGTGCGCCCCGTTGTAGAATGGGGAAAAGAAAAGATGGTTCGGGCATTACCAGCAATTATGACCGTATGGATTGTTGATTCGAATGCCTTCATCCATCTCGGCTCAATAGCATCGGAAGACGCGATCAAGTCGATGGGTAGTGCATTGGCCCCCCATGGGGGAGTCATGCACGTTACCTCTGGAGTCCATGATGAAGTGAAGACGGTCAGATTTAGATCATGGAAAGGACGGCCCCGTGTTCTTGATGTGCTCAAGGACTTGCTCCAGACGACCTCNATNTCTCCCGATGAGNTACGTGGCCTAGCCGCGGCNATAGGGGAGAAAGCCGCCCCCCAGGATGTCGATGTCTCTCTGATGGTTCTAGCAGCACGGATGCATGGAGAGGGTCGTGACGTAGTCTTGGTATCGGACGATTACAAAATGACGACTACACGGGAAAGAGCAGGGCTCGGCTATTCGACATGCCCCCCCTCAACATTTCTTCAAAGGCTTGCAGATGGGGGCAGGGGTTCGGATGGTGGGAAGCTCAGAAGTTTGGCCCGCAGGGTCCGCGCGGCTGAGATGAGGTATGCAATAAGCAGGGCAGGGGAGTATGACATCCAGGGGAAGTTAACTTGGTTAGTCGAGAGTCTGTTAACCGCTAGGCCCCCGATTCCCCCTCCTGTGAAAGAAGATGGAGGAGGNGGAATCGAGATTTCGATCCGTGCACTNAGGAGGCATATCGCAGGGGAGAAGGTCAAGGCTTCTGNACTGAAGCGACTAGGNGATTTGCCATCGATATGNGCTTCTGTTGGCGAGATTGATGGTCATCTCGAGTCTCTTCTTGGAGAAGGGGGGGATCCAAGTGACCTCTATGTCTCCAGTTTAGGCGTTCTTCAGAGTGTACTTGAATCAACGGGCATGGGGCTGGCGCCCCTGAATGACGAATTGTGCATGATTGCACACAGAGTCATGGCAGGCCCGATATCCAGGCTAGAGTCCGTCCTGGGGCTTCTTGCGGGTTCTCTGGGCCGTAACGAGGCTTCGAGTTTGCATCTGGCACGCGCTCTTAGCCAAGCCAGTCTTGCTGTTGATGCGAGTGCTGAATCCAGGATAATGCATCATCTTGGGCTCATGGCGATTGCAGCAGATGAGCCAGAAAGAGCGGCTTCACTCTTCGATGGGGCATCTGCTCAGTCTCTGAGGAGTGGAAATTCCAACCTNAGACACCTCATAGCCGCTGGGATATCTAGGCATCTTTCAGGAGATGGCGATGGCGCTGATTCCAATATATCGGAGGCTGCGAGAATAATCGATGAAGATGAGGGTTCTGCCATTGAACCCCTAGTGATACTCGCAAGATCGTTGATGGGGATCGATAGGCCCTGGCTCGCCCTCGAGATTTTCGACGAAGCACTAGAATGCGCCATAGAAGCTGAAATCGAGTCGGAAGTCGACAGGATACGAAACCTACTGACTCTCGTAAACGTGGCAGCGGTCGGAGAGGAGGATGATGAGCGTCGGTCTCTCCGAAGGCTGCTAGACGGGTTGAATCGAGTCGAGGGCATAGCCGAGGAGCGAGTTGAGACCGTAACTGAAGAGGTCGATGAGGCGGTGGATGCGCAACTGGTGCCGATTGAAGAGACCTGGAGGGAATGGCGGGCATCGAATGACCTAGTGCCTGACGGGGAAGCCTTGAGTGTCGTCAGAGTGGTAGAAGGCGAGGGGGGGCTACTTGCTGTTGTCCATCATTCCGAGCTTGGGGGTCTGGGGATATGGCTCCCCGGCGAGGCTCCTGAATTGGCTCCTGGCCAACGGTTGACGATATCGGGAACGAGGATCAAGTTGGCAGAGCCNACCAAGGANCTTACATCCTCTCAGAACATAAGGGGAGTGATAGCGGTGGANAGCCCCGAGGCGCTCAAGGTATCGATTGAGGCGATCCAGGATTCTGCTCCTGAATCNTNNTNNCTCAATCGATACCCTGAGNCGGTTGGTATCAGAGATTTCTCCGNCCGGCTACNAANGCTGCTCCNAGCATNGCNACGAGTACTGTGATTCCAAGGAATCCNGGTACGCTNTCTGGAGTCTGGCTCTGCTGAGGGNGGTGGCGGNGCNACGCCTGTTCCNANAGTNACGACNCCNACCATGTCCATNGAGACGTGNGGTTCGCANATGTAGTGGAACNTNCCATCTTCATCGAAGGTGATTCGNTAGTCGACGGTGGTNTCNGCNGGNCCGCTGTANGNNCCNCCCATCTTNCGNGANGTNTCNCCTTCTGAGTCNATCTGNGCNACNTTNTGNGCCATGGACTCNTCGNTCCAAATCCAGCANACNGTNTCGCCGACNGCTACNGACAGATCNNNATTNTCGAATGCGAATCCGGNCTCNTCGATNCCNANTACNTNNTCACAGCCCTCNGGAANNNCTGGCTCGTCTGCTGGNGGCATGAGNACCTTGTCGATCACGTGGATGACTCCGTTGGATGCTGGGACGTCAGCGAGTACGACGTTGGCGTCGTTGACCATGACTCCCTCGGCCACCGTGAACGAGAGGTCGTCCTCGTTGACGGCGGTGGCCGTCATGCCGTCTGTGACCGCTGATGCTGGAACTGAGCCCGAGACAACGTGGTACAGCAGGATATCAGTCAGCGTGGCCTTGCCCTCGACCGTGTCCAATGCGGCCAGGTCGATTCCAGCTGCGGCGAATGCCTCGTCCGTGGGCGCGAACACCGTGAATGGTCCTGTGCCCTGGAGCGTCTCGACGAGCTCCGCCTGGGCCAGAGCGGCTACAAGCGCAGTGTGGATGGTCGTAGCCTGGGCCGTCATTGCAATATTCATAGCAGGGGTCCAGACATATGCCTCGCAAACCTCTCGGCTGACAGAGGCGTCTGGTACGTGGGTAAACATGTTGTAGCATCCCGTAAACGACATTCCGCCAAAGTTAGCATCGACGTAATATGCGTAGGATGTGCATTCCTCGAACGAGGCTCCTGCGGATATCGCATGGGTGTGAGTGTTGTAGCATATGTCTCCATCAGCCTCGGTTATGCCTGCGGGCGGCATGAGCACCTTGTCTATTACGTGGATAACCCCATTGGATGCAATTACGTCCGCAGTGGTCACATTTGCATCGTTGACCATGACAGCCCCGTTTGTAACAGTGAAAGAGAGATCGTCCCCGTTGAGCGCTTGCGCCGTCATTCCGTCGGTTACATCCGATGCGGTGACTGAAGCGAAAACTACGTGGTACAGGAGAATATCGCTGAGGGTTGAGTTCTTCTCATCTGTGTCGTATGTGGTGAGGTCGATTCCAGCGGCAGCAAATGCGTCATCGGTGGGTGCAAAGACCGTGTAAGGCCCTT
>PAUH01000043.1 GCA_002712645.1 Methanobacteriota archaeon
ATCGAGGTTCTAGGGGACATGGACTCCGTTGACGAATCTTGTTGGAAGGGTAGGACTCTCCCCCTCAATGAACAATCTTTCAATGACCTGGCTAAGTCGATTGAACAACTGATGGATAGGGGATTCGAGGAAATTGAGATTGTCGGAGCGGATGGAGGGGACCCCAGTCACATTCTCGGAAACTGGGGTTCCATGAACGACGCCCCCCCAGGGGCAAGGATCAGAATCCATCACGATGAGCAAGTCTCTACCAGAATCCACCCAGATGACGGAGAGTTCTCCGCTGAATTCGAAGAAGGGGAGGTATTCTCAGTTTTCGCTATTGGGCCTGGAAAGGTTTGGATCTCAGGAGCGAGATGGGAGATAGATGGAGAAAACCTAGTTCTCTCATCGAGGGGACTGCACAATGAGGGGACGGGGGATATCGTGAAAATCAAGGGAGAAGGAGTCTTGTTGTTGATCTCCGAGCGCTGACTCTACTCTTCCTCATGGACCTTCATTGCGAGCATTAGTGCGATTGGCCGGGTCCTCTCGTCCTCCTCAAGTGCGATTCGTGCGATGATCATGATTGGGACTCCGATAATAGCGCCGGAGATGCCCCAGACAGAAGCGCTTACCATCACGGTGAGTAGCAGGACTAGAGGAGAAATCCCTAGCCTCTGGCCAGAGAGATTAGGCTCGATAAATGACCCAAAGAGTTGCTGGTTCCCGATAAGAAGGGCGCCTAACAACAATGCCTGAAGGGGATCGAGCACTATCAATGCAATCATCATCGGAGGCAAGGTAGCGAGGATCGCACCTAGAATCGGGATGAAGTCTAGCAAGAAGCAAAGGACCCCGAACAAAAACCAACCCGGGATACCCATGAACCATAGTAGAAATGACAGCACTATTGCCTGACCAGCGCTACAAGTAGCCTTCGAAATAACGTATGTAGAAATCGCCTCAGAAGAGTTTGAGACTATCGTTCTGACCCTGCCATAAGATCCTGGAAAGGCCGCCTTGAACCTCCCTGGAAGGCTCTTCTCCTCAAGAATAAGGAATATCACGAAGACTGCCACAGTTACCATCGTGGTCATGAATGAGGCTAGATCTGCGAGTATGTTGGTAGCGAAATCCTGAATGTTCTGCGGGTCCAGAACGTTCTCTATGGTTTCCTGGCTGGTAATCACATCCTCTAGACCGTAGAGGTTTGCCTCGCCTAGGTTGGTCCACTTCTCGTCGAATTTCTCTATCAGGCCGCCTTCCTTGTTCATCTCGTCCGTGAACTGGTCGATATTCCTATACAGAAGGATGGAGATTCCGTAAGAGGCGAGGGCCCCCAACGCTAGGAGTACTCCGTAGGCCAGCATGGGCATCCTTGCAACAACATCGAAGCGCTGGATGAGGTATTGCTCTGGAGCTCTGATCAGGAAATAGAACAGAACCGCTATTGCCAGAGGCATTAGAATTGGTTTCAGATTTACCAGAACTAGATATCCCACCAGTGTGATAATCGCGAAGTTTGCGGTTGTCGCGCTATTCGACCTCCTAGGGTTTACTACTCTGTCTTCCACATACTCCGGAGAGAGGGTCAGCAATCAAGAGTTTCCCCGATTTTGATTCAACGACATGCTCGGGCATAAACCTCTAGGAATCTCTCGGCGTTCCCATCGAGAGTGAATCTCTCCAAGACCCTCTGCCTGCCTTCAGCTCCCTTCTGAAGAAGGATCTCATTCGACGAAAGCTCGGAGGATATCACTTCAGAAAGCGAGTCGACCGATCCAATCTCGAAGAGCGCCCCCACTCTGGAGTCAACCATCTCCGGAAGAGGTCCGTGGTCCACTGTAACCACGGGAGTCCCGGAACTCATTGCCTCCAGAGGGATTAGTCCTTGTCCTTCATAGTATGACGGGTAAACGACTAGGTCGGCGGCCCTATACATCTCGGAAATTCCTTCGAAATCCATTCCAGATTCTATCGTAACTCTATTGCTGATGCCGAGTCTCGAAGCCATGCGATTCAGCCTTCGACGCAGCGATCCTCTGCCGATTATTACCAAGTGAGAGTCAGTGGACTCGGCCACCTTTGAGAAAGAGCGCAGCAACAAACCGTGACCCTTCCGCGCTGCTAGCCTTCCGACGGCTAGCAACAGTTTGACTCCGGTACCAATTCCGTAACGCTTCCTGATCTCACTCAGATTATGCGTTTCTGATTCGCTATCGAGATGCATGGGGACGAACATGCCCGTGTCAACACCCCAGTGTACAACCTCGCAGTCCCAATCGGGAGGAGCGGAATACCTTGATTCCAGATCTAGCTTTGTAGCCTCTGAGTTTGGAACTATCACAGAGGATTTCCGGATTGCCGACCTCTCGAAGTTTGAGTACCTCCCTGCCATGAAGCGTATCGCGATATCGTTAGGATTGGACCAAACTGCCGGTTCCCCGTATCTTGCTGCTAAAGTTAAGCCATCCCTCTCACCGAGCCATGTACCATGCATCGAAGATACTACTGGGGCTACTTCGCTGATGCATCTGTCGAACTGAGAGTCGTTCCAAGATACCATGGGGCAATGGAGATGAACAACATCGACTGGGTTCTCGGAATTGAGGCGGACTAGAGCTTTGAGGGCTGACCTACCGTAAGATCTGGTGAATTCCAATGGAACCTTCAACCACGGAACCTCGATTATCTCTACATTTTTCATACGCGGAGGTTCACTCCTAGATTTCCTAGTAATGACTGAGATCATATGGCCCATGTCTGCCAATCTTGATGATAGATGGTACACAGTTGAGCCCATTCCCCCCCAACGAGGAGGATACTCTCCGGAAATCATAGCGACATGCATGTTGCTCCCCAATAAACCGGTTCGGGGCGTTATTATTGAAGAGAGCGGGAGTTATAATCACTACAATGGTTCAAAAATAGGTCCTTTTTAGACAAATCCCCATGGAAGGACCATTGCCTGTGCACGTCACGGTCGTAATACCGACTAGGAACGAGGAGGAGGCCATAGTGGATACCATCCGATCGGTACCGAACGACGGTTGGTGCCAGAAGCTGGACTTCTTGGTGATTGATGGCAATTCAGAGGATAGGACTAGAGAGCTGGCAGAGCAAGAGGGAGCCACAGTTTACCTTGAGGGGAGAAAGGGGTACGGGAGAGCCTACAGGACAGGTTTCCAGATGGCTCCCGGACAAGTTATTGTGACCATGGATGCAGATTGTACGTATCCGGGGGAAGAGGTTCCTGAATTAGTTCGAAGACTGGTCGAGGATGACTTGCAGTTCATCACCTGCGACCGCCTAAGGAAGGCGGAAGATGGTGCTATGTCTGGCCTACACGGATTCGGGAACTGGGCACTTTCGTTCACGGCTAGGATGCTTTTCTTCTATGGAATTCACGACTCCCAATCTGGAATGTGGGTCTTCTGGAAGAAAATCATGGAGAACCCCAGGATGCGACCTACCAACGACGGTATGCCCCTCTCTGAGGAGATGAAGATCAATGCGAGGAGGTGCTTCGGACGGTCCAAGGCGGTTGAGGTTTCAGTCCCATACCGCACTAGGGTGGGGCAGGCCGAGATTAGCACGTGGGGTGACGGTTGGAAGAACTTCAAGTTCCTGTTCGCCAAGAGAATGGGGATGAACAGAGAGAGGACGGCCTGGGGACCAGAGAATTAGTCCTCGGAGTCGAACTCCTCGTCCAATTCTCTGGGATCGAAGGATGACCAGGACTCGATTATCTCCATGTCCTTCGCGATCTCCGCCATTCTTGCTCGACTGTAAGCCACCCCTGCCATCGAGAGTGAAACTATCGCGATCACCAAGACGGGGATTCCGAAGGAAGAGATCCATGAATCTAGGCCACCGTTGCCAGATTCCTCGATGGGGACTGTGTGTACCTGAGCGGGACTGACCAAATCGCCATCGATCGCGAACACCTCCACCCTTGCCCAAGACCCTCCCGTGACCACCCATGAGAATCTTGATGTCCAAATCCCATCACCAACTACCGAGTCTCCGTTAGTCCCATCGTCATAGAAGTACATGGCAACTGACTTCCCTCCGGAAATTAACTCACCTCGAACCGTTTCGGTGGTTCCATCTGCGTCCTGGACCCTTACTGTTGTAGTGACCTCTGTGGGGACTCCGTCCTCCACCCTGAGTACTGAGACCATCAGATCGAATACTTCCGGAGAGCTTGATCCAATGGTGAGGTTTACTGACGCGACGGATACGTCCCCCCTGGAGTCCTGGACCAGCAAGTCTATCCTTACGGGTCCGGGTTGGAACGTCATTTCTAGAGTCGTGCTGTCACTTACTAGAGATCCGTCGATTCTCCACTCATAGAGTACGATATCGTTGTCGTAATCGAACGATTCTGTTCCGATAAGAGTCGCTGCTTGGCCCGGAGGGAGGTACTGCCCATCCGACATTCCAGAAATTACGGCCACGGGTCCCGTCTCCAGGACGGTGATCGTCTGTTGGTGTATCCTCTCCTTGCCATTCTGATCGATGAGCAGGAAGGTCAGGTTGTGGACTCCTGCTGTGAGGTAGTCACTGTACCAATATTCCGTGGACTTGGAGTCTAGAATAGGGCCCTGAAGATCTGAAGACACTGAGACTGAGAACTCGTCACCGTCCATGTCAACAGATCTCCTGAAGTCGAATAGAACGGGAAGGTTCGAGTGTACCTGAACGTCTGGTATCGGAGAGTCGAGAACTAGCAATGGTGCAGAGTCAGAGACGTATATCTCGATCTGGTCAGATACTGGACCACTCCCATCGTCCAAAGTAAGTGAGATAAGATGCGTACCTGCTTGTAATCTGGTGTTTAGCTCCCAATCAGTTCCAAGAGGATCATCCACCTTGTCGGACTCCCAGAGGACTGAGACGAGGTCTCTGCTGGTAATCGCAGTCGGATTGCAAAGTAGACCACTGCCATTTTCGGGGAGTTCGGAGCAAGAGAGGTCCCAATCTCCAGAACCAGTGGATTCTAGATTTATCAGCTCCGAAGAGTCAGTGTAAATACCCGAGATAGGGTTGGAAATCAGTACGTTAGGGAGGGAGTTAGACACTTGGAGGATCTCTGAGTACACATTCCACTGTCCTACGTGTTCCTCCCTAGTGTCACTTGCCCTCATGGTGATGGTGTGGACGCCCTTGCTCAGGGTTCCAGTCCATTCGGAGAGTTCCGGCGAGGTCCCTTCAGCAAGTAGTCCATCTATATCGCTGTGAAACTCGAATCTGACTGCGTCCCCCTCCGGGTCCGTGGTATCAGAACCTGTAAGTGCCACCCAATCTGAAGAGGTCTCCCCTGTTCGAGAGATTTCCATGACCGGGATAGGGATTTCATTGTACAACTCGACATTGAATGTCCATGATTCTACAGGATTAACCCCATCCCATGCATTTACTGAGACGCTGAAAGAGGCAGCATCGGAATTCCTGAAAGACCTGACAATCTGCAACGGACAATGGGGGTTATCCGGGTCAGGATCCGGGTCAGACTCGTAAGAGGCTGAGGCCCAGCACCAAAGCTGATCTTCCTCAGGGTCGAAAGTCCCGGTGAGATCTATGGTGACGTTGGCGGTTTCTCCGAGGTATAGAGTCCCCCAGGAGGTAATTGGTGGCGAGGTCCCGACATTCATAACGGGTGGTAGGTTGATCAGCTCAATTGTACGAGTCTCATTGACGCAGTGCCCTTCTGAGTCGCATACTTCCAGTGTTATTGACTGGCTCCCATCCCTCAGGCAAGGCTCCGTCTGGTTCTGGTTTGCGATGAATAGAGATGCGTTGCTGGATACAATAGAGCAAGAGGCTGAGAAATCCCCGTCTATGCTACTAGCCCAACTGTAGGTTAGCTCATCGAAGTCTAGATCCCAACTCTTTCTAGCATCGAATACTATCTCGCTTCCGCTGGAGTACTCGGACTCATCAGAAGGAGAGTCCCAAAGGATGAACGGAGGCTGGTTACTCAGTTCGACCTGACAGAAAACCGTCGAGTCGCTGTCCAATTGTGTTGGCTCTGAGGTGTTGTGCACCTCATCATATGTACAGCCTACATATGCTGTGTTAATGTTGGACCAGCCTTGGATGGCTGTCCAGCGTTCACCGATAAATGGGCCATATGAGAATCTGCCCTCGTATGGCTGAGTCGCATTGACATCGCTCTCGAACTGATCAAAGGAGATATTTACAGAGGCCATTGGGATATTGAGGAGATTCTGATTGATTGTGTGAACATCGAGCATCCACATGATATCCACTATGACGTCGTCCTCGGAGCTCTCCGGGGTGAGAATCGGGTCTGAAGAAATCCAACGGAGATGGGAACTTGTGTTCAGGGAGAATGAGCTTTCGGAGCCAGTGCGAGTTTCTAGTGAGGAGTCGGTGAAGTTGACTGTGCTGATATCTATCCATGGGAGGTTATCGCAAAACAAGGAGATGCCTGTCACTCTCAACTCGGTATGCGAGTGCAGGTCCAAACAGTGGGAAGGACTGTCCCAGATGACGCTGTCAGAGAAGGATGAAGGATTGGACCCTCGAGCCTTCCAGTACATCCCCCCTCCATCCCCGCTGAGGTCAAGTCCGCTGATCTGGGCATCCACCCCCTCTAGCCATACGGAGTAGTTGGAGGAGGGAGAGTTGATCGCTATGTCGTCTAGGATGACAATGCCTGGGAACAGGTTTCCAGTGTTGTCGATATCCAAGGATGGTTCCGAGAGTGCACCCTCGATGGTTGTGGATATCAGCTGTATATCGATGCTGTCCCTGATCACTATCCCTCTCTGATCCCCGTCCGAGGAGCAAGAGTGGCAGGTCACATTTTTTCCACCGCTCATCACATAGTTCGACTCCTGGAAGTAGAGCCCGGCTGATTCTGGTGAGCCTATGCCGTTCCCGGACGTGTGTACGAAGGATAACTCGACGTTACTAGAATCTGATACTGAAACTCCGCTACCAGCATTTTCCTCGCTGAGCAGATACTCTACCCGAGGGTGGAATTCCACGAAAGAGACTCCATTGGCAGCATTTCCGCTGATTGTCCAGTTACTGCCAATGACGCCTCCCTTGGCCATCACGACTCCGGCTCCTGTGGAGTTCTGAACTACCAGATTCGATACCTCTGCCGGGCCCTTACTGGTCCAACTGGTGCTTCTGAATAGCAATCCTGCTCCCTCATGAGGCTTGGAAGGAGACTCCGGGCCATTGTTTCGTATTGTCACATTTGACAGCGAGGTCGAGGAGTCGGCGGTGTAAGCCCGGACACCCACAATCGCGTTTTCCTCTATCACAGCATCCTCGATTCTGGCTCCCGATGTGTTGATGTCGAAGGCTGCGCCAATTCCGAGACCTGGCGTCTTCGCATTAGGTCCGCCTGTCCCCCTGATTTCCAGACCGGAGAAGATGGCATTAGTCTGCAGGTTCGAGTAGTTGGTGTGATCGTAGCGCTCGACCAGTACGCCTCTGTACTGACAGTCCTCTACTTTCGTGTCTAGGAAGGTCGGTCGTGTTGTGGTGTCGGATATATGCCTGACAATGATCCCGTTGTCCGACCTAGTGATGTTGGAGTCGGTGAAGAGGGGGATCGAGTCCTCAATCCAAATACCTGCCGCAGCAGCCATGGTCGCACCGGAGATGTTGTGGACGGAGACTCCGCTCCAGAGGCCTCCTGAGTTGAACCAGAGGTTGACGCCTCTGGTAACCAGATTCCCGATGCTAGCCCCCTGTACTATGGGTGCTGAGGAGGCCCCTGACGAGATTCCTATTCCGTACCTCCATGTGGATGAGGTCCCATGAATTTCCTGTCCACCTCCATCTATCACGATATCCCTGATGGTCGGAGATGCCCCATCGAAAAGATCGACTGCTACTCTGTCCGCATCGAACACGTGTAGGTTGCTAATCACGGGGTTACTACCGTAGATGGTGATCCCGTACTCCCCACCTGTGATGGTGAGGTTGTCGATGGTAGAGCCCAGATTGTTCGAACTGGAATTGAATATCAGGCCTCTGTGATCGCCTGAAATGGACTCTACGGTCACTGGCGAGGATTCTGTCCCCTCGATGGAAATCCTGCCGTCAACACCTAGGCGTTCCCCATCCCCAAGTAGAATTGATGTCCCGGCCTGTATGACCAGAACCTGGTTGGATTGGACAAGATAACCGTCAGGCAACGAGATTGTTCCGCTCCATACAGTCGTAGACCGCGTTAGACCCGCAGATGTCCCTGACAAAATCGGAGCCAGTAGTAGCATCAGGACAAGCGAGACTGCCAAGCGCATGGGCAATGCCATTCGCAATCAGGGTTAATGACTTGCGTCATTTGACCCATACTTAGTTTGACACAGTAGGAGTCATAAGCGTCCAGATGGGCGGAACGTTCGAATGGCACTGGCTTGGATATTGATATCCTGCTCCCCAGGACGCGAGAGGGACGTTTACCTTCAACTTCTAGAAATGGAATCCGTGTCGGAGGTGTCTGTGGTTTATGGCGAGTTGGACCTGGTTGCGAGGATAGACTTCGAGAGCGAGAAGGAGATGTCGCGGACCCTGATTGAGGAGATGAGACACGTGGAAGGGGTCAGGAAGACAGAGACATTGATCGCGGTGGAGGTGTAGAGTTGGCTGTAGGATTCGTTCTGATAACGACCGAGCCCGGACAGGAGGTCAGGGTGAGGGAGCAAGTGGCACAAGTGGAATGCGTCAAGGGCATCTGGGTGGTTTTCGGTAACTTCGACTGTTTCGTGAAGGTAGAGGCTGACGAAGAGTCCGAGCTCACGGAGGCCATCGTTCAGGGAATCCGGTCCGTTCCGGGCATCGTCGACACTAGGACCCTCATCGGAGCCGAGATCTAGAGCTCTCGGCCAAGTCTGGCTGTAAGCTCCCTGGCCGCGTTTATACTGCCGGAAGAACGCATTCTGACTATAGCCTCCTTCCAGCTCGAGAGCCTCTCGTCCCTGTTGACCGTCCCCCTCCAGTACCACCAGTGGGCCAAGGCGCGACGATGGTGGGCCATGGACTCGTTCAGGGCCCCATGGTCGAATTCTGAGTGGGCTTCCACTAGCCAATCAGGTGGCACTGTGCTTGCCTCGAGGCACATGTGGATAGTCCGAAGTCTGTCGAATTGGTCATTCGTAGATTCAATGTGGGATCTGGCATCCTCCAGTGCCTCGTATAGGAAAGCCTCGCCCTCTGTTGCCGCCGACAGCCTGGACATCAGGTTCAGAGAGGGCACCCTTGGGTCATCCGAGCCAATCTTGGCCTCAATCGAGTCTCGAGTCCTGGAGGCCTCCTCCATGTTGTCTGTATCCAGGGATAGGGAGTACCTTAGCATATCCAGAGCCAGGGAAGCGAGTTCCCTGTCCTCGGCTGCAAGATCCGAGATGCTAATGGAATCGGCTTCGGATAACATAGACTCGAACGGGATCTTGCTCTCGGTACCTGGAATCCTGTCGTCGTACTTCCTGACCAGTGAAGATATCTCGGCTCTTACCCTATCTCCCGGCTCTAGTCTTGAGATTGCAGAGGCCTCTAACTCGTCGGCCTTCTCCCACTCTCCCTCGGCCCTCGCGAGCCTGGATGATACCATGTCCTTCCTCGGGCCATCGCTTAGAGATTCGACGTATCCAGACGCCACCTTAGTCTCGCCCCTCTCCAGTGCGATTTCTGCTGCGAGTTCGAAGAGCGCCTCATCTGGATTAGATTCGATTGCGTGATCCAGAACAACGGCTGCCGCCAATCTCAACGCATACCTTCAGCAGCAGCAACAGAACGTCGCCGCTGCCGCCGCTATGAACACGTTCCACCAGGGTTTGCCGCAGCAGCAGATGGGTTTCTTCCCTCCCGGCGGCGTGAACCCGCAGTTTGCGATGCAGCAGCAGGCGTTCGCGCAAGAGCAGCAGCAGCAGGGCCTTAACCTCACGGGTCTTGCCCAGCAGCCGCACCCGTTCAATGGTCAGGCTCAGCAGAACCAGAAGAAGGACTCTAGCTAGTAGACTGAATTCCAAATTTTCTACCTCTGTACTAACCCAACAACTCGTCGAGGAAGGCGTCGTCGTCGGTCCGCGCCCCCGCGGTGGCGCTAGCGCCCCCACCCGCTCCCACAGCCCAGCGTTTCCCTTCCGCGCCGGTTGATATCCCCAG
Source organism: Methanobacteriota archaeon (assembly GCA_002712645.1). Classification (GTDB taxonomy): domain Archaea; phylum Thermoplasmatota; class Poseidoniia; order Poseidoniales; family Thalassarchaeaceae; genus MGIIb-N1. The sequence goes on from PAUH01000043.1 coordinate 10,138, forward strand.
CAAATCGTCCAGCTCATCGTCCAGCTCACCGTCCCCGACGGCGCTCGGACCTCGGGCGGTTTCCGCCGGTGTCCGAGTCGAACCCGCGAGAAGCGCGTCCAAGTCGTCGTCCCCGTCCTCGTCCTTGACCGCGGCGGGTGCCTTTTGAGCCGGTACACGCGGTGGCTCTGCGGGGGTCGATGCCCGCGGACCCGTCCCCTCCCTCTTACCCGTCCCCTCGTTGACCCCGCGGGCTCCCTCCTCGGCTTCCTCCTCGGGTCCCTCGCCCAGGGCCTCGGCGTACTGCCTCGACAGTCCCAGCAGCTCCGACAGGGGCAGCTCACGCAGCTGCCGTATCAGCCCCAGCGCGTCCACGCTCATCTCGTCCCCGCTGACCCCAGCCCCGCCGTCGGGTCCCAGCACGCGCTGCAGCTCCCGCAGGTCGTCGACGGACCAACCGGGATCCATGTACGCGGAGATGTGCTGCCGGGGCAACGCGGACGCGTCGCACTCGGCGAGGAGAGCCGCGAGGTCCGCCCCGTTGGACCTCGACCTGGGGCCCGTGGAAGGATCCTTGTCGTCGGCGTCGTCGTATCCCGGGGGAAGGTCCAAGACGCGGCCGCTCACGGCCGCCTCCTCCTCCTCCTGTTCGTCATCATCGTCCGAAGCCCCGGGCTCCTTTTTCCTCCCGAACCTTCCTCGCGTCCCGCCGCCCCGTCCGTGCACGCGACGGCCGTGCTGCTGCTGCTTGAATCTCGCACGCGCGAGATCCTTATTGCTCGCCCCCGCCTCCATCGTGGACCGCGACGGGAGCACGGCGCGGGGTGAAGTGTTTGGGCGGGAGAACGAAATCGCTGGGAAAAACCAATAAGAGCTGGAAAAACCAACTTGGGGGAAACTTTCAGCGTGCGCAGGTAGCGGATCGCGGCGTGCGTCGCTTCCACCACCTTCGCCGAGTCGTCGTGCTGCACGTGGACCCAGTCGATCAACTCCTCCTCCTTATAATTCTTCTTCCCGACCTCGCCCTCCCTGGTGTTGTAGGCGTCCTGCATCGCAGTGCGTCGACGTTGCCACAGCAGTCCAGAGCAAAAAACTGGTCAGCAGTCTTCACACCTCGTCCTTCACGATCTCCGCGACCTCGAGCTCCCTCCTGCTGCTGCTCGCCTCTGGCTCATGCTGGTCTCTCGACTCGCACCGCGCGCTGGCCGCACCGCTTTGCCGCGCCTCGTGCACACCGAGGCGCGGATAAAGGAGCTCGGCCTCGAGCTGCCTGCGATGCCGGTGCCGCTCGCGAGCTACACGACGTGCGTGCGCTCGGGCTCTCACCTCTTCCTGGCGGGCCACGTGCCGTTCACGCCCGACATGAAGGGGCTGATCAAGCCGGGGAAGTGCGGCAAGGACTACACCACCGAGGAGGGCGCCGAGATCGCCAAATTCATCGGGCTCGAGTGCATCTCGACGATCAAGGCCAACATCGGCGACCTGTGCGTTGTGCAAATCGGCGCACAAATCGGCCCAGATGATGCGCGCAATTCATCTGAACCGCCGCCGCGCGCGCGCCGTCACAGCGACCGCGTGAAACAGGTCGTCAAGGTGGTCGGGCTGGTCAATTGCCCCGATGACTACGGCGAGCAGTCGCTGGTGCTCAACGGTTTCTCAAACCTAATGGCCGAGGTCTTCGGCCCGGAGCGCGGCAAGCACGCGCGCTCGGCGATCGGCACCAACTCGCTGCCGTTCCAGATGCCGGTTGAGATCGAGTGCATCGTCGAGGTGGAGGACTGACGGGGCCGCAAGGCGAGGTATAACATATGTTTTGCGAGCTAACTAACCGTACCGCGTTCAGACCTTCTTGATGATCTGCACGATGTCCTCGTCGTGGAGCACGTGCGCCTTGCCGACGGTGCCGGGGTTGTGCTTCACCGAGGTCCCCCAGACGAGCGCGTGCTTGAACGAGTGGATGAGCGTGCGGTGGATGTTGTTGCAGAAGTCCTCGACCGTGTGCTCGTCGGCGCCCGTCATGATCACCGGCGCCGAGTAGTCGGGCATCTGCCCCTTTGGCTTCGTGTAGATCCGGGTCAGCTTCAAGTACTCGAAGACCATGTCGAGCAGCCCGTCGAGGTTCCACTTGTAGTGGGACGAGATCGGGCAGTAGTGCGGCACCTCGTCGAGGAGGTCGAGCTCCTCCATCGTGATCCCGTCGATCTTGTTCAGCGCGTACACGCAGGGCATGTAGATGCGGTTCCCCTCGATCACGTCGATGAGCTCGTCGGCGGTCGCGTCGCAGTTGATCCTCACGTCGGCGCTCGCCATCCGGTACTCGCCGAGGATCGCCGCCACGCCGCGCTCGTCGAGGTGCGTCAGCTCCTTCATCGACGTCGAGAAGTTGAGGCCGCCCTTCAGCTTCTTCTTCACGGTGATCGCCGGCGGCCGCTTGTTGAGGCGGATCCCGACGCCCTCGAGCTCCTTCTCGATCACGCGCTTGTGGCCGAGCGGCTTCATCGAGTCGAGGACGATGATGATGAGCTGGCACGTGCGCGCGGTCGAGATGACCTGCCGCCCGCGCCCCTTGCCGTCCTTCGCGCCCTCGATGATCCCCGGCAGGTCGAGCAGCTGGATCCGCGCTCCGCGGTGGTAGATCATCCCCGGGATTCACGTCAGCGTCGTGAACTCGTACGACGCCGCCTCCGAGAAGATTCCGGTGAGCGATGTGAGCAGCGTCGATTTTCCTACCGACGGGAAGCCGACGAGCCCGACGCGCGCATCGCCCGTCGACCGGACGTCGAAGCCCTCGCCGGCGCCGCCGCCGCCCGCCTTCGTGTCGCCGAGCAGCAGCTCGCGCTTGTACTTCGCGAGCTTCGCGCGCAGCCCGCAGATGTGCGCCATCGTCTGCTTGTTGATCTGCGTGCGCGCCATCTCCTCCTCGATGTCCTTAATCTTGGAGACGAGCGACATCGTGTGTGGAGTCCCGCGAGGAAAATTTGCACCGCCCTGTCGCACGCCCTCGTCTTCGCGGTGGTCTCTCTTCACGGCGGAAGGATGCCACCACGACTCGCTTGCTGTGAACGCTGAAACTCAGCGCGCCGCCGGGAATATCTGTCGCAAGGTAAAGGAAGAGCCACCTACAGCTACGCGCAGCATGCTCCTGAACGACGGAGGCCCCGACGGCGTTCGGACTTCCACACAATCGCGCATCCTGCGCGTCACCGTGCGCGTATCGGCGGCGGTCGTTGTGTGGGCGTACTTTGTCGCG
>PAUH01000044.1 GCA_002712645.1 Methanobacteriota archaeon
GTTGAGGGCATAGGTGGCCGAATGGGAAGATCTTACGGGGATTTGCCCGGTGTTAGATTCAAAGTCATCAAAGTGAATGGTGTCTCTCTTGATGAGATGGTCCGCGGACGTAAGGAGAAGCCAGTAAGGTGATCAATATGTCCGATGAAGAAGTTCAGATGCAAGAGCAGCAGGCTGCTATAGCCGGCATAGGCACCATGGTGTTTGGGAAGTGGGATGCAACGGAAGTGACCTGTAATGATCCAGGGTTAGCGCCCTACGTCAACCTCACTACAATCGGAACACCCCATAGCGGAGGGAGGCATGCTAGAGTATGGTTTGGAAAATCCAAGCTTTCCATCATAGAACGATTCATCAACAGCCTCATGAGAACTGGAAAGTACGCAGGAAAAAAACAGCATTGTGCCAAGGCATTCGAGGCAGCACTTGACACAATGGCCGAGAGGAAGGGAGAAAACCCCTTGCAACTTTTCATTGATGCAGTCGTTAATTCTGCACCTTGTGAGGAGATAACTAGGATAAAATTCGGCGCTGTAAGCCAGCCAAAGGCAGTCGACTCATCTCCCAGCAGGAGGCTTGACACTGCTATGAGGAATCTCGCCAAGGGGTGCACTGCAGCCACAGCGAAGAGTACCAGAACTTTGACCCAAGGAATAGTATCCGAACTCAGCAAAGCTTCCGAGGGGGATATAGCCTCGTTTGCAGTTTCCAAGCGCGAGGAAGTCGAGCGTATCGCGGCTTCAGCAAGATGATTCAGCCGCTCAATTCGAGTACGTCCAAACGGTCGGCTTTATGAACCTCTCAAAAGTGGCCCGAACCGTCAGTGGTGTGCTAAATGGGACGTAAGGAAGACAACATCAAGCGAGCAACTGAGGTCATGCATGACCGAGATCGAATTAGAAATCTAGCAATTGCTGCTCATATCGACCACGGCAAGACAACTCTTTCGGACAATCTAATCGCTGGAGCAGGGATGATGTCCGAGGATCTGGCTGGTAAGTCCAGGGTCCTTGATTTCGATGAGCAGGAGTCTGCAAGAGGAATCACGATCAACGCTGCTTCCGCATCGATGGTGCACAGCGTATCCGGTGAAGACTACCTGGTCAACCTGATAGATACGCCTGGACACGTGGATTTCGGTGGGGACGTTACACGTGCAATGCGTGCTGTTGATGGATGCATTATCCTCGCCTGTGCGGTTGAAGGAACAATGCCCCAGACTGAAACAGTCGTACGTCAGGCCTTGAAGGAGAAGGTCCGCCCTGTTCTTTTCATAAACAAGGTAGATCGATTGATCAATGAGCTTCAGATTGACGGAAAGGAGATGATGGAGCGCTTCTCCCTAATCATTGCTAAAGTCAACAAGCTAATCTCCACGTTCGCTCCAGAGGGGCTAAAGAAGGAATGGAGGGTATCTGTCGAGAATGGGACGGTCGCCTTTGGATCCGCATACTACAACTGGGGCATGTCAGTACCATTCATGGCGAAATCTAAGTTGAACTTCGTTGATATCTTTGAGCACTGTAAAAACGATCAGCAGAAGGAACTCTCGAAGAAGGCGCCCGTGCACGAAGTCCTCCTGGATATGGCTGTGGACAAACTACCTTCTCCATTGGTCGCCCAAGTCTACAGGATACCAAACATCTGGCAGGGCGACCTCGACTCAGTCCAAGGAAAGGCCATGATTGATTGCGACGAGGATGGCCCTCTTTCTCTAATGATAACCAAGATATGGATGGATCCTCATGCAGGTGAAGTAGCAGTAGGACGTATCTATTCTGGCCAGATTAAGCAGGGAGAGAGCGTCTGGGCTCTCGGCGGTGCAAAAGCCGAGCGGGTTCAACAGGTCTCCATGATGGTTGGGGGAGACAGAATATCTGTACCTTCTGTGACTGCTGGCAATATCGCTGCGATCACAGGGATTAGAAGTGCTGCCGCAGGAGTCACAGTTACCAGGGATCCCGAGGCCACACCCTTCGAGGCCATAAGGCATTATTCGGAACCGGTCGTAACCAAAGCCATCGAACCACTTGCCATGAAGGATCTGCCGAAGTTCATAGGGGCAATGTCGAGCTTGGCCAAGGCCGATGCTTCACTACAAGTGAGTACCAACAGCGAGACTGGAGAGGCCCTTCTCGCAGGGATGGGGGAGCTACATCTCGAAATCACAATTTACAGGCTCGAGGAGGAGCATGGCATAAAGGTCAAGCAGAGCGATCCAATTGTCGTTTACAGAGAATGCATTCAATCTAAGAATGAAGGCCAAGCATTCGAAGGGAAGTCCCCGAACAGGCACAATAGGTTCTACGTCGAAACAGAACCCCTGCCCACCGAGGTCATCCAAGCCCTCAGGGAAGGCGAGTTCGGCGATGGCACAGTCAGGAACAAGGACTCCAAGGAAGTTGGCGACAAGTTTGCTGCATATGGAATGAAGAAAGACCTGATGAGGAAAATATACGCGATACATGGTACAAACGTCCTTGTGAATGATACCAAGGGTATTCAGAATCTACATGAAACACGAGAACTAATCATCGAGGGATTCAATGAGGTTTGCAAGAAAGGCCCGCTGGCAGAAGAACCTTTGATGGGCGTCATGGTGAGGCTCACAGATGCGAAACTCCACGAAGATGCAATACACAGAGGTCCTGCGCAGACGATTCCTGCAGTAAGGAACTCGATAAGAGGCAGTCTTGTAAGATCGCGACCAGTTATTTTGGAGCCAATCCAGAATATACGAATCGACGCTCCAAACGACGTCATAGGCGGCGTCACCAGGGAAGTTACCAATCGAAGAGGAATAATCGAGGATATGCCGGTAGATGGAGGAACTGCATCAGTGATAGGCAAGATGCCTGTGGGAGAGTCCTTCGGATTCTCCAATGACATACGCGCAGCCAGCCAAGGTCGAGCTGTATGGAATACTGAAAATGCAGGATTCGATATCCTTCCGATGAACCTCTTTGAGAAGACTGTGGGCGATATCCGCGAGAGAAAGGGCCTCAAACCAGAGGTTCCAGGCGAGGCATACTACTCGGATTGAGCTCATTGAACTCTTACTATCTGGAAGTCCGTGATGGTCCTCAATATGTCCAAGCTGGGCGATTGGTCAATTTTGTCAAGCGCCTGATGTGCCGCCTCATGGTAATCGAGCGCCCTCTTCCACGCATAATCCAAGCTTCCAGAATCTTCCAAATCCCTAATCGCTTTACCAATCATACTTTCAGATGCGTCTTCATTGCCGAAGGCTGCTTTGAAATTGGGCATATCTCTGCCACTTGATAGCGCATGAATCGCAATCAGTGTCCTCTTACCGCTAGAGATGTCTGAACCAGAAGTCTTTCCTAGAGTTTCCGTATCTGACCTAAGATCAATAACATCATCCATTATTTGGAAGCATAGACCAAGCATCAAACCCCACTCCGACATAGTCTCTACCATTTCATTCGAAGCTCCAGAAATTATTGCCCCAGTCTTGGCGCACATTTGGAACATTGCACTTGTTTTACCTTCAATCATGGCGAGATAATCTTCTTCTGATACGACATCTCTACCTTCGAACTCGAAATCCTCTTGTTGCCCCTCTGCCACTCTTCGAACCATTTCTCCAATATTCTTCACAAGCAGCCGTAATTGGTCATCACTAATGTGATTGGAATCTGCAAGCATTTCAAAACTCAAAGCGAGCATGGCATCTCCAGCATTGATAGCAGTAGAATCGTCAAATTCTACATGCACAGCCTTGAGGCCCCTTCTAACAGGGTCTTGATCCATGATGTCATCATGCACAAGAGTGAAATTGTGTATGATTTCTATACAAGCGCCAAGAACGTAGTGTCCTTCATGCCCTTTCCCAATCGCTTCGCCAACCAGAATGGGAAGCATAGCTCTGAGACGCTTCCCGCCACCTGTGAACAAGTGACTCATTGCTGCATGTAGTCTTGATTGGCTAATCTTTGAAAGCCCCTTCATGATATGCTCCTCAGCATGCTCTCTATGCTCCGATAATACTGAAAGAATCTGACTGGAGTCATCAGGATATAGTGACATTCTTCCGAATTGAAGGATTTCATCAGACTTGCCCCCCATTGCCTCCTCTACCGATTTCCCATCTGGCAGATACGCACTCACGATGGCCTTGAACCAGGGGGCTACCATCTCTTCAGACCAACGTCCGGTTTGAGCAACCATACTTCCCACTTCATCAAGATCTAACCATTCGAACGCTTCAACCTCGTTTAGATTAGGCTTGATATCAGCATCACCCCTGACCATTAGGACGTGATCGATTTCTCTTTCTATCCATTCAGAGTTCCATCTTGAACTGTATTTGAATTTACCAATTTGCCTAAAATCCCATTTCTCTGATATTTCTGAGGGTATTCCGAGCTCTTGCTCCATTTTTCTTATGGCTGCAGAACGAACCGGCTCTTCTGCCACTGCTTCTCCATCCGATACCATGAGTGGATGACTGCAGCAGGTATTTGCCCATATGGATGGGAATGTGATCTTCGTCGATGCTCGCTTTTGTACTAATAATCGATCGTTCGTATCGAATAGTAAGACGCTAAAGGCCCTATGGAGAGCACCCTCGCCATGGTGGCACTCTTTCTTAGAAGCGCCACCAATCGGCTTGTCGTCCTCGTCAACTAGGATGCACAACTCTGACATCATGGATCTCTGGTCAGAGTCCAGCCCTTCGAGTACATCCCGCATGATTCCTTCCAACCATTAGTCATTCATCACTTTTGGCCCTCTCAAAAAGAGTTCCGATAAAACGCTCTCCGATTAGTAGATCGTGAAGATTAGCAGGGTCCAGACCATTCACGAAGGTGACCAATGGAACGTTTTTGGAAATCCTCGAAGCAACTTCGACCTTCAGTGCCATACCGCCTGTGACATCAGTTAACTCGTTGATAGAAGTCTCATAAGACGTCGATGAAGTCCAAACTGGTATCATCTGGGAATCCTTGTTTATTGGGTCCTTATCGTACAGCCCGTCTATGCCGTCTAACAAGAAGATGACTTTCTCTACTTCTGGAAGTTCAGTGGAGAGCCTCTCCATGAGGTGATCGCCGGATAGAATGCCAAACTCTCGATCCCCAGCAACATCAACTACATCGCCAAATGTCACATGCACGTATCCATGTTCTTCGAATCTTCTGATATCTCCCTTGAATTTAGGGCCAGTACCATTAGCCCACTCCCTCGGGGGGTGGCATCGGCATCTAATTCCATGACTCTCAAGAATAGATACCACTGAGCTATTCAACTCATTCATGGATTTCCTTACCGTTTCCTTTGCTCGATTTTGCTCTTCCTCTCTACCGGACACACGTCCCCTGGAAAGGTCCCCTGACTTAGCGTCTATATGGCCAAAAGAACCTGCTCCATGTACGATTATGAGGTCCATTCCTGAATTTACCATGTTGGATAGTATTGGTGCGATAGCCGATATTGTATCTGGTCTGAACACTTTTCTTGACTCCTTTTCGGTAATCAGAGCCCCTCCAAATTTGATTATGGTCCGTCCCACGATTGATGTCACGTTAAGTGATGCATTTGAGTGCGCCGTCGACCACAGGTTCTTCCGTCCTCGTTCGTGCAAGCTGTCATGGCCGAGGACGCGGACATGTCTAGATTCAAACGATGGCTACAAGCAAGAATCGAAGATTCGGAAGCTATCGAGGATATCGAGGAGAGGAAAATAACCCTGAGGCGGCTTAACTCTGCTTTGCACGAGGCCCAGAGTTTCTCAGATCTCGTTGCGCTATCTAGCGGAATCATCAGCGATCCATTCGTTGAGAGGGATGCAAATGTAAGGCCTGTAGAGATACCCTCTGCACGAAACCCCGATCCAACGGTCTGTCCATCCTGCGGGGAGAAGGTCTCATCCGATCTTGGGTTCTGCCCCCTTTGTGGGACATACAGAGAGTCCTAGTTCACTCTTCTTCATCCCATTTAGCAGTTATAATCTGCATTTCTGGGTCATTCGAGTCTACGATTGATAGGAATTCAGGATCGACGCTCTCTGCAAGGTAGACAGTGACTCCCGCATGCCAAACGGTATGGCCGGAAGCCACCATTCTTGCAGTGTCCACGTCAAGTATGACCGGCCTATCGTGATGCACCTTGCCTGCATCACCTGCGGATCTTATACTCCCTGAAAGGTGAACATGAGCCCTTCCCGAGGGTATCAGCCCCGCTTCCAGAAGCGCTTCAACCTCATCAGGACCACAGGGGAAATACAGTGAGGAGGGGATATTCTCCGTTGGAAGATCCAGTTCAATCTCGACTGTATGCCCGTACGTAGCTCTAATCATGTTGCCGCGAACCTCGTATCTCCCTTTCGGGTCTGTCTCTGATACTGCTCTGAAGTGATGCGGTCTGAGCCAGTGATATCGACGTTCATCTCTTTTCTTAAATTGGCGAATGATATCTTTGATGTCTATCCAGCCGTTAATGTCCATTTCCAGATCGAATTTCTCAGGAGCATGCCTCAGAATGAGGGCCAGCCTCCTGGCCATGCTGTTTCGTTCACCGGAGCGCATGATGAACTTCCCCTCATCATTGCAGGCGGGACATAGGGGCTCATCAGAGAAATAACCGTGTACGCTACATTCGCGAATCATGAGCCAGCGAACAAAGACCCTGATTAATACACACCGGTCAGAGGTTCGCCCGACTCAATCGTTAAGCAGCCATGTACATCCTCGCGGCCATGGCTCCTATCATTGCAGGCTGGGTCCGAACTCCATTTCACAGAGCCCACAAGGGAAAACTCGTGAATATGAGGCCAGAGAGCATGGTGGCGTCATGTATCATGCAGATTATATCACGTCTAAACATAAACTCGGAAGATATCGATGATGTGATTGTCGGATGTGCGTACCCCGAAGGCGAGCAGGGTTACAACATAGGCCGAATGGCCGCCCTGCTTTCCAAACTCCCAGAAACTGTTCCAGGAATGACCATCAATAGGCTATGTGGTAGTTCGATGCAAGCTGCAATATCAGCTGCGAACGCCATTAGTGTCGGACAGGGAGAGTGCTACGTAGTCGCAGGTGTTGAATCGATGTCCAGGGTGAAGAGGCGCGGCTTCAACTGGAGCCCTCACCCCGCTCTAGAGTCTGGCGCGACTGATGCGTACATATCAATGGGAATAACCGCTGAGAATGTCGCAAGAGAGTATGGCATCACACGAGAGCAGCAGGAAGAATTTGCCTTTCAGAGTCACATGAAGGCTGCAGCGAACGAGACTAGTAGTAGGCATATAATCGGAGTTTCAGATCAAGATGGAGAGGAGATATTGGTCGATGGATGCATAAGGGCAAGTACATCAATTGAGAGTATGGCACGTCTTCCACCCGCATTCGATGAGAATGGAACCGTAACAGCCGCAACCTCGTCCCCACTCACGGACGGAGCCGTTGCGATGATCGTCTGCTCCGAAGAATACGCTCAGAGGAGGAATATGCCTTCGATGGCCAAGATAGTTGCAGGAGTCGTGACCGGAGTCCACCCCAATATGATGGGAATCGGCCCGATTTCCGCTGGAAGGAAGCTTTCAGACAGAACTGGATGGAAACTCTCTGATGTTGATTTATTCGAAGTCAATGAGGCATTTTCTTCTCAGAGCATTGCAACCATCTCAGAACTTGGATTGGATGCTGAAAGGGTAAATATCCATGGCGGCGCTATCGCGATAGGGCATCCTCTGGGCGCCAGTGGGGCTAGGATAGTAGGCCAAGCAGCATCGCTCCTCGAGAGTACGGCAGGCTCCAGAGCAATGGCGCTAATGTGTATCGGGGGAGGCATGGGGATAGGGGTTGCAATTGAGCGATTGTAGATCCTACTTCTAAACGATAAATCAGATAGTCAATTTTCACAGAAGGGATAACTCTCAGCCATCGGCGGTAAGAAGAGGTCCTCACATGACCGATCGACTATTGAAAGACCCAATGTGGACGCGGCATCAGTCGAGACGGTCACCGCTTGCATGGACACAGGGCTTGGGACATAATCTTCCCCTGTTTGACTCAAGAAGAGGGAAATCCCATCGCCCGCTGGTACGACTACGTCCATCCCGAAAAACTCCATCTTTGCAATTACAGTGCTCCCAGGTGCCAAGATCTCTCCCTCCTTCCCCCCTGAATGGAATCTGAGGTCCATCACAGCATGCCCTAGATGTAGGCCGTCAGAAGATCGCTGCATCTCTACAAAGAGATGGCCAGATGTCGAGAACAGTGATATCTGCGCTTCGATATGGAATGTTGGGGTTCCAACTATGCGAGTATCTTCTTCGAATTCAGGGCAGGAGAAGTGTGATTGCGTGCTCGAACCTATGACTGCGCTTCCGAAGTAGTCGCATTCATCCATTCCAATCATTAGCCATTCAACATCTTCGGGGGGGTAGGTGGCTTCAACTCTCCAACCACCCATGTTATCCTGAACCTCGGCGATCAGCCGTGGTTGCGGCCCCACATCCCTCAGGTAGAAGTCAAACCACTCGAGGAGATCATCTCCCCAATCCCATCGCAGAGTGTAGGGGTAGGCCTCGCCTCCCCTCCCGCTCGAGAGGCTGGAATGCCCGTCATCGCGATCAGGATAATCGTGCGCCCACTGACCATAAAGGCCCTTTACGTCAAATCCTGCATCGATAGCCATCTGATGCGTTGGAAATGCCATGTGAGGGTCAACATTCCAATCCTGTAGTCCATGGATGATGTAGATTGAACCACCGTACATTTCTAGAGCACGGGTTAGAAAATGACGCTCCTCCCAGTAGTCCGAGCCCACCCATCCCAGATTATCCCCCGTCATGTAAGCTGCTGGACCTGCATAATATCCTTCGAGATAACCCTCGCAAGCATTCTCAATATCGCCGCTATCGCCATCCAGTCCGAAAGATCCGTAGACACCATTGTGCATAATGGCGCCACGAGCCTCCATGCTCCCGTTCCTCCACATTAGATCATGCACCCCTATCAAGCCAGACATTGGGACTATGGTGGTGAGATATTCTGAACCAGAGGCAGCAGCGTTCCATGGCGTGCTCCCATCATATGACTTCCCTATCGCAGCAACACGGCCATTCGACCATGCCTGCGTCCCGAGCCAGTCAATAGCGCCCTTGATGCCGGACTGCTCGTCATGCCCCATCAAATCCATGCAATGATTTGATTCTCCTGTACCGAAGACAGAAACTTGAGCGACTGCAAAACCGTGTTGAACGAAATTTTCGATCAAGAACCGGCCAAGACGATCCGCAGGCGTCAGTGCATCTACATCCCCATCATCGTAATAGGGTCCGATTTCTGTTATTACAGGAATCTTACACTCGTCCGGAATTGTTTCCGAGTCCCACTCGCATCCCTCTATCAGAGGCATCCAGAGTCCAAGATGGACCTCAGCCCCCCCAGTGACTCCAGCCCCACCATCAGAAGCATCGATCTCGGGGATTTCGACGTAGATTGAACGAACAAAGTCAGTCTCATACGTACCATTCCTCGATACTCGTGAGAACACATCATCAGTTCTATACTCCATCCCATGCCTATCTTCCACGGGTGGAAGCCAATGCCCCTGATTCTCTTCCAATGTGTCTCCCTCTGAACCGAAGCATCCAGCTAAGGGTGCAGAAAAGAATGCTAGGACTAGTAAAATTGCATTAACCCTCTTCACGTTGAACAGCATTTAGTCAACCTCCTGTTAGGGACTTCCCGCAAATAGGGCAGAGATCGCCTTCGTCGAGCTTCTCCGGAATCACTGCGAGCATAGATGAGCACGAGGGGCAAGTCGCAAGTATTTCCCCCTCGGAGAGTTCGATTCCCAACACATCTTCCCCCGTAGACATCGTCCACCATGATCTAAAACGAGGATCGTCTAAAGCTCTTCTCCGTTGCAAACACGATCGGGCCAATAGTAGCACTAGGAAAGCCTGTATGAATAGCCAACCATCGCCAATTAATCCGGCTGCAAGAAAATCAATGATGCCAATTACCACATACAATGTGAAAAGAACGTAGAAAGCATTCATTGCCTGGGATAGCGATCCTAGGCGCATCCTCCTGAATGAGTAGGCGCTGAAAACAACATACAACAGTGCAGAGGCGCCTATAATAGACCCTATAGTGGATAGCAGGAATCCAAAGATGGTTACATGGCTGGCGAGAAGGACAGCCAGTATAACGGCATCAAGGACCATGAACGGAGTTGTTCGACGGTGAAGGCGCGCCCCTATCCCCTCCATGTACTCACTCCGCCAGCCATCTAGGTTTAGTCTGTCGATGACCTGAAAGCAAACAACGTTGGCCGTGTACATGTGCGCGACTCCGATGTTCAACTGTCTGGTGACTCCCTGAAGGGTAAGATGGTGCACCTTGTTGTGACTGGGGGGATAGCTGCTGTTGAGACCGTCCGCTTGGCAAGAGAATTGCGCAGGCATGGTGCTGAAATCACCGTGACTATGACGTCAGAAGCCACGAAAATCATCTCGCCGCTCGCCGTGGGATGGGCAACCGGGAGTGAAGTGAATACAGGCTGGTCTTCTGATTTGCCCGGATTAGACACACCAGATCTCGTGCTTGTCGCGCCTGCAACAAGGAACACGCTATCCAAAATATGTGCTGGAGTTATGGATGATCCTGCGATGATGGCAATAACGGCTGCATCTGGAGCCGGGAAAACAATCCTTCTAGTCCCTTCAATGCATGATGACCTGTTTGATGACGCAGTTACAAGGGATATGATCGAGACAATCAAATCGATTGGCTACAAGGTGTTAGTTTCCCCATCCGAAGAGGGGAGAAGGAAGCAACCATCTCCCTCAAACATTGTCAGATTCGCAGCAGCGAAGATTAACGAAAATCTCCCGAATAGAGCAAATATTGCAGTTATTTATGGGGCCACCGAGTCATCGATTGATCCTGTACGTGTAATTTCGAACAAATCCTCTGGTAAAACTGGCATTCACATAAGCGATTATTTGGAGAGGATGGGGCATGGTGTCACTAGGATATCCGGCGTCGTGGAAACGAGCGATGTTCAATCGGACATAAACGCCAGAACGCCCCAAGAGATGGTCGATGCAGTTAGGGATGTTATGTCTAAGTCCGTGCCAGATGTGTGGATTGTTGCAGCAGCAGTTCTAGATTTCCAGCCAGTTAACCCCTCGATGGAGAAAATGTCATCCTCTGACCGTCCCACACCCATAGATCTTGAACCGTCTCCTCGATTGATCGATTATATACGGTCCAGTGACTCAGATGCCAGGATAATATCGTTCAAACTAGAAAGTGGAATAGAGATCGAGGAGTTAATTTCTAGAGCGAGATCTCATATGAAACGCTGTGAAAGCGATGCAGTTGTTGCAAATTTATTGGAGAATCTCGATGGCCCAGGACCCAGAGCACATTTGGTGACGAAGAACGATGTAGATGAGATATCGGATTTAGAACATCTCTGCATATCCATTGAATCGATCGTTTCATGCTGGATGGAGTAGATACACCCGGCATTTTGAAGCGTATGACGCGGTGGAAGGGCTATGCCCAAGGGACCAGGTAGCGCCAAACGAGGCATCCCCCCCAAGGAAGACTTCAATTCGTGGTATCCTGCGATAGTGGAGATAGCGGATCTTGTCGATAAGCGGTATCCAATCAAAGGAATGGATGTATGGAAACCCTATGGGTGGAGCGCGATGGGGCACATAGACACACTCGTTCGTATGGAGATGAGGAACACGGATCACGACGAGTATAATTTCCCATTGTTGGTGCCCCACGATCTTTTGGATAAGGAGAATAAATTGGTGCAGACTCTTAAGATGGCGAGAGAACAAGGCGTCGATCCCTCGGAGTTACGAATCGAAGAGGAGATCGGGGGTTTCGAGAAGGAAGTCTATTGGGTAAAACAAGCTGGTGAACACGATCTCGACGTCCCGATGTTTCTCCGCCCCACTAGTGAGACTCCGATGTATACCATGTTCTCGCTATGGATCCGATCCCATGCAGATCTACCTCTGAAAACATTTCAGATTGTCAATACATTTCGATACGAGACTAAGCAAACTCGTTCCTTCATCAGAGTACGCGAGATTCACTTTTTCGAGGCCCATACTGCGCACGCAGATCAATCTGGAGCAGATGCGCAGATAGATGAGGATTCAGATATAGTACGAAGACTCCTTCATGATCTCTGTCTCCCTGCAATCATATCGAAGAGGCCTGTCTGGGACACATTCCCCGGAGCATGGTACACAAATGCAGTCGATGCAATCATGCCCAACGGGAGGACGCTGCAAATAGCCTCATATCATCACTACAGGGACCAATGGGCTCGCGCATTCGATATCACATACGAGGGCGCGGATGGCAGTCAGAGTAATTGCCATCAAACGACATTTGGGATGAGTGAGAGGCTTCTCGGTGCTGTGGTGGGGGTTCATGGGGATGACGCCGGACTCATAATGCCCCCATCGATCGCACCCATCCAAGTCGTGGTTATGCCTGTCGCGGCACATCTTGACGAGGCCGTCGAGCCTCAGGCATCAACCATTGTAGAACGACTGAAAAAATCTGGAATCAGGGCTAGACTCGATTCAAGAGACATGCGTCCAGGTGCTAAGCATTATGACTGGGAA
>PAUH01000045.1 GCA_002712645.1 Methanobacteriota archaeon
GAGTGAGCGAGGCCTCTTTGCTGGGCCAGGACGGCACATGGTCCGTGGACCTCACCCTCCCCAATAGGCCACCTGTGTACCCTATCATGGATGTCGTTACAAATGTCGTGAATGCACCAGGATCCGCAATCTCATCCGAGAATACAGGCACCTCAATCACAGTCGACTCTTCCGCACCAACAATACTTTTCGATCAGACAGCGTATCCTGACAGCTCTTTGTCGGTGGAGGAATCAGATCTGCTGAATAGGGTGAAGGTAACTCTACAGATAAGCGATTCAGTCGGCATGCAGCAGGGGGACCTCGAAGTCGCATGGGTATTCAAGCGAGGAAACGATCCACTTGGCGCCGAGGGGAGCGGTTCTATACCGCTCATACTCGATCAGGAGCAATTCGACGTGTACCAAGGCGAACTGGACATGGCATACCTTGTGAATACGAAGTTAGTTGATGGAGACTACATACTATTCTGGGTTGTTTCAACGGATCGTGCAGGAAATGAGGTCAACGGACTTGGGAGCGAGGACAACCCCAAGCGAGCCGACATCAGAATAATGGAATTCCTGCCGACTCTGACGAATACCGTATTCGAACCAACAGACAGGCCACTCCCAGGGGAGAGAGTCACTGTGAAGACATTCTGGTCCAATCCCGGAAAGCGCGGCGGCTCGATTGATGTTTCATTGTGGCAAAACAACGGCGGCGAATCATGGTCCCAATCACCACCGTCTGATTCTGTTGAGCTATTCCTTGAGCCAGGCTCTACCAGCGTAGCGGTCGACATGATCTTCGAACCCAGCCTGCCTGGCGTCCCTGTGCTCTACGTGATTGACGGAGGAGACTTCCAGAATCTTGCATATCCTGTGGAGGGGATGGTAGTCTCTTCAGCCGATGTATCTGGTGTGAGTTCAGGCGACTCTACTCTAGCCTATACCCTCATCGGAGGAGTTGCAGTAATCACTGTCGGCATCGGCATCGCTATGGCAATGCGTGCAGGCGCAGGAAGGGACGATGACTACGACGAAGAGTACGACGAAGAGTACGACGAAGAGTACGACGAAGAGTACGACGAAGAGTACGAGGACGACGACGATTGATTCTGACTCCGCACTATCCAGAAACCGTCGAAAACGACATACTGGACATGTCTGGCCTGTCTTGTTTATTAGCCAGAAGTACTCAAAAGCGCTTCGGAACGCTAGTCGTTTCGGATGGGATGCCGATGCAAGAAGTAGTTGAACTAAGGAAAGAGATTGATGATCTTAGGGTGCTCGTACACACCTTATTGACAATAATAATGGAAGAATCTGATGGTTCAGATCAAGCCATGAAACCCGCAGGTATGGATGGCATACCACGTGGTTACTCGATGTAATCAGTAATTCACCGGTTCAGGGTCAATAACCCTCCAGAGATACCACGTCGCCACTGTTCTGTAAGGGGACCAACCAGTTGAGATATCAAGTATCTCCTCGACCCCAAGATTTGATCCTCTCGCATATGTTTTCTCAATGGCTCTAATCAACCCGATATCTCCTAAAGGGAGTATGTCTGGTTGACCCAATGCAAATATCATCACCATGTCAACAGTCCACGGCCCCACTCCTCGGATTTCCAGTAACCTGCTCCTTACGCCCTCGTCATCCATTGAAAACCAATCAAGATCGCTTAGAGAATCTACCCATAACTTGCTGAAATCTAGCATATATTCTGATTTACGCATCGAAAGACCACATTCTCGCAAATCTTGAAGATCGTATAAAACAATATTTTCAGGAATCACAGTGCCAAGAAGATCCTCCATTTTACGCCAAACAGAGTCTGCAGCCTTCACTGATATTTGCTGCCCCACAATCGATTTGATCAGAGTATTGCCAACATTGCCATTTGGAGATAGGAAGGGATGTAGATTTTCATCTATTATCTCGGATAAAATCGGGTCAGTGGATTTGAGATATTCCACTGCTTTTGCCCAATAGGCGGGTTCGGACATGTGCTTGCGAATGAGTGAGGAGGTTTCAATATGGGGTGATTACACGCGAGACTATGGACGCAACACGAGCTGCAATGATTGGAGGCATAGCATTCACCGTTATTTTGGTCGGCGCCGTGTTGTGGGATGAGTTCGCCCCGCCCCCCATTGCTGATGATGCTCAGGAGATAGCAGACTTTTGTCTCGGCGATCATAGCAACATCGGCGTTCATTACCATCCGGTACTGGAGATAGTCATCAATGAACAGCAGATCAGCATTCCTGCTAATACGGGCATTAATCACGACGGTTGCTCGATGAGAGGCGTACACACACATGACTCAACAGGCAAGATTCATGTCGAGATGGATAAGAAATACAACGTACCAATCGAGTCATTCTTCATCGTGTGGGGCGAGACTTTCAATGAGAATCAGATACTAGACTACGTGGTCGATGAAGACCACGAGATTATCGTGACACTTGATGGTCAAAGGGTGTATACTTACGAAGACACTGTAGTGGATGATCAAGAGGTTCTCAGAATCGAATATCGTGAGAAGTAATCAGCCCTTGATCACGCCAAGCGGCCTAAGCCTTGCAACCGGCCTCGCCAAACCAGCATCTTCGGTCAATCCGACTACGTCATCCACATTTTTGTAGGCTTCAGGGGCCTCTTCAGAGATCAGAGATCTTGTTTTCGATCTTACTTCGATGCCTTGTTCCTCAAGCCTCTTAATGAGTAGTTCAGAATCGATTGTTTTCCTGGCAGCTGTTCTTGACAATCTTCTGCCAGCACCATGACAAGAAGAAGAGAATGCATCATTGCCGCCACTCTTGGGGCCAGCAAGAACCCATGAAGCACGCCCCATATCGCCTGGCACAAGAACCGGTTGACCCACATTCTCGAATTTACCGATCATCTCCGGATGATCGCCAGAGAATGCTCTCGTAGCACCTTTTCTATGGACTGCACAGGTACAATTTTTCCCATGGATGACGTGATCTTCGATCTTAGCTATATTGTGACTTACATCGTACGTCACGCCAATATCGGCATCACTTCCAACACCCTCTCGAAATACCTCCCTTACTCTCTGTGTCAGAGCAGAACGATTTGCGAATGCAAAATTGCCAGCAGCCCTCATCGAGTCCATGTAGGCTTGTCCTTCTTTGCTGTATATCGGCGCGCAGGCAAGCTGCCTGTCGGCTATATCGAACCCCCAACGGTCAGATACCCACCTACCGCCTCTCTCTGTGTAGTTTGATTCAATTTCCTTTACATGATCAGAGCAAACTTGGTGCCCCAAACCTCTCGAACCCGAGTGTATCATGACTGTCACATCCCCCTCATATATGCCGAAAGCCTCAGCAGATTTTATGTCGACAACTTTGTCGACAACTTGGATTTCTAGGAAATGATTGCCTGACCCTAGTGTGCCAAGCGAGGCACCCCCCCTGGACCTCGCCCTATCGCTTATTGCCCGCTCTTCAGTTTCCATCAACCCTCCAGATTCTATCCCTATCAAATCTTCTTGAAGACCAAGTCCCATATCGGCAGCAGACGCCGCACCTCCAGAAAGTATCGAATCGAGAGCGGCAGAATTGAGACGGACACCTCCCTTGGACGATACGCCTGCTGGAACATGCTTAGAAAGCAAATCTACCAATTTACTGATGTCGGTACCACGTTGAGAAATTCCCGTCGAAAGTAATCTTACTCCACAATTGATGTCGAAACCAACTCCGCCTGGTGAGATGCCTCCTCCCTGATCGCCATACTCGGTCGAAGTAGCAACCACTCCTCCGATAGGAAAGCCGTACCCATAATGCCAATCGGCCATGGCCCAAGCTTCTCCCACTATGCCTGGAATTTCTGCAGTGTTGACAAGTTGCTGCGGTGAACGATCATCAATCCCCTCTCCTAGCATTTCGGGTTCTGCGACCATCATAGCATCTGCAAGCATACGTCCATGCTGACGTATCCTGACTCTACCAGGTCCAGCTGATTCGATATGGTCGCGCCAGCCATCCGCCATGTTAACTCGTCAACGATGCACACAAGAATACTCGTGTTGATAGGACTTCTCAAATAAGGAGTTTAGGGGCTAACGCCGGGAATCACTAAGTCCTCATGCTCCAACCCGTGGCCATGATCGGGTTTGAATTGTCGGAAGAGCAAGAGATGCTTCGGGAACTTGCTCGTGATTTTGCCAGAGACAACGTCAGACCCCATGCAGAGAAATGGGATCAAAAAGGAGAATTCCCTTTAGATACCATTGCTGAGGCACATTCTCTCGGACTTACAAACCTGCATATTCCCGAAGAGTACGGCGGTGCAGGGATGGGAATTCTGGAAGAAGCCATTGTTTCAGAAGAAATGTCCTGGGGAGACCCAGGATTCGGAACTGCCCAGTATTCCAATGGCCTAACCGCCGCTCCGATCATCACGGGAGGTACCGAGGAACAGAAGCATAAGTACCTCGGGATGCTTGCCAAAGAGCCCCTAGTTGCAGCATACTGCGTGACTGAACCGGGTGCGGGAAGTGATGTTTCCGGAATCATGACCACTGCTGTACTTGAGGGCGATCACTACATCCTCAACGGGAGTAAGATGTGGATCACCGGAGCTGGATATGCAGAGTGGTTCTTCGTTCTGGCATACACCGATCGATCCAAGGGGTATCGCGGCATGAGCGCTTTCATAGTCGAATCAAAATGGGATGGTGTCGAATTGGGGAAGAAAGAGACAAACATGGGTCAAAGAGCTTCAGACACACGAGGCATCACATTCACCGATGTTCGGGTCCCCGTCGAGAATTTAGTGGGCGGCGTAGAGGGGCAAGGCTGGATGAATGCGATGAAGGCCTTCGACTTCTCAAGACCGGTAGTAGCCGCCCAGGCAGTTGGAACATCAAGGGCAGCATACGAACACGCTTTGCAATACGCAAGTGAGAGAGAATCATTTGGTAAGAAGTTGCATGAGCACCAGGCAATTCAATTCATGCTTGCAGATATGAAGACGAAGATCGAGGCCAGCCGCTTGCTCTGCTGGAGATCCGCATGGGAAGCAGACCATGGAATCAGAAACACCGAAAGCGCCGCACATGCTAAGCGATTTGCAGCAGACTCTTGCATGGAGATAACCACTGACGCAGTGCAGGTTTTCGGAGGGTACGGTTATTCTGAGGAATATCCCGTTGCAAGACTCATGCGAGGTGCAAAGGTTTTACAGATATACGAAGGAAGTAGCCAAGTCCAGAGGATGATTATCGGAAGAGAGATGCTAAGGCACACTCGTACCCCCTGAATTCCGCAACGCTTTGAAGTGCGATGCTGGGCACGCATTTGTTATGGCATTCGGCGAGATCGACATACCGTTCTGGCAGGAGGCCGGATTCAGACTCGCAATTTGCGAAGTAACTGGCTCTCGCTTCAGGACTCGGGACCCTCAAAGAAAAACATGCGGAGACACACACCTCGATCCTTACACTTTCATCGGAACCCCCATCATATCTGGATACGAAGAGCGAGGCAGTGCACTCAAAGAAAAAATGAGGGAGGCATTTCTTGATTTCTTTGAGAAAAAGGAACATGCTCGTCTAGAACCATACCCCGTCATTGCACGATGGAGGGATGATATACACCTCACAATCGCTAGTATAGCAGATTTTCAGCCGCACGTAACTTCCGGAAGAACTCCTCCACCAGCAAACCCTCTGACCATAAGTCAGCCATGTATACGTCTCACTGACGTAGCCGCAGTAGGCCGCAGTGGACGCCATCTTACTACTTTCGAGATGATGGCCCATCATGCTTTCAATCGAGACTCAACAGGGGAGTATCACTATTGGATTGATAATTGCGTCCGATTATGTGACGAACTTCTCGTTGAAACATTCGACATAGATCCAGCAGAGATCACTTATGTTGAGAATCCGTGGTCTGGCGGCGGTAATGCAGGTGCTGCTCTTGAGGTGATAGTCGGAGGGCTCGAACTTGCTACGCTGGTCTTCATGGATCTTGAGGAGCATCAAGAAGGGGAAATCGAGATCAAAGGGCTGATGTATCGTCAAATGGATCAGAAGATCATCGATACGGGATATGGTCTCGAGCGTTTCTGCTGGGCTGCTGCTGGTACTCCGACAATCTATGAAACAGTATATCCTGAATCCGTTCATTTTCTGAGGAAATTAGCCAAATTTGATGATATGGTCGACTCATTGGAGATACCGCTCGATATAGACACATTGTTGGGAGAACTGTCTCGATTAGCAGGAATTCTGAATATCGATGTCGGAACTGATGCAGATGCACTATACTCGTCTTTAGCAGACAGGATTTCTCAAAACGAGGCACCAATTTCCGTATCTCAACTGAAATCGATAACCGAACCCCTTGCATTGATATATGCAATTCCGGATCATCTTCAGGCACTTTGCTCAATGCTCGGAGACGGACTCGTCCCAAGCAACTCAAAGGCCGGTTATTTGGCTAGGATGCTAGCTCGAAGAGTTTGTAGGATGAAGGATGAACTAGGAGTCGACATCAAACTTGCAGATCTTGGAAACCAGCATTTAGATCTGAATATGGCGAATAAGAAAGACATCGACAGAAACGGCATCATTGACATGCTCAATTCCGAGGAGAGGAAGTACACTGCAATGTTGGAAAGAGGGAGGTCTGCAGTTGCAACAGCTCTGAAGGATACTCCCTCGAACTCTAGTACAATCGATGATGAGATCTTATACAGGCTTGCTGAAGAGAGAGGGATACAACCTGACATGACTTTAGCCATAGCTCGAGATTTAGGGTGGAAAACCCTCGAGATTAGAGTCGGTTTCGCTGCCGATATGGCTGCTAGGAACGCGCAGAGAACCAAAGAAGCAGCCTTGAAGTCAGAGCCTTCCTCTCTGACATCGACATACCCCTCCACAATCCGTTTGTTTGATGAGGATCCTAGCATGGGCGTTTTCGATGCACAGGTCATTGACTGCGTTGAAATGGAATCTGTAGACGATCAAGGCACTCCAAGAACTTCGTGGATATTAGTCTTAGATCGCTCAGCATTTTACCCAGAGAGCGGTGGACAACTCGGAGACATAGGAACCTTGGGGGCCGCTAAGATATACGACGTCAGAGTCGAAAACGGAGTGATATTGCATTATGCCGATCGCCCAATTAATGTTGGTCGTGTCTCAGGATCAATAGACGAGGAAAGAAGACTCCAGATATCTCAGCACCACAGTTCCGTACATGTTGTTGGGGGATCAGCACGTCAGATATTGGGTCCCCACGTGTGGCAGGCTGGATCATACAAGAATGAGTCACTTGCAAGATTGGATCTAACTCACTATGGTAGACTTTCGAGAACTCAATTAGATCAAATAGAAGACCATGCTAACGAAATCGTATCTCAGGATAGGAACATCGAAATCTCAGTCATACCTCGGGCAGAAGCCGATTCGAATCATGGATTCTCGATATATCAGGGAGGCCCTCCCAAGCACGATATGATCAGATTAGTCAATATTGAAGGGCATGATCTGCAGGCATGCGGCGGCACGCATGTGAGTAAAACCTCCGAGATTGGTGAGATACGAATCGTTCGCTCCAGTCAAGTCCAAGACGGGGTAGAGCGTCTGGTGGTCATGGCGGGGGAGGCTGCTAGGGAGCACGCCCGTGTTCAATCCGAACTTCTGAGTCAATCCGCCGATATTCTCGGCGTACAGCCTCATGACCTCCCCCAGGCAGTCGATCGCTTCTTCAATGAGTGGAAAGATCAAAGAAAAACAATAGAACAACTCAGGGGGGAAATCGCCCGTATACGGGCCGGAGGAGAATCCTCTGCTACCACAAAAGATGGTATTCGATATGTGATTATGGAGATGGACGGCGAAGTCAAAGAGCTGATGGGCACGCTTGGAGAATTAACCAGGGACCCGAATAATCCCACAGTTGCAGTAATCGCAAGTAAAGAAGGGGGCGGTAAGCTAGTAGTTGCAATTACCGAGGATTCAATAGCCTCGGAAAAGCACGACGCATCCAAAATCATTCGATCCATCTCCCCTGCAATCAGCGGCAGCGGAGGAGGAAGACCAACCATGGCCCAGGCAGGGGGAACAGACCCTAGCGGCATCGATAACGCACTCAAAATGGCAAGATCGGAATTAGGGCTCTAAAGTCGGCGCCTTCATGTGCCACTGTGCAATCCAGAAGCATGGCCGGGATCATGCCAACGAGAAGAGCTGCCGCCATAGAGTACGCTATACGGGACGTTGTTGTGCCTGCTTTGGAACTTGAGAAGATGGGCCATGAAATCATCAAGATGAACATAGGCGATCCGCTGGCGTACCCCGGACTACCCACTCCCAGCCATATGGTCGAGGCGTTCAAACAGGCCCTTGATCGACAAGACAACGGCTATGGCCCATCGTATGGAATTCCTGCATTGAGGGAAGCGATAGCAGCCGACGAGAGATCAAAAGGATGGGCATGCAAGGCTCACGATGTCTACGTCACGCATGGAGTAACGGAAGCACTCCAGATTCTCTTCGCAGCGTTTCTTCACAGAGGTGATTCGATTCTCGCTCCGGGGCCCCATTATCCGCCGTATCTTGCTTATCCTCAAATGTATGGCGCTAAGACCGTCGAATACGCGCTCGACTCAGAAAATGGTTGGGCAATCGACGTAGAAGATATACGCTCAAAGATGGATCAAAATGTTCGATTTATCGTTCTGATTAACCCCAATAACCCCACTGGGAACGTAGCAACTGCTTCTGAAATCCTCGAGGTTCTTGATATTGCCAGAGAGTGGCCTGGTTGCACAGTAATTGCCGATGAGATATACGATGGGCTGGATTTCTCCGGAACACAGAGGTCGATCGCCTCACTTTCTGTTAACTCGCCCGTCATTACCTTGAACGGAGTATCAAAGGTCCATTTCGCGCCCGGTTGGAGAATCGGCTACATGGCATTCCATGACCCAACACATGTCCTTGACGAAGCACGAGATGGAGTAGAGAGATTACTCAGGAGCCGACTTTGCGCATCTACTCCGGCTCAACATGGATACCTAGCAGCCCTTAACGGGGACAAGGGATGGCTACATGAGAGGTTAGAATCCATCAGAAGTAGAGTAGACCTATGTATGGAAAGGATTGACTCGATTGAGGGCCTGTCGTGTAATCGACCAGGTGGCGCGTTCTATCTATTTCCGAGGATAACCGATCAAGAAAAATTTCCATCTGACAAGGATTTCGTATTGAACCTTCTACACGAGGAACACGTGCTCTTAGTCCATGGTTCTGGATTCTCTCCAGTCCATGGTTCTGGACATTTCAGACTCGTAGCCCTGCCTCCTGAAGAGGTGCTCAACGAAGCATTCGATAGAATCGACCGATTCATGAGGGCCCGCTCATGAAATTTCTTCGAAGATTGTTAGGCACGACTGTTCCGAGCCCTCTGGAGCGTTTGAGAGTTACAAAAACCGGATCGATAATTGACCCCCTTAGGTCGAATTCACCCATTTGGCTCGTAAGGTCCGACATCATGGCATCAATCGTCAATGAGATGTCCGAGAAACTCGGCCCAGACGTTTTGCGCACTCTACGCTATGCGGCAAGAGATGACTGGGCAATGATGTTGAATGAGTCGCAAATCAACTGGAAAGATGCTGACCCATCTTCATGGAGAGACTTCGACCGACTTTGGAGAGGCGACGGACACCTGCATGCCTCTATGGTAACGGATGGTCAGATTGCTCGATACGTAGTTGAATCTACTTCTCTCGCAGCACTCGCCTCAGGTTCTTTTTCCGCAGCACTTGAACATGCTCTACGGAGCAATATCAGGGTCGGGGTAGAATCTCAAAATGAAGGGGTTGCATTTCTCAGTGTCGAGAAAATTGAACGATCCTGGTCCTACTCACCCCCTCTCATTCAAGAAAACACATACGACGAAAAAATACATGAAAATATGCTTGAAATAGATGAAATTGAGGCGGATGGCGACGGTGGATTGATGCTATTCAACGCCCATTTGTCGATAGTTCCCTTCCGACTCTTTACCTTCTGGAAACAATCCTCATCCCATTTGCTTCCTCTAGACGGCGACGAGGCATCTAACGAGTGGTCAAAACATCTGAGCGACTCAGTAGCAAAGGCTTTCATCGATTCTGGCGAGATGATCATGATCGAAGACGAGGCGTCATGGGCGGATGTCGGAAAGAACCAACTTTCAAAATGGGGACTTGGAATCATAGATTCTGCATCCATGCTGGAAAACACACTCAGAATAAGGCTGAGATCAGATGCACAGTACTGCATACCAACGGGCATTCTGACTGCCTGCTTACAGCGAGCAACGGCGAAAAGAGCCACCCCAAAAGAAACTAGATTCGACTCAGGATTCGAGCTTCTTTTTGATCTGAATGTATGAAAACCACATGCGCCTCTACGCCTAACGGTTATATCCGGGGCACAGCGGAATGCAGGTAGCCTTGTCGGGGGGCGAGCCGCAATGAAACTCAATCACAACCAGTATGCAATCGCTGCAATCGTTGCAACGCTGTGTTTAGCAGGCTTGTACACCGTAGTCGACGCGATGCTTAGCACAAGTCAGAGCATCGGATATTACGAGCCAGCTGCGGACGATATTTTCCTAGATGAATCCGAGACTCAAATCTCCGGTCAAGATTTCGACGATGACGGCATACCTGATAGAATGGAGCAGACATTGTACGGTACAAACTGGCAACTCGCTGACACCGATGGGGACGGTCTATCTGATGGGTGGGAGATTGACAATGGGCTTGACCCGCTGGATAGTGGTGAGGCTCAGATTACAGACATAGACTTCAGCAATCCGGATGCAGGCTCAGATGGCGGTGATCAGAATGAGACGTTCCCCGATCCGGACAATGGCCCCAATGGGGACCCTGATCGTGACGGCCTGACCAATATAGAAGAAGCAGAGATAGGAACTAATCCAAGTGTAAAAGACACAGATGGGGACGGGCTAAATGATCGCTGGGAGTCACTCTACACCCTAGAGGTCACATCTGCAGGCTCTGAACCATTTTTCTTACTTGATCCTCTCAACCCAAATTGGGATTGCCCTCTCCTCACACCCACTAAGAAAGCCGAAATCCAACAACAGATAGGTCTTGCTGACTGGCAAGACCTTGCAATCGGCCCATTCGGGGAGCATTCTTGTGACGCAGTTCTTGATCTCGAGCCATCTGGGGGAGACACTCTTCCCAATTATATTGAGGAATTATACTCTACAAACCCGCTCTCTGATGATAGCGATGACGATCTTATCCCGGACAGGGTAGAGGTCGCTTACGGGATACAGTATCTGGACGTTCACTGTGGGAGATTCACTTTTTCTTCAATAGTAAAGGATGCCCCATACACTTCCATGATGAGCGAATCCGGGGATAGAGATTGGTTCTCTCAAGATATGGATGGCGATGGCAAGTTCAACGGGCCAGGTGATTGGGACACAGACGGAGATGGGATGCCGGATGGATTCGAGTACTGCTATGACGATACTCTAGACCTCCTATCGCCAACCGATGGATACGGCGACCCCGATGGAGACGGCCTAAACAACCTTCAGGAGTATGAGGTTGCATACACTTGGGGATCTACAAACTTCACTAATCCCTCATCAAACGATACTGACGGCGACAAGATGCCAGATGGGTGGGAGCATCTCAATGGGATAAACCCAAGAGATGGAATGAATGCCCTGTATGACCCTGATATGGATGGTTTTGATGCCGACGGCGATGGATCTGTCTTCTACTCCGAACTCGTCGGAGTCTCAACCGTACAGAGTGTCTCCGTAGAACTGGGCGATTTCGTCCAAAAGAATCAGACCCTGATTTGGATTAGGACAGTCCAAGATCTCGCATATATCAACGTCCCAATCAAAGCACATCAGGATGGCTATGTGTACGGGATACACATTGAGGTAGGCGATGAAGTTGAGCGCCGTAGCCAGTCACTCATGACCATTGTTGAGGGTTATGAGCGATTAACAAATCTCGACGAATATCAAGCAAGGGACCTCAATAAGGACGGCATAGTCGACGGCCGATCGACAAATCCAATGAACCCGGATACTGATGGAGACGGCCTAATCGATGGCATAGAGGTCATTGGATGGACTATTCGAATCGTCGATGGAACAGCACGTGATATCAAGGTTAGAAGTGACCCGGGAGTATTCGATTCCGACTCCGACGGACTATCCGACTCGATGGAGTACTACACCACATACACCAATGCAACAGACAGAGATACCGATAGCGACGGCATCGAAGACTTCACAGAAGCAATGGACGGATTCCAATGGAATGGCTCAGTTTACTTCACTAATGCCTCGAGAATCGATACCGACAATGATGGTTTAGATGATAGAGAGGAAGTCATAGCGGGACAAGATCAGTATGTCACAAACGCCTCGGATGTCGATAGTGACGATGATGAATTGAAGGACGGATACGAGGTCCTCAACATACCTCGTCCATGGCAGACTGCGACAAATCCCTTGGATCCCGATACAGATGGAGATTTACAGCCAGACGGTTGGGAAATGCAAATCACATCTGTTGAGGACGACACCACCAGTCACAGCCTGTGGATAGCGCCTAGCAATTGGCTTCCCCCGGGCTGCCAGTCCATGCTTGAATGCGGGCGAGCACCAGGAGGGTGGATTTGGGATAACTACCTGCAAGGTTTCTCTTCTTCAGGCGATCCTGATGGCGATGGTGTGCTAAACCCGACTTACACATTTTCAGAGTTAAATCTCACAGGATTCACCATACCTGAGAATGGCAGATGGGCGTTAGATCCAAGCTTTGGTAGCCTTCCAGACTCTTCATTCGATGCCGATAACGATTCATTGCCGAACCTCATGGAGATACCCTCGAGGTGGGACACAAATCCCGTACGTGTCGATACAGACGGAGACTTGCTGCCGGATGGTTGGGAAGTCATACACAACGAGTTCGCAGTGACATACGGGAACATCACGCTATCAGTAACGGAGCGCGGGCCACTCGATCCGAAGATGATAGATTCAGATGGCGATGGTGTAGACGACGGCTCGGAAGACCTCGATTCTGATGGATTGAATGTGCTCCATCTGATGAATAAGTACTGCCCAGGATGGAATGACCCTCAGAATTCAGCATGTCATATCGACCCAGGTACGTCCTCAGGATCAGTTTTCTATGATGATTTAGGAAATTATACCAACTACGAAGAGTTCCAGAATGGAACCCACCCGATCTTGAATGATACGGATGGAGATCTGTGGCTCGATGGTAGCGAGGTGTATCACCAGGATCAGGACGGCGACTCAATGTGGAGCGGCTGGGAATATTTCTTCGGACTCGATCCAAATGACCCATCCGACGCTAGTATCGACAGTGATGCAGACGGATATACGAATAAATGTGAGAATAAGTACAACACGAATCCACTCAATCCACTCTCATTCCCAGGGCAAGGCCAACTCTGTAATCAGTTCGATTGACCTACTAGTTCTTCCCGAATGAGATATCCCGAGTGGCATGGCCTCTTGGAGCATTCTTCCTACGACTGCAGATGTCGGCTTCCTTGCTGAGGCCGATAATATCGTTGAACTGTTCAAAATATCCTCTTTGGCCCTTCAGTCAATAAGATATGGATTTACCCCGGGGTCTGCTATATCTTGGGGGGAGGGCGAGCAAATCTCATTTTCAATTTCTAGATCAGACAGGGAAGATCGAGATTTGGTATCCTGGCTCGAGGAGGTAAATTGGCTGTCTGAGTCCGGGTCCTCAATATTGCGCATCATCGATGTATCGATCAGCGATGACCAAATCCTTTCCGAGGCAGTCAAATTCGAAATTGATGAATTTGAGCCTGTAATCGAGATTAAAGCAGTCACGCATCATGAGTTGGAGATAGGAGCGCAAGAGTCTGAAGATGGTTCAATCATCGGACTTTGGGCTAGGGTCATTCTTGATGTCTAGTCAACCGTCGATTTCCAATCCCCTGTAAACCTCATTCGTCGTCTGAGTCACTCTGATGAATGTGGTACATTTTGGCAGATCTTTGATTCTCCTGGCGCCCACGTAAGAACAACTCGACCGAACGCCTCCGAGAATCGACTGTACGGTGACTGAGAGCGGCCCTCTGTATGGGACTCTAACGGCCTTACCTTCAGGCGCCCTATGGTCTGCAATCTCTCCGTAGTGCCGCTCCATCGCAGTTGAAGAGGACATGCCGTGGAAGGATTTGAAGAGACGCCCATCTTCAGATTCCACGATCTCGCCACCAGACTCGTCGTGACCCGCGAACATACCTCCCAGCATGACAAAGTCGGCCCCTGCTGCGAAAGCCTTCGCAATGTCGCCAGGAGAGTTGCACCCTCCATCCGCCATCACATGCCCTCCGAGCCCATGCGCAGCATCTGCACATTCAGAAATAGCCGAGAGTTGCGGATAACCCACTCCGGCAACTTTCCTAGTTGTACAAACCGACCCCGGCCCTATGCCGACTTTCACGATATCTGCACCAGCTAGAATTAGAGCCTCAGTCATCTCATTCGTAGCAACATTCCCTGCGATGATTATCTTGTCGGGAAAATCTGATCTGACCCTCTTCACAAACTCCAGAAAAACCTCGCGATATCCATTGGCAACATCTATGCATATAATCGAAAGATTATCGTTGGTCGCTAGTTTCCTCCTCAGCAGTTGGAATGAGTCTTCAGTAGATCCGCATGTCACTGCGATGTATCTGGCATCCACGCCATCCGCCCATGCTCTCTCAAGATCTTTCACGGAGTAGAATTTCTGTAGGCAGGTCATCATATTGTGACTCTGGAGAACCTTGGCAACATCGAAGACCCCTGTGGTATCCATGTTAGCTGCAGATACCGGAACTCCCTCCCATGTCCTGCTTGTGTGCTTGAAAGAGAATTTTCTCTTCAATGTGACATCCGATCTTGAAACCAACGTGCTCCTCTTAGGCCTAATCATGACATCGTCAAAAGCCAGCTTTATTTCGCCCTCTATCCTCATTGAGACCTTACTAATCGAACGAAGGACTACTTTTGAGTTTGTTGACTGGACATAGGGCTGTTAATAATCTGAAAAAGATAGTTCAGATTTGTGATTTTTCGGTGTTGCTGGGCACACTCGCTTTACTTGAAAACTACGTTTTTAGCCTCCTAAGGCAATTCAAAGCCCCTTTCATTTATATA
>PAUH01000046.1 GCA_002712645.1 Methanobacteriota archaeon
CGGACTCCAACACACGCTATAGCATCGACTCAATTGATGTGAAACGTACAAAGTCGAGACCCTATCCACCATTCATCACAAGCACCTTACAACAAGCCGCAAGTAGCCGACTAAGCATGTCAACTGACCGAACAATGCGTGTCGCTCAGCAACTCTATGAGGGCATCGATCTACCCGGAGAGGGACGAGTCGGACTGATTACATACATGCGAACTGACTCAACGAATTTATCAGGCGAAGCCATCCGTCTGGCACGTCGCTATCTTGAAGAAAAAATCGGTGCGGAGTATCTCCCTGAGAAACCTCGCTTTTACTCGAGTAGCAATCAGTCAGCACAAGAAGCCCACGAAGCAATTCGACCAACTGATCCATTTCGTGACCCAGACACTATCGCCTCCTCCTTAAATGAGGAGCAACTCAAACTCTACCGGCTCATTTGGCAGTCATTTGTTGGCTGTCAGGCAACCGATGCAGAATGGGATAGCACGGCAG
Source organism: Methanobacteriota archaeon (assembly GCA_002712645.1). Lineage (GTDB taxonomy): Archaea > Thermoplasmatota > Poseidoniia > Poseidoniales > Thalassarchaeaceae > MGIIb-N1. The sequence goes on from PAUH01000046.1 coordinate 493, forward strand.
TACGAATGCGGCGTTCAGACAAAGATACCGGAGCCGTCTTTAAAACAAATGGACGTGTGTTGCGTTTTGATGGCTGTTTGCGAATTACCGGAATTCCGAAGGGAGACGGCGATCAGGTACTACCCGATTTTGATAAAGGAACACAACTCGCCCCATTCAGTATTGAGCCAAGGCAGAAATTCCAAGCGCCGCCACCTCGGTACAGTGAGGCAACACTTGTAAAGAAACTAGAAGAAGAAGGAATTGGACGGCCATCAACCTATGCAAGCATTATCAATGTCATCGAAAATCGTGGCTATGTAGAACAACGTGAAAGGCGATTTTACGCGACAGCACTTGGGGAGGCAGTTACAGAATTTCTTGAGGAAGGCTTTCATGATCAGTTCATCGAGGTCGGATATACCCGTGAGATTGAACAGGAACTTGATCAAGTAGCTGAAGGAAAAAAACAGTGGACCGATATGCTCCATGAGTTCTATGAAGAACTTGTGCCTAAAATTGAATTCGCTGATCAACTCAAACACAAAAAAGCCGAATCGACGCCTTCTGAATATGCTTGCCCAACGTGTGACCGTCGTCTTGAGTATCGTCTCGGAAAAACAGGCCGGTTTCTGTCATGCTGTGGGTATAACGAAAAAATACTTGTGGAACCGCCGCCTCCCAAGAAAACAGCGAAGGGGAAAAAACCTCGAAAGCGGAAGCCAAAAGAAATACCGGCTTGCACCTTTGCCATGCCTGTTGACCGCGACGGCCGGCCCCTGCTCCCAGAGCAAATTGACCTTCGCTCTCCAAATGGATGGCCAATGGTGAAACGAACGGGACGGTTTGGAGACTTTCTTGTCGAAGATGGCCCACCGCCACCGAAAAAGTCATCTAAAAAATCAGATCCTGATGCACCCGCATCATTTATCATGAACATTGACAAAAAAGGAAACCTTAAGTTCCCCGCCCCTCCGCCCATCCTGACCGACATTGAGTGTTCTAAATGTGGTGAACTTCTCAACCTCCGTGATGGCAAACGAGGTCCATGGCTCGGGTGTAGTAAATTTCCAAAATGCCGCGGACGAGGTGCATTTGCAAAACTTCCAGAAAAAGAACAGAAGGATCTTCGGAAGCAATTAGCCGACCATATGAAAAGTCAGCAGACTCTTGTGCTCACCCGCCGCGATGGACAGACGCAGGTAGAAGATGGAACCCCAGTATCCGATCTGACTATTGAAGGCGGGGTTGCCGAATTGGAAAAGTTTACTGAATCGTAGTTCACCTACTCCCAAGGGATATCCTGATCAAACGTTGATGGCATCTCGCTTACAGCGATCGCGTGAGCAGTTGCGTGGGTGCGGCAATGAGAAATACTTATAAGCACGCCACCTATCCCCATTTTTTCAGCGACGTCTTGCGTGCCGCCCATGAGAGTCACAACGGGCCTTCCAGTTACGCCATTGATCACCTCAATGTCACGCCAACTGATACCCTGACGCCACCCTGTACCAAGCGCCTTCAGAATCGCCTCTTTTGCAGCCCACCGACCGGCAAAATGCTGCATAGCCATCCTACGACCTCGACAGTATTCAATTTCCTTGGGTGTATAGACGCGTTGCACAAAAAGTTCGCCGTGTCGCTCAATCATTTTACCTATTCGTAGGCACTCCGTGATGTCCGTGCCAACACCAAGCACATTCATTGGTTACGCCCCCGCGTAGATGATCCACGCAGACCACATGCTTCACGTGCACGCTCAAGAACATTGCCGGCAACCGCTCTTGCTCGTTCAGCACCAACGGCAAGTATTTCATCTATCTTGCTTGGGTTCGACTCAAGTTCGCATCGTCGTTCTCGTGCAGTAGCAAAAGCCTCTTTGGCTGCTGCCACAACTGCTTTTTTCACATCGCCATATCCAAATCCACCCCGCCGATAGAGTTCTTCCATTTCAGCAACTTCTTTTTCGGAACCCACGAGTGAAAACAGTTGGTACAGATGGTCTTGTTGTGGATCCTTCGGCTCCTCCATCGAACGGGAGTCCGTTGTAATTCGCATGATTTTCTTTTTCTGTGCCGGCAAGCCTTCGAATACCTCAAGCGTATTCTCATAACTTTTTGACATCTTCTGCCCATCAGTCCCTGGCACCTTCGCCGCACCGTCAACAAGCCTTGGCTTCGGAAGACGAAAAATAGTATCGCCGTAGAGATGATTGAAAGTACCAGCTAGATCTCGGCATACTTCAATGTGTTGCACCTGATCCTCACCGACCGGCACCACATCCGCATCGTACGCCAAAATATCTGCAGCCATGAGGACGGGATATGTAAAGAGGCCCGCGTCTGCAGTAAGCCCTCTCGCTTTTTTATCTTTATACGCATGACACCGCTCTAACAGCCCCATCGGTGTTACCGTCATCAACAACCAGGTAAGTTCAGCTACCTCGGGCACATCTGACTGAACAAATAAAGTGGCTCGCTCAGGATCAAGCCCTAAAGCAACCAGATCAATCGCCGCATCACGCACAAAACCGCGAAGTCTTTCAGGTTCGCGAACCGTTGTAAGGGCGTGTAAGTCGGCAATAAAATAGAAAGCCTCTCCGGCATCCTGTAACTCAATGTATTGGCGTATTGCGCCAAAGTAATTGCCCCAGTGAAACCGTCCTGTTGGCTGAATGCCTGAAAGCACTCGCATCCTAGCTTTAGAATTTGACTTCGATTGCATACCAGAATTCATCTCCAAAACATCCGTCCTCTACCATCACTGAGACCTGAACACATCTAAAATAGTCCTGAGCTATTTGTTCGAAGTTTTGGCAGAATCACCAATCACCAGAGTACCAACGATTTGTTGAAGTTCCGATGCCCCAAGTGAATTTACAGCTGCAGGAAGTTCATCCAGGATTCGGGTCGTAATAACAGGCTCTGCAAAACTCGCCGTCCCAATCTGTACTGCTGAGGCTCCGGCAACGAAGAATTCCATGCAGTCATCGTCTTTTCTAAACGCTAATGAGGACCTTGATGATGGCTGACAAACTAAAACCTATTCAGTCCACGCCACACTTTCAGTGTACCGCAGTGGCAAACTACCAATGGATCAGCCAAATAGGAAAAATAGGTAAAATTTAATTTTTCTTCTGAATATGCGGTCTAGTTCAAGACTCCCGATTGGCAGGCCGATACGAGAGATAGAAAAGGTGGTACCACTTTTTCAAGAAAACCCCAATCCTCGTTGACATCACGACTAAAGCCCCATTATGGTTCCTACCGGACGGACACGAATCCACGACGCAGATCCAGCCTGGCCCGTCCATATGGTGTTTAAACGGGCATTTTCGGCCCTCAATCCACGACTGGAGTGTCAGAGTCGTGACCAAACAAGACATAGTTCGAGCGATTTCCGAGCGGTTAGACCTCCCGAAGGCGAAAGCTCAGGAAGCGGTTCAAACCACCTTCGATGCCCTCATAAACGCACTCGTCAAAGAGGGCAGGGTCGAGCTTCGGAATTTTGGCGTGTTTCAAATCAAACGAAGAGATGGTCGAGTTGCCAGAAATCCGCGAACGGGCGATGTCGTGAACGTCCCACCACGATATTTCGTGAGTTTCAAGCCGGGCAAGGAAATGGAAGCACGGGTAAGGAAACTCGACGAACCTCAGTCTCCCTAGAGTTCGTATTCTACCGAGAAGCTTTGTTGCTAACAGATACGTACTTATTTCAACAAAATGCATGTTGGTTTGAAAAATTTTACCATCGCACTGAAAGGTCTTGCTCAGTAAATAGTATGCAGAGAAAGACCCATAATGAATACAGTCGATGGTCAACCGGCAACCACCGGGATGTGCCTGCTCTGTCCAGAACAAGAGACAACTATTTGTGTGAAGAACTTACGTATTCGACTGAGACAAACGACATAACTGATACAGGGAGCGCGGCGCGATGAATACCAACAATGCCCGTAGTGGCACATGGGATATCGGCCTAAAATTTATTATTCTTTTGGTCATAGGAATTCTCGTGGCAACAAATACGGGATGTCTCATTCCTATGTATTCCGGCGACCCTATTCGGAGAGCTCAACAATTAATCTACACCTCAGAAGATCTTCGAGCGATTACTGATGAGTGGGAACGCATCTGGTTCCTTGATCAACCGTCTCATCTGACTCCATACAGAACACACGGCGGCGTGCTCTGATAGAAGACGCTCAGGAATTTCTTCGGAATGCATCTCTTTTAGTCATCTATACAGACCAGCCGCAGTCAATCCGTCAGCCAGTTATTTCAGTAGTGGCTATAGGCTTTGCAATAAGTAACCTATTGCAATAAAAAACTGTTTCTTAAATGCGAATCCGTGCTGCCTGTTCTTGTATTTTCTCAAGCGGCACAAGATCACCTTTGTTGCAGCCCGGACAACTTTCAGCCGCCTCATCCCACGCCGCCTCAGATTTGAGATTGGAATTCCAGAACGGCCAGGTGCGACACTGACGAGGCCGATCTTCGTAGACCGTGCAACCACGTGTTTCAGCATCAAGAAGCACACAATCCCCTCCGGGCCTTTCTGTGAGCGACCTTCGAACACCTACTCGTCGAACGAATTGTTCTTCAAAAAGCTCAGGGGTAATTTGCATACGCGCAGCCATTGCATCGATCTCGGACTGATTGACCCAGACATACCCCTCAGCGCCAGTACAACAATCCCCGCATTGCGAGCATTCAAAGCGAAGACCCTTTGAATACCAGACGTCATCTTGTTTACTTCCCATACAACATCTCCTTCTACTGCCCTGCACTCTACAGCATTATTTTCTTTGTTGCCGAGACAACAGCTTCAACATCTCCAATACCGCTAAAAGGACCAAAGGAAATACGAACAGTCCCGCCTTTGGTGGTCCCTAGAAATTCATGAATGCAAGCAGCACAGTGATAGCCAGAACGCACCTGAACACCCGCAATCTGTTCAAACAAGGCAGCAACCTCAACTGGTGAATACCCATCACAGACCATACTGATAATTGGCGGACCTAACACACCTGAAGTTGGGTCAGGAGTTATTACACGAACTCCTCGAATATCACATAATTCATCATAGCACGCTTGAGCGTAACCCTTGCAAGCGGCTGCAACCGATTCCACTCTTTCCTCTTTCAGCCACCTGCACCCAGAGAGCAGTGCTGCGGCTGCGGGGAAATCAATTGTCCCTACCTCAACTTGATTCTGCATTTCAACGGGCATTTCAAGAGATTCACTCGTTGAGCCTGTACCACCTTGTATCAATGGATCAAAATGAATTCCTTGTCTTGCATAGAGCACTGCTATTCCGTGCATGCCCATCAGCCACTTGTGGCCGGGCGAGACAACAATGTCGGCTATCGATTCATATTGGGAAACTGCAACATGACCAATTGATTGAGAAGCATCGAGCAATGAAAGTGCTTCTCGTTCTCGTGCTATTTTTACAATTGACTCAACCTCTTGGGTAACACCTGTAACATTTGATGCATGAGAAAGAGTTACAAGACTTGTATTCGCCTGCCATGCCCGAACAATGTCGTCCGGATCAACCCAACCTCGTCCATCACATGGAACGACACTCAACTGAATGCGACCTTTTTCCTGTAGGTAATGAAGTGGCCGAAGTGTTGCGTTATGGTCAGCCGCAGTGGCAATGACATGGGTGCCAGATGTAACAACACCATGGATTGCCTGATTCAATCCAAAAGTCGCTGATACCGGCAGGCAGATCCTTTCTGGTGAAACACCGAACAAGGCTGCGACTTCTTGACGTAGCTGGTGAACAAGATTCCCTGCCATTAACGCCTCGTGATATGCACCTCTTCCAACCGCCACGCCATTTTCTCTAGCTGCCTGTTCCCACGCTTTCCAAACTACCTCTGGTTTTGGCCATGTAGTCGCTGCGTTATCAAGATATCGCCTTGGTGGGTAGTTGCGGTTGTTATTCACTCGTTTGTGACCTCAGTGTCATTCCACCGACTGTCACCCTCCAATTTGATACATGGCCCGTGATGGTCTCTGGAAAGCTTCTGTGCCAATACTATGTGAAAAGTGCTTCGCACCAACGCATGCTGCTAAAAGACCTTGTAATTCTTCGTCCGACCCACCTTCTCTCAGCAGGGTGCGAGCATCCCAGTCGGTGGTTGAAAAAAGGCAATTACGAAATTGGCCATCTGCGGTGAGCCGCAACCTGTCGCAACGATCACAAAATGGCTGCGAAACAGGATTTATAAACCCAACAATGCCACTGCCATCAACATAAGTATAGTCAATCGAGGGCTGCCCTGGATTGTTCCCTTTGATCTGTGACAGTTCACCTATATGCATTTCAATTATCTGACGAACTTCTCTACCCGTCAGGACATCCTCACGAGACCATGCATCCTCCGCATCGAGTGGCATGAATTCAATAAATCGCAAATGAAAACAGTGCGTCCTACAAAATTTGGCCAGCGGGACAATGTCTTGCTCCGTCAATCCACGAATCGAAACCGCATTCATTCGAATTGACCGAAACCCTTGTCGCCTCGCCTCTTCAAGCCCTTCGAGAATTCGCTGAAGTCCAGAACGACGCGCAATTTTTTCAAAACGAGCTTCATCAAGACTGTCGAGACTCACATTGAGTCGAGATAACCCAGCCCTGGCTAAACCTTCAGCCTGGTCTGCGAGCAGTAGGCCATTGGTGGTGAGGGCAACTTCTTGAATTTTTGGTAATTGAGTCAACTGTTCAATAAGTTGATAAAGCCTGGGTCGCATAAGTGGTTCACCGCCCGTTAAACGAATTGTCTGAATCCCCATTTCAGACGCGACATTCGCGCACCTTGCTACTTCGTCATACGTCAACAGCCTTTGTTGACTCATAAAAGACGCTTCTAGCGGCATGCAATACCCGCATCGAAGATTACATCGATCTGTAACACTTATCCTGAGATCCGTATGGTGCCTACCAAACTCGTCAACAAGGCTTTTGTTGGCAGGTGCATCGAAGTCTTTTTCAGGAAAGCTCATCAAAAGGCTCCCGTGAACATCGACTAGAATTTCCGGCTAGAGTGTCACTCTTTTCTGGGTGCACCCAAAAAGCTTCGGACTCATTAACCTGTCGCTTCCAAACAGGTACGACTGCTTTAATTCTCTCCAAAAGCCATGATGCTGAAGCAAACGCCTCGGCTCGATGGATTGCAGAAACAGCAACAGCAATACTTACTTCACCAACAGAGACCTTACCCAGTCTGTGCACGATCGAACATTTTATAATCTGAAACCTGACAACAGCCTGTTCATGCAGACGAAAAAGTTCTTTTCTAGCTAGTGTTTCGTATGCATCATACTCAAGCCAGTCTGTTCTGAGACCATCTGTCTCTTGCCGTGTCGTGCCAGTAAATAACACATTCGCTCCTGCGCGTTCGCTCGCAACACGTGAAAGCACGAGCGATACATCGATCGGATCATCCGTGAGATCAACCTGCAGCATTCACCTAACCTCCACTCACTGGAGGAATGACCGCTATCTCTGAATCGGAACAAAGAACCTCATCGTCTGTTGCATAGCGACCATCGACAGCAATAGCGCTTCGGGACAACAACGAGGCCACCTTCGGCAACTGAGTCCCTAGGGCATAACGAACCTCTGACACTGTAAAGTGTTTGACAGAAACCCGAAGCTCTTTCACTCCAGCCAACTCCGCAACGCCTGCAAAAAGTTTTACAGACACCTCGCCCGTAGTACGTTCTGATTTTAGACGACCATCGCTACTTACAATGTTTTTGTTCACAAACAATTTCCTACACCACTTCGGATCCAACTCTCTTGATAAGCTTTACGACAGTAGATAACACCGGTACAAACCCAGACACTGTAGCTGAAAGTACAACCAGTCAATGTTTTTGTTGTTCGTTGTTCCCAGCATTATCAAAAATCGTACCGCCCTCAACGCCTCCTCTTTGATCTTCGACCAAACACATCCAAGCCGAGTCGTGGTGCCCTTCCACTTATTAGGCAACCCCCTGGCTCAGAACGGACGATTAGACTGTCGCTCTCTCGCAGCCTGCTGCCGATATTTCTCATGCGTTTCGAGATTGAAATTTCCAAACTCACTCATTCCATCAGTACCCGTGTATCGTGCACCGCAGCGGTAGCATGTCAGACAATCCGGCACAACGAAGAACAGAATGACATCAAGCAATGCTGTGCTAAAGAGAATGCCAAAAGTCCAAAATAAATCTCGATAGCCCCAGGCGACACAACTCATGGCGAGCCCAACAACAACGATTGCAATGCCGAGTCGCTGTGGAAAGTTTTTCCTGACAAACAACTCCGTGCTGGGACAAACCAAACACCGATTCAGTCGCGGCTGAGCATTTTTTTCAGAAACCTGAATCGCCCCTTGCGGAACGGCAACACTCTGACCACATGCTGGGCATATAATCGACGAAGCTTCTTCAACTGACGTCTGATAAATACCCATCTGACAGGCCGGACACGCACACACAATATTCATGCTGTACCTTCACTCCATATTTCCTGTCGAGCCGGCTCCGCCACAGGATTGCCAACCTTTACTGTCATCCCAAGAAGTTGTGCGGTCAATTCTCCCAAAATGACCGCCAGGCACGCCACATAAAGAATTCCTGTTGCACTTTGTGTATTTGGTATATCCAAAGTCATACGACTCATAAGCAAGAGAATTGGAAGTCCAATGAGTCCCGCCAACCAGCGGAGCCAGAGCAACGCCACGCCCGTAGCATCCAGGCCTCCATTAGCCCCAGAGGTGGCTGCAGTAACCGCTCGAAAAAAGGTAGACGACAACGAATCGCTACTGTCTTCGATATTCCCAAACTGCCAGATGATCATTGCCACAACCAGAAAAAACAGAAGGCCCCATGCGAAAAGCGTCTGATCGATTGATCGTCGTAACACATCCACCCGCATACCAGGCGCATTAAGGTACCAGTGTCCAAGAAGCATCGCATTGACCGTAAACCCAATCAGACAGCCTGAGAGAATTCGTACTCCAACTTGAGCAGTTGCGAATTCACCCGTCAGGGCAGTTGCAGCAGCGCAGAGCACCGCGGCTCCACCACAGCAAACAAGGCCTGGTTGGCGGCGATCTGCGTACCACAACACACTGCCAACCCATGAAACAATTGCAGCAATAGACAGAAGCCATGTATTTGCATTCAAACCCAGTGTTGATGACAGCAGTGCGGCGAATGTCGTAAGCCCGAGCAAAACAAGCGTATTCACACGAAAGAAGCCGCTTGGGACAAGGGCCGCCGGAGTGATACACAGCCCGACCGCGAGCCCAAAACTAAAGCGACAAAGAAAATCTACAAGCAGGTTCATATCTGTTGATTCACAGTGTTCCTAAAAATGGATCGGAACGTACACCTCGCGGAGTCAGCAAGCAACAAAACTCCATCGCACACGAACCAACGCGCACTCAATTTTTCCCATTAATAAGCGACATGACCTCAGCTCGGCTGGAGATATTTGCTCGGAAAATTCCTTTCACGGCTGAAGTCACACAAAGACTTCCTGGTTTTCGCACTCCCCGAATAGTCATGCATGTGTGAGATGCCTCCAGAACAACAGCGACTCCCTTCGCCCCAAGATCATGCTCTAGTAAATCAGCAATTTGTTCAGTCATACGCTCTTGGACCTGTGGCTTATGGGACACTGCCTCAACCACTCTTGCCAACTTACTGAGACCCAACACGCGACCATTCGGTATGTATCCAATGTGTGCGTGCCCCATAAAAGGCAACAGATGATGCTCACACATACTATGAAAGGCAATGTCACGAACTAAGACGAGTTCATCGTACTTCTCAGTGAATGCCTTTCCCAGATGACGCCGTGGATCATCATGTAATCCACTGAACATTTCAGCATACATGCGAGCAACACGAGCAGGTGTTTCAAGCAATCCTTCCCGATCTGGATCTTCACCTATTGCAGTAAGAATTTCCCGAACAGCGGCCTCTATTCTTTGATGGTCAACGACTTGAGTGGCACCTCCCTGCCCAGAGGCGATTGATGTCGGATCATCTGATTCTTTACGACTCGTGCTCATTTTTTGAGTTTAACACCTAACTGTTCAAAATCTGTCACTCTAGTTTAGAAGACCGTACTTTACACTGCCATGCAGTGAAAAGCAGCAAACTTTTTGCCTTCCAAAAGCCAACAAAACCAAGAATTCATCCCTTTTTATCGTTGCGAGCAATACCCGTCCTCTTCCTCCTCGAAGGTGACCAATGGAGTTAAGAGCACGTCGTGCGAAGAGTCAGTTCGTGCTGAAAGCCGGCGGAAACGTTCGCCGGGTAGCGTTAGGCCGACCACTCTTACTCAGTGCACCCAAGAGAACGTGCACGCGGTCAACCACATTGCTTGTTTTCAGAAGAGATAGCTTTGTCTTCAAGTTTAGCTCAGCCGTGTAGGCAACAATATCAGCGAGCATCCCGAGAGTAATCTGGCTACCCAGAAGCTCATCAATCTGATCATACGAAGTCGGGAGTTTTGTCATGGAACGTTTAAATGCCACCAGTAGTTGCTTTTGCAAACCTACGATCTCTTCTGCTGAAGAATGCGGGGGCACGTGGTCTTCAACAATCTCGGCCTCTGAGACACGAAAAGGCTTGGTGGGTGGTAACTCTTCCTGCAATTGAATTCGACGAACTCCTAGAAGCAATACATTGTAGGTCCCTTCCGGGGTCTGCTGATACGTTGCTATCCGACAAAGGCATGCCATTGATTCAAGAGCCGGACGGCCCTCATAATCAACCTCCCAGCCCGGCGCCAATACACCCAAGGCAATAAGTTTGTCATCGGAGAGTGCCTCTTCGAACAACGAACGGTATCGAGGTTCAAAGATATGTATGGCTTGCATCACGTGCGGGAACATAATGAGATTCGGAAGTGGAAAAAGCCGTGCGAATCCTGAAAAATCGTCCGGAGTAAAAGCGAGGGTATCATCATTCATCGGCATCACCTCCGTTCACCAAGGGCGGCGGATCAAGGTGAATTTCTGGCAACGTTTCTGGATCAAGTTCGATCTTTGGAAAGTTCTCTGTACTTGCGGCCACTTCTTTGAGGCACTCATCAAAAGCTTTAAAAAATTGATCTAGGTGAAGCCCAAGGTAATAGGAGCCGTAAGGCTCAAGATACCCATGGACGCTGCCATGAAGTTTTCGAGCCCCTCGAATATTACCGTTACCAAAATGGTGCAAGGCAACAGCCGCTTGAATGAGACCTTGGTAGAACTTCCTTGATGGACCACGGTACTCTGTCCACAGCTCTTCCCAGACCTCATGGCATTCGTAGTAATCGCACTCATTAAATTTAACGATGCCTGCCAAATAAAGCGGATCGTATTCTGAAGGATCAAACAATTCAGAGACCATCGGACCTCCTAAGCAAGCAACTGCAACATCTATACTATCCATCTATTGAAATCCTAGCATCGACGTGGCGAGAGCGGAGGCTCATGGTACTCTGAAGCTTGAAATGAGACCGAAATCGACATCTAAGACGCCATCGGAGACCCCACGCACACATATTGTGCCAAGCAGAGAAACTCGGCTGCAGCGAAGGGAACGGAGTCTCCAGATTGTAGATCGCCTTGAAGAACTCTATCCGGATGCAGACTGCTCGCTCAGGTTCAAGAACCCCTTCGAACTCCTCATAGCGACAATCTTGTCAGCCCAATGCACCGATAAACGTGTAAATCTGGTCACTATTGATCTATTTAAGCAGTGGCCAAACCCTCACAAAATGTCAGCAGCAAGCATTGCAGAACTCGAAAATGCAGTAAAAACAACCGGATTCTTTCGAGCGAAGGCCAAAAACATCCAGGGATGCTGCAGCAAACTCGTTGATCAATTCGAAGGGAATGTTCCTCAAACAGTTGAGGAGTTGACCTCCCTGCCGGGAGTCGGCCGAAAAACTGCCAACGTCGTCCTAGGTAGTGCTTTCGGTTTGGCTGAAGGTGTCGTTGTTGATACACACGTCGGTCGTATTTCTCGTCGACTTGCCCTGACAAAAGCAAAAGATGCCATTCGGGCAGAGCGAGACCTTGTACGGGAAATCCCCCGAAACCACTGGGTCGCCATAAGCCATCGTTTGATTCAGCATGGGAGAGGCACCTGCCTTGCTCGTAAACCTCGCTGTGCCGGCTGCGGACTTGAAGACCTTTGCCCAAAAGTGGGACTCCCAAGGCATCTGAAAAAATCTCGGTGATATGATTTTTTTTAAGACATTTTCTCATCAAATCCTTACAATCGAATTCTGGCTCTGGGAAAATTTTAACTTCCCTCTGAGCCGCGGATTACGCCACCGCACTTCGCAAGGAAACCCCGAATGATTCTCTCAGGCCATGAGATCCGGAAGCAACTTGGCGACAATATTCATATCGATCCATTTGATGACAAAAGGCTCAATCCCAATAGCTATAACCTTTCACTTCACGACGAACTTCTTGTCTACGAAGAAATTGTTCTCGACATGCGAAAGAGTAATCGAGTAGCACGAGTGCAAATTCCAGAAGAGGGACTGGTCCTGACCCCCAACCAACTCTATCTGGGACGGACTGTTGAACGAACAGAGACTCACAATCTTGTTCCAATGATCGAAGGGCGTAGTTCAATTGGCAGACTAGGATTATTTGTACATGTCACCGCTGGCTTCGGTGACGTTGGCTTTGCTGGATATTGGACGCTGGAAATGTTCGCTGTTCAACCTGTGAAGATCTACCCTGGTGTTCCCATTTGCCAAATATTCTTTCATCAGATCACTGGCGAAATTACAGAATATTCAAGCGACAAATATCAACACAATCGTGACATCCAACCCAGCATGATGTTTCGTGAACTGGGCGGAGACACAAGTGACGAACAACTAGAACTTGCTTTCTCCGGTGGACGAAATGCTATACAGCCTCCCCGATGATCGACACATGACTTGGCACAGTGGTGCTGCATGCGTATTGCTGTTTCTGGCTTGCCACATATCTCACGTACTCCTACTTTCGGCTGATAAAAAATGTCGCTACTAAAATTTAATGACAAGTTGGAGCAAGGACTTTGCCTCTCAGCTGTTGGCCTATCGCTCCTTTTCGTTATCCTCGGAC